>JAERSU010000243.1 GCA_016845445.1 Oceanospirillaceae bacterium | reverse complement strand
TAATGGCCACTTTAATGGTAGATTGCAAACCACCAGTCCAAGGGCATCGCCGCTCTATGACATCCCTGTCACCGCGGCATACCGTCCATCCATGGACATAAAAAAGCCCTCTTGGTTTTCACCTCGAGGGCCAAAGCACTTGCTTAGTGTTTGTTTAAGCGGCCTTGCCTGCCATATTCACCGCTGGCTTAAAGCCACCCTTTAGCTGTTGTTTAACCAAGCGTAGCATCAACCATACGGTAGCGAGCTGTATTAGGGTAATGGGTGTCAGCATGGCAAAGTAGGCCAGACTAAATTTTACTAACAGGCCATTACTTACTAGAGCTAGATGCAGGAAGAAATGCCCCATAACCGTAATAGCAACACCAGGGCAGATCAGTGCAAAGGCCACTGGAGAAGAATTGATTTCGTTAGCTTCTTCTGCCACTAGTTTCTGAAAGTAACCCATACGGCGCATAACGGCATAACCCATCAGCCCCATAAAGATCTGCGTCATGAATACCACGGTTAAAAAGATCAAATGGTTGTTCACTGCCACATCTAGCAAGGTGTGGGACAGTCCATGGTCAATGCGCAAAACCGCGATGCCAGCTACAGTCAGCGTGGGAATCAACACCCAAAGAGTAGGCAGGGTCATGGGGCTCGCACCGTGCTCAAACAGATCATTGAAACCGATCACCATTTTCATAACCGCCACGATTACAGTCGCCACCAAGAATAAAATTGATAGCACCATGGCTAGGGTCACCAGGGCCACATTGTGACTAAATACCACGGTTGCAGCAAAGCCCACAGCAATCATGCCAAACGCAAACGCCGGCAACATTTGCGCTAACGAGTTGTTCATGTCTTTTTTAAACGATTGCTTATGAAATACCTCAGCCAGGAAACCAAAATACAGCTTGAAGGCCCAGTAACCTAACCAACCAAAGCCTATCAGTGCTAGAGGGAATAGGTATTCTGCCACATCCCACATGCCGGGAATAAACAGCGAACCGGCTATAAACAAACCGTTGATGGACATGGCTGAAGCCAAAGGCAAAGCCAGTAGCTGAGTGTGCGCGTTGGTACCTAATAACTTGTCGATACGGCCATCGGCTTTGGCCATGGCGTATTGCTTAAAGTTAAAGTACATCAAGCGATAATGATTAATCAGCAGCAAAGCGATGATAATCGATACCACGTAGACCACGACCTCACCGATACCCCCTTTGGCAGCATGGGCCGCCAAGTCTTCAAAAGCAGGCATGGAACGATTGGGGTGGGGTACCCAAAACATCAAAAACATCAAAAACGCAACACTCATGCCGCCTGAACCTAAGGCAGCAAGGAAGTGCAAGGGAGACCAGCTAGTTAATTTTTGCATCACGAAAACCTCGTTTTGAAATAATGTGACGCAAGTATATTAGGTTGTTCTTATATTAGTCAACACTAAATTAATATAATTTAATATTTGTCCAGCTCAAGCGTCTCAAGCCAGGCCTCCAGGTCTGCACGAACCTGGGTAACATTCACTTCATTGAGCATTTCGTGGCGACCTTGAGCGTATAGATGGGTGGTTATCTGTTGCTTACCAGCCATGCGCAAAGCTTTCTCTAGGGCTCTTATGCCCTTGCCATACTTACCCACTGGGTCCATGGCACCAGCAAAAATATACACGGGCAACTGCTGGGGAATTTTCAACATGGCATCGGGTTCAGACAAATCTGCCAGCCCATGTAAAAAGTCAAACCAAAACTGAGTGCTAATTTCTTGCCCCGCCAGAGGGTCGGCTAGATAGGCATCCACCACCTCTTGCTGCGTACAAATCCAGTCTTTTTCTGTACGCTTTGGATGAATACGACTATTAAAACTACCAAAGGAGAGCATGTGCAGGAATTTACTCTGACCACGTCTACCTAAACGCACACGTTCAATGGCAGCAACACCAGCTGCAATACGGAAAAACCAGGGCGCCCCATAGTTGCTGCCAGACAGCAGTAAACCACGCAATTGCGGCAACTGACGACCTTGCTCCTGCACCCATTGAGTGGCCATAAAGCTCCCCATACTGTGTCCCAATACCAGCAAGGGCTGTGTCCAGGTGGTCGCAAGGCTACGCATAATATGAGTTTCATCAGCGAGGCACTTTTGCCAGCCATTGTGATCTGCCAAGTGCCCTAAATGACCTTGTTGCTGCCCCGTCAAACCATGCCCTCGGTGATCATTAGCACTAACGTGGAAACCAAGATAGTTTAACCATTTTGCCGTCTCCTCATAGCGCCCACCGTGCTCGCTCATGCCGTGCATAATGTGCACCCAGCCTTTTACCTGCTCAGCCGTGCTGGGCCAGACATGCACCTGTAGTTGCAAGCTAGCATCATCCTTAGCCGGTATAGCCAATAACTGATACCCGTTAGCTTTAATCAACATCAATATCCAACTCCTGATCTCTGACCTTTTCTTTGGCAGGCAACTGATAATAATCACCTTTCATATTAGTAAACCAGTGCTCTGCGGTTACACAGTCGGTACTACCATCTATGGAGCCTGCTGCCACAGACACCTGATCACTGTCGTGCATATGCCAAAACAAACTCGCTCCGCAGTGGCTACAAAAGCCTCGTTCAGCAGACTTTGAAGAAGCATACCAACGCAAGGTATCACGCTTTGTTAGTGTTAAGTTTTCCCGCTGCACACTCGTCGCTGCCCAGTAGTGACCTGAAGTTTTGCGGCACTGAATACAATGACAAGCTAACACATCACGCATATCACCATGCAGTTCAAAGCTGACTCCACCACATAAACAACTACCCTTGTGCATGATCATCTCCACGGCGATTTATAATAAATACTGATCAAAAAAAGCCGTTACCCGCTGGGCAAACTGCTGTGGTTTTTGTCGATCAAACTTGGTATGGCCAATATCTTCTTCGTACCAAAACTCTTTTGGTCCACAAGCTGCCGCATAGATCCACTCTCCGCTAGCCACGGAAACCACCGTATCAGCGCCCCCTTGCATAACCAACAAGGGGGTCTGACATAGCTTTGCGGCGGCCTTGGTCGCATCCACCTGATCCACTTCCATGCCCAATATAAACTCGGCCCAACGAGCAATAGCAGGGGCAAACGGGAAGGCAGGCAAACCAGTAAAATACTCCACCGACACATTGATGGTATCCTGCAGTGAAGAAAAACCACTAACAGACACCACGGCGGCCAATTGCGGATTACGGGCCGCGTATTCAATGGCCATGGCAGCACCCATGGAATTACCCAACATGCCGATCTTGTTGGCATCAGCACCGAGGTTTAGCAAATACTCAAACTAGACCTGCAGGTCCTGCATTTCACGCACGCCAAAGGTAATCTGCTCACCGTCATTTTTATCATGCGCCCGTACACTGCTGATAAGGACCCCATAACCCGCCTCCTGCAACATCTTTGCTTCTTCTAGCAAGTGACTACGATCGGCTTTAAAACCATGTTGTAGCATGACATGGGCGCCATTTTGACTAGCCCCATAATAGCCAAACAAGCGCATGCCTTGGGGGTTAATTACCATCACTTCTTCCACTTGCAAAGCAAATTGCGCGGGGGTATTGCTGCCCAATTCACGGGCCGCCATGGGATGATGTACAAGGTGATTAGCCTGATCATAGGTAAGCCAAGCAAAACCGCCTAGCAAGCTCGCCAATATCAACCACAAGCCACGCTGTACCCACTTCCACATAATAACTCCTAGACTCCTACCTTATCGACAATGGCAAGCCATTAAATGATCGTTGACCATGCCCACAGCTTGCATATAGGCATACATACCCACCGGGCCAACAAACTTAAAACCTCGGCGCTTAAGATCTTTAGCTAAGGCTGTAGACACCGCAGTCTGGGTTGGCACCTGATCCTTATTGGTAAAGCCATTATCCACCGGCTGGCCGTCAACGAAGGCCCACAGGTAGTTAGCAAAGCTACCAAACTCTTGTTGCACACGCAGAAAACAGGCGGCATTGTTAACCACGCTTTGCACCTTTAGACGATTGCGGATAATACCGTCATCCAACAGTGCCTGCTCAATATCAACCTCACTAAAGTCTGCTAATACTGGCAAATCATAATCACGAAAAACCCGCCTATAGTGGTGCCGCCGTTGCAATATGGTAAGCCAAGATAAGCCCGCCTGAGCACCTTCTAGCACCAATTGTTCAAATAATCGTTGATCATCATAAACAGGGCGCCCCCACTCTTCATCATGGTAACGAATATACAGGGGATCTTCGGTGTACCAGACGCAGTTTTCTACGGCATTGGGCATAACATAGGCAATATTTCATTAGACAATAGTCAATAAACTACCACCTTTAATTGCATCATGGGGAAGTTTTTTTTATATTTTCACTACCTAAGTTAATACTAATAATATAAGGAACATCGAAATGTCCAAGATTCTACGTATTGCCGCCATGGCTGTAGTCCCTTTTCTAGCCCTACCCGCCCACGCTGCCGGTGATGCTGCCGCTGGCGCCGCTAAAGCAGCCATCTGTGCAGGCTGTCACGGCGTCGACGGTAATAGTGTTATCCCTATGTACCCAAAGCTAGCGGGTCAACATGCCGCTTACCTTGAATCGTCCATCAAGGCATACCAGACACAGGATCGTAAAGGTGGCAACGCCGTACAAATGTACGGCATGGTAGCAGCACTTTCCGATCAGGACATTGCGGACCTAGCCGCTTACTTTGCTTCCAAATAAGCGTTAAACCAACATCCACTATAGAGGGCCAGCAGCTTAATGTTGGCCCTTTATTTTTGGCCTACGGCAACCACGAATAAAAGAAATGCCTAATATAAGCATTTAGAATAGGCTCTCACCCCCTCCTTCCGGTATAATGATCGTTGAACTTATTGCCACCTTGAGCGACGATCTATGAATTTTCTATCCCCTATTCTCTCCCGCGCCCTAACTGGTGCTTTGCTATGTGCCCTTCTCGCTACGCCTGCTTATGCTGCCAGCATGAAGCAAGCAAAAAAGTTTTTGGCCGCTAACGACATTGACGGCGCTGTAGCAGAACTGCAGCCCTTGGCCCGCTCTGGTAATGCCGAAGCCAATAACATGCTAGGCGTGCTCTACTTAGAAGGTAATGGCGTGAGTCAAAACACAGCGCAAGCCAAGGCCTACTTCGAAGCGGGTGCCCGGACTGGCCATTTAGCATCTCTTAAGAACCTCAACATCATCCTCGATGCCGAGTACAAGGAAGAATTGAAAACCGTCATGCCGGCTGCCGAAAGCGGTGCTGCTGATGCCCAAAACCGTTTGGGCCGCATGTACGAATTTGGCTATGGCATGGCCGCCAGTCCTGCTGATGCCTTTAACTGGTATCAACAAGCCGCCAACCAAGCACATGCCGATGGCATTATGAACCTTGCCCGGGCATACAACTTTGGCATTGGCGTACCGCAAGATCTAGCCCGTGCTGAAGCTGGCTACCTAGCTGGCGCCCAAACGGGTCACGTTGATAGCATGTTCTTCCTTGGCACCATGCACTTTGCGCAAATCAGCTCGGCTGGCACCGATGCCGACCGTCAGGCCTATGCCTGGTTAAAGCTAGCAGCCGATAATGGCCATGCTGCCGCGGCCGCCATGGTAACTCGCCTAGCGCTTAAACTAGGTGAGCAGGTAACGGCTGCTGAGGCCCTCTATAACGAATACAAGCAAACCAATGGCAACTAATCAACGGCGCCGTTTTAAGGCGCATAACCACCCTAATGCCAGTTTTATAAAACGCCTCATGGCAATGATCTACGATTCTTTGTTGGTCATTGCTGTGTGGATGCTAGTGGGCTACATCGCCATCGCCTTTAATGATGGTCAGGCAGTGGAAGGCCCTTGGTTTAACAGCCTGCTGTTGGTGGTCACCTACGCTTTTTTTGCCTTGTTTTGGGTTCGCTCCGGCCAAACCCTGGGCATGATCGCCTGGCGCTTACGGGTGGAAGACAACGATGGTTATGTCATCAATCTAAAACAAGCTCTGGTACGTTTTCTCGGCGCCATGGTATCCATGGCCTGTTTAGGCCTTGGTTATGTATGGATTATTCCCAGCGCCAGCAATCTGAGCTGGCATGATAGCTGGTCCAACACCCGCATCGTGCAATTACCCAAACGCAAGCAACACGAACAATAAAAAAGCAGCTCTTAGAGCTGCTTTTTTACCCATTGACTAGCCAACCTTCTACCTCACCCTGCGCAGTAACCAGGCAGCGACCAGTACGCACACAACAACGGGAACAGCGTAGGCCATTACTGGTGAAAATCCAAAAATACTGCTGGCAGGGCCGAGTATTTCCTGGGCGTAATTAAAGCCAAGGCCAGTGAGTACACCAAATAATACGCGTTGCCCAATAGGTACAGCGCGCTGCGAACCAAACACAAAAGACATGGCCACCAACACTAAACTAAATGTGAAAAAGGGCTGCAAGGCCTTTTTCCAAAACGCCAGATTAAACAAATCAGCGTTAATGCCAGCTGATTGCAAGAAATTGGCATAGGCGCGCAAATCCGTCGCTGATAAATACTTGGGCTCAATGCTTAACTTACTTACCAATTCTGTCGATAAGGTGATGGGCCACTGCTTGGCAGTGAATGACGTCAGCACAACTTGACCATCATGCAGGCGAGATTCTTGTCCGTCTATGAGTAGCCACTGCTGGTCTTGAAATAAAGCCGCATCCGCCTGCAGACTTGCCTGCCAGTTTTGCTCGGCATAGGAAAAGCGCCGGATATTACGCAAGCTATTGTCTGGCGCAACGGCGCCTACATGGACATAACTATCGCCTTCACGCAACCAAAAACCCTTACCGGCAGAGACACCCCGGTATTCTGCCCGTACCGTCATGGCGGATTGCTGTGACCAGGGCACCACATATTCGCCCATTAAGGTGGTTAAAATAAGTAAGGGGGCAAGACACATTAGAGCCGATAAAGACAGCCGCTTGAGGCTCATACCCGCAGCGCGCACCACCGTCAGTTCGTTACTATTAGCTAGGTTCCCTAGACCTATTAAGGTACCTACCAATAACACTAAAGGCATGTAAATGTAGGCTGTATACGGTGCCGTGTAAGCAATATAGGTCAGCACCATGGAGAAGCTGGCACCCTGATCCATGGCTTCCAATTCTTGACTCAACGCCAACAACAAATCCAGCCCCAAAATAACCCCTAATACCAGGGCACAAGCCGGTAGCACATTAGCCGCAATATAACGATCTAAAATCATCCTGCTGACCTTTCCGTGGCACTTATAAAACGTTTGATATCGGCCGCAAACATCAGCCATACGCCCAGTGCCACATAGACACCATGCAGTAACAACACATTTAACTCAGCCCCTTCCACACCGCGGCTAATTTGATCTCTAAAACGCATCAGCAAAGACAGGTAGGCCAAGAACATGACCAGTGCCGGAAGTAATCTAGCAAAGCGACCTTGCCGAGGTTTTACTTGGCTAAGGGCTATAGCAGACAAGCACACAATCAAGGTCATCAAGGGCAGAGAAAAGCGCCAATATAGTTGTGCCCGGTAGGAGGCTTTGGGTGAATCCAATAGTTCCGAGGTGGGGATGGTGAAGCTTTGCGTGACTTCCACTTCCATTTCAGAGTTATGTAAACGCACACCCATTTGCTTAAATTTAGTGATCGAACCTGACTGTTTATCTGCCTGCATTTGCGTGCGTGTGCCATTTTCTAGTAACAAATATTTAGCGGCATACTGGTCATCATAATACTGGGTCGCCGCTTCCGCCTTTATCAATACCGCGGGTTGATTAGCGCTCTGACTGTAGACAAAGACATTGTATAGATGGCTCTTATCTTCGCTTAGGCTTTCGGCATAGATGGCCTGGCGGTTACCGTTGCCTTGAAACTTACCCGGTTGCAAACTATCAAACTCATTGCTATGACTTTGGATAATGAGCACTTCCTCCACCACCCGTGAGGTATGGGGTGCAATCACGAGGCTCAACAAGGCCACCAACATGGTTAACGCCGCCACCGGGTAGAAGACGATGCCCAACAAGCGTTTCTGGCTTACACCATTGGCAAACAGAATGGTAATTTCATTGTCAACACTCATGCGGGCCAAAGCCACCAACACGCCAATGAAGGTGCCCAAGGGTAATAGATTGCTGATATAGGCTGGTAGGAGGTTGAGGATAACGGTGATGACAGCCTGAGCATCCAACTCGCCAGCTACGGCACGACTTAGGTAATAAGCAAAACGACTACTGGCAACCATTAACAGCAATACCGTGGTGACGGCTAAACTGGTAACGACAACTTCCCTAGATATGTAGCGGGTTAGGATGATCAAGTTGAATAATCCTTACGGATGAGAAATGCCATAAACTTTCCTTGCTATAAATGCCTCAGTCATGGCGCAAATGCATGCACAAGTGTAGCAAATTTTGTGCATGTTAATGAAGCCTAATTGTTATTCCCACCAATAGCTATTTGGCGTAGAATTTCACCTACAAAGGTTGCTCCTTACAGCCCCTACACAACACTGCCATGCCCCACTAAGGTGGGCCAACGACTGGAGTCTATTTTGAAGTTTACCCATAGCAGCAATGCTGCCCAATTTGCCCATGCCAATAGTGTCATTTTACCCCTCGGCGCCGACCAGCTACTTAGCCCTTCGTTGCAGGCAGCCGACCAACTATTAGGTGGTGCGATTCAAGCCGCCATCGACAGTGGCGACCTCACTGGCAAACTGCAAAACCAGCACCTGTTTCTCAATCCACAAGGTAGTCCACAGCGTATTCTAGTTGCTGGCACTGGTACGTCAGACAAGTTAAATGCCAAAAAATTCCGTCAATTAACCACCTCCGCTTGGGCAGCCATGCAAAGCAATACCGGTGATCTGGTGCATAACGAGATTGCCATGGCCGCCTCTACCAGCCTAGATGAAGCCGACATGGTGCGCCTAACTATTGAAAGCCTGCAAGCCAGTGCTTACAACTTCAATCAGTTTAAAAGCCAGCCAGAAGATCAACCTGCCAGTGTCGAAATCCAGTTGGTAGCACCAGCCAGTGCCAAGCAAACTACCCAGTCCACGGCTACCGCCGCCGCTATGGACATGTGCCGGGATCTAGGCAACCTGCCTGGCAACATCTGTACCCCAACCTACCTTGCTGAGCAGGCCTCTGCCATGGCCGCCACCTCCACCAAGGTAACGGCAGACATTCTCGAAGAAGAGCAGATGCGTGAACTGGGTATGCACTGCCTACTGTCAGTGGGAACCGGCAGTGTGCAACCTTCCAAATTGATTGTGCTCAACTACCAAGGTGGCAAGGCCAACGATGCCCCCCATGTACTGGTTGGTAAAGGCATCACCTTTGATACCGGCGGCATTAGTCTCAAACCGGGTGCGGCCATGGATGAGATGAAATACGATATGTGTGGCGCTGCCAGTGTACTGTCCACCATGCAAGCGGTTATCGATCTGGACCTGCCTATTAATGTGGTGATGATTATCGCCAGTGCGGAAAACATGCCCGCCGGCAACGCCACCAAGCCTGGTGATATTGTTACCACCATGTCTGGCCAGACCGTAGAAATTCTCAATACCGATGCCGAAGGCCGTCTGGTTCTGTGTGACGCCCTGACCTATGCCGAACGCTTTGCCCCAGCCAGCGTCGTTGACGTAGCCACCTTAACCGGTGCCTGCATTATTGCCTTGGGCCACCACACCACCGCCGTACTAAGTAATGATGATAGCTTTGCTCAAGACTTGATGGAAGCCGGCAAGCAAGCCTTTGACGCCGCTTGGCAGCTACCTATTGGTGATGAATACGATGAGCAGTTAAAGAGTAACTTTGCTGACATGGCCAATATCGGTGGCCGTCCAGCGGGTACCATTACCGCCGCCTGCTTCTTGGCGCGTTTTGCCGAGAAATACAAGTGGGCACACTTGGATATTGCCGGCACTGCATGGAACTCTGGTGCCAAAAAAGGCGCTACTGGGCGCTGCGTGCCCTTACTGGTACAACACCTGGTTAACCAGGCTTAAGCTGGCCGTCCAACATGAGCAGAGCTGACTTCTATACCCTCAAAGACAAGCACGGCGACGCTCGCTATCGCCTGCTGCAACAGCTATTGAGTAAGTCTTTAGGGCAAGGGGCGGCAGTGCACATCCACTGCCGGGATGCCGCGGAAGTCAGCCATTTGGACGATTACATCTGGGGCTTTAAGCCAGAGTCATTTCTGCCCCATCACGCCTTAAGTGAGCAGGCTGAGCAGACCATGCACTCCCCCATCACCCTTGGTTATGGCCAGCAACGGCCCGCACAAACGGACATTTGCATTAATCTCAGTGCCGAACCAGTCAAGGATTACCAGCGCATCATCGAAATTGTGGTGCAGGAGCCTAGCATATTAGAACAAACCCGTGCCCATTACCGCCACTATCAACAGGCTGGGCATGAGATGAATTTGCACAAGCTATAAACGCAAAAGCCAGGCAATAGCCTGGCTTTTTTAGGTCGGTGTTTAGGCCGACTCTATTCCTCTTCGCCGGAATAGATGCCGATCGTCTAGATGGCTTCTATCTTAGCAACCTGCTGTTGCAAGGTCGCGGCAGCAGATTGGGCTTCGGCTAGCTTGGCACGCTCCTTGTCGACCACCTCAGCCGGAGCATTATCAACAAACTTGGCATTGCCCAGTTTGCCGTTAAAACGCTTAATCTCACCTTCTAACTTACCTAGCTCTTTGCGCAGGCGGGCTAATTCGGCATCCTTGTCAATCAGACCAGCCATGGGCACCAGCACTTCCATTTCACCCACCAGAGCGGTGGCCGATAATGGCGCTTCTTCACCAGCATCTAACCAGGTCACACTGGCTAACTTGGCTAGCTTAGTAAGGAACTGGCTATTGGCCTGCAACTTGTCTTTATCCCCTTGCTGGCCTTTGCTCAACAGTACTGGAATAGGCTTACCAGGGGCAATACCCATTTCACCCCGGATAGTACGCACGCCTTCAATGACGCCCCGCACCCATTCCAAATCAGCCTCGGCTTGCTCGTTCACCTTGCCTGCATCAAATTCGGGATAGGCTTGCAGCATGATGCTATCGCCTTGTTTACCTGCTAGAGGCTTTACTTTCTGCCAAATTTCTTCGGTGATATAAGGCATCAGCGGATGCGCTAAGCGTAGCGCCGCTTCGAGTACTCCCACCAGGGTGCGACGGGTGCCTCGTAGCTGCTCAGCAGTGGCATTATCATCCCACAACACAGGCTTGGATAACTCTAGGTACCAGGCACAATATTCGTTCCATATGAAGCTGTAGAGGGTTTCTGCTGCATGGTCAAACCGGTAACTATCCAAAGCAGCCAATACTTTTTGCTGAGTACGCTGCAAACGGGATTCGATCCATTTGTCTGCCAAACTCAATTCAACCTCACCCGCTTGGCCACAATCCTGATTTTCACAGTTCATTAGCACGTAACTGGCGGCGTTCCAGATCTTGTTGCAGAAATTACGGTTGCCTTCAATACGACCCAAATCAAACTTGATATCACGCCCCGTAGAAGCCAAGGAACACAAGGTGAAACGCAGGGCATCCGTACCATAGGCAGCCATGCCTTCTGGAAAGTGCTTACGGGTCTGCTTGTCGATCTTTTTAGCTAGCTGGGGCTGCATCATGTTGCCTGTGCGTTTAGCCAACAAATCTTCCAAGCTAATTCCGTCAATCAAATCCAGTGGATCCAGTACATTGCCCTTGGATTTAGACATCTTGTCGCCGTTTTCATCGCGAATCAGGCCGGTAACATAAATGGTCTTAAAGGGTACCTGATCAGAACCATCTTCGTGTTTCATAAGGTGCATGGTCATCATGATCATGCGCGCCACCCAGAAGAATATAATGTCAAAACCAGTTACCAATACATCCGTAGGATGATACTTCTTCAAGGCTTCGGTCATGTCTGGCCAGCCCATGGTGCCAAAGGTCCATAGACCAGAGGAGAACCAGGTATCCAATACGTCTTCATCTTGGCGCAAATTAATGTCACCCAGATTGTGTTTCTCACGCACCTCTGCTTCGCTGCGACCAACATAGTAGTTGCCTTCATCGTCATACCAAGCAGGAATACGATGCCCCCACCATAGTTGGCGAGAAATACACCAGTCTTGAATATCACGCATCCAAGAGAAGTAGGTGTTTTCCCACTGCTTAGGCACAAATTCAATACGCCCATCTTCCACCGCGGCAATAGCAGGTTCGGCCAAGGGCTTGGTAGACACAAACCACTGGTCTGTCAGCAGCGGCTCAATAACCAAACCAGAACGATCACCGCGCGGTGCCTTAAGGGTGTGGTCATCGATCTTTTCCAATAAACCTGCTTTTTGCAGATCCGCCACAATGCAATCACGGGCTTCGTAACGATCCATACCTTGGTATATCACAGGAATGTATTCGTTATGTTCTGCCACAGGCTTACCATCCGTGTTGTACACTTCTGGCTCGTTTAAGATGGCAGCATCCTGATCCAGCACATTAATCATGGTCAGGCTATGCCGTTGGCCCATGGCATAGTCATTGAAATCGTGGGCCGGGGTAATTTTTACGCAACCGGTACCAAATTCCAGATCCACATAATCATCGGCAATGATGGCAATGCGACGATCCACCAAAGGCATGTCAACAAACTTACCAATCAAGTGCTGGTAACGCTCGTCATCTGGATGCACAGCCACGGCAGTATCGCCTAGCATGGTTTCTGGGCGGGTAGTGGCGACCACAATGTAGTCTTTGCCATCGGCGGTGGTTTCACCATCGGCCAATGGATAACGCATGTGCCATAGGTGCCCCGCTTCGTCTTCAGAAATCACTTCCAAATCAGAAATAGCGGTGTGTAGCTTTGGATCCCAGTTAACCAAGCGCTTACCACGGTAAATCAGGCCGTCATCATACAAGCGGATAAACACTTCTTGCACGGCCTTATAAAAACCGTCATCCATGGTGAAGCGTTCACGATCCCAATCAACACTGGCGCCCAAACGGCGCAACTGACGGGTAATATTACCGCCAGACTCTTCTTTCCATTCCCACACCTTGTCAAGGAACTTGTCGCGCCCAAGATCGTGACGTGTGAGACCTTCTTCGGCTTGCACTTTGCGTTCCACCAACATCTGCGTGGCAATACCCGCATGGTCGGTACCAACCTGCCAAAGAGTGTCGTTACCCTGCATACGCTTAAGGCGTATAAGGGTATCCATGATGGTGTCCTGGAAAGCGTGGCCCATATGCAAACTGCCCGTCACGTTCGGTGGCGGGATACAGATGCTATATGGGGTACCTGTACCAGACGGGGTAAAGTAGCTATTAGATTCCCAATGTTGATACCACTGCTGTTCAATGGCGTGTGGGTTGTATGTTTTGTCCATCGCGAAGGTGTCTATGCAAGAAAAAAAATCAGGCCGAAATTATACCGGAAAAATCACTTAATGGTTACAAGAAGGACCATGTACATGACCGTGTGCCAACTCGTCTTCGGTGGCCTCACGCACATCCATTACTTCAACATCAAAGTGCAGGGTTTCACCGGCCAGATCATGATTACCATCAACGGTTACCTTATCTTCTTCAATGGCCGTAATGGTCACCACGTGCTGCTGGCCTGACTGGCCTTCGGCGTGGAATTGCATGCCCACTTCTAGGGTATCGATACCGGTAAACATGTCACGCGGCACCTGCTGTACCATTTCTTCCATGTATTCGCCATAACCTAGGTGCGGAGGCACTTCAACCTTGAGGCTATCACCGACGTTTTTGCCCTCAAGTTCCTGCTCCAGACCTGGCACGATATTGTTAGCACCGTGCAAATATGGCAAGGGCTCACCTTCGCGGGAAGTATCAACCAGTTCGCCAGCATTGTTGGTGAGGGTATAGTGAAAGGTCACTACCTTGTTGGCAGCAATAGTCATAACAGACTCCTAAAAATTGGATTAGTAAAAGGGGATTAATATTAGAAAAGTGACCTTACGCCACAACTGGCGCTATAATACCGCAAATTTATCACGAAAGCCTTATCTGATATGCATTTCACCATCCATGATACGCCAATAGTTATCCATATCATGCGTCTGTTTGCCTGGCTCCACATCAAGCTCACTGGCTGGCAGGTAGATGACTCTGCCATGCCACGCTCTGGCAACTACCTGATTATCGCCGCACCACACACTTCTAATTGGGATTTTCCAATCGGCATGTCACTGGCCATTCACTTACGTATCAAGGCCTACTGGATTGGTAAGCACTCACTTTTTAAAGGCCCTGCGGGTCCCATTATGCGCTGGCTTGGCGGCATTCCATTAGACCGTAGCAAGGCCAACAACATGGTGGAAGCCACCATTCAGGCTTACCAAGAAAGCGACGGCATCGCCTTTGCCATCGCTCCAGAAGGCACCCGATCTTGGTCACCGCGCTGGAAAACCGGCTTCTATCACATTGCCAAGGGAGCCAAGGTGCATATCGCCTTGGCTTATTTTGATTTTAACAGCAAGAAAGGCGGCATTGGCAAGCTGTTAACTGTCAGCGGTGACCTCGAAAAAGACATGCAAATCATTGAGCAGTTTTATGCTGACATTAATGGCAAAAACCCGCAAAACTGGAACAAAGACATTCGCGGCCTCAATTTGCCCAAGGACTAATAACGACAACGCAGGAGCACAAATTTTTTATGCTTACCCTGCTGCTCCACACGCTTAAACCAGCGTTTTAGTTTACTGTGGTAACCAAGATGACGGTTACCTACCACCCACAATTCGCCCTGCACCTGCAATACCCGAGCCGCCCCCTTAAACATGGCCATGGCGATATGATCACCCACCACCTTTTGCTGGTGAAAAGGCGGGTTGCATAACACCAGGTCAGCACTGTCATCGGGCACATCATCAAGACAATTACCAACCTGAAAATGACACTGCCTATGCAGATCATTAAGCTCGCTGTTGCGCTGCGCTGACGCTACCGCCATATAGGATTCATCGATACCCGTCACCTTGGCTGCTGGCCAGTTACGCGCTGCTTGCAAGGACAAGATGCCGTTGCCGCAACCTAGATCAAGCACGCACTGAAACTCACCTTGGGGCCAGTTTTCTAGTAAAAACTGGCTCCCTTCATCCAACCGCTTGCGGCCATACACACCGCTATAATGCTGGAGCTGCAACCCATCATAGTGCCAACTGTTAGTTATAGACTGTACCTCAGTAGCAGCCGACCTTGGTTGAGCATATATTAGGCGCGCTTTCTTGCGCGCTAAACTGGTTGTTAGAGGGCCCAGCAAATGCTCCAACAGTTCATATAGGGATTTATCCAAATGCTTGACCATTACTGGAATAATCACCTTGGCACCAGCACGCAAATGAGGCTTCAAGCGTGCTACCTGATCTCTTAACAGGCTATGGCTCTTAGGCAAGCGCATCAACACCAGGTCAAAGTGTCCTTGCGGTGTCTGCACGGCATCGATGAATTCTACCGGCGGCAGAGAATTTAGCTGACAATTGTGTTGCATAGCCAGGCGGGATAGATAGGAATCACTCCACAGACACAGCTGCTGGGCCGGCACACCAACTTGCTGCAAGCCACACACCAGGCTAGCAAAGGGATCGTTGACCACCAACAGGCGCTGGCGACTTAAATCTAGCCTAGCCTGGGCAAACAGCTCTTCTAATACCAACCAATCGGCATTATCCCAAGCCTGTAGGTCTTCACTCTTGCGTACTGGAAAGCGTTGCAGCGACAGCTCTCCGGCCGATATTGTCAACATATTCTGCATACATTAAGCGACCTAGGGTGCCAAACGGTCAATGTGCCAGCTAGCATCATCTTGTAACTGATAACGTAGGCGATCATGTAAACGACTTGGGCGCCCTTGCCAGAACTCAAAACTATCTGGCTGCAAACGATAACCAATCCAAGCCCTTGGACGTGCTACTCTGCCGTCACCCACACTGGACTGCAAATCAACCACTCGCTGTTCTAATTCATCTCGATTGGCCACCACGCGGCTTTGCGCAGAAGCGGCAGCACTCAACTGGCTAGCTTTTGGTCGACTGATAAAATAGGCGTCTGCAGTGGCATCTGGCAAGGCTTCTACAGTACCCGTAATGCGTATTTGACGCTCCAGTGGTTGCCAATAGAATAACAAGGCCGCCTGCGGATTCTGCGCCATTTGGCGACCTTTATCACTGCGACTGTCCGTGTACCAAACCAGGCCCTGCTCATCAAAACCCTTTAACAAGACAATGCGTGCCGCAGGCTTGCCATCAATGTCAGCCGTTGCCAAGGTCATGGAAGTGGCATCTAGTGGGCAAGCTGATTCGGCGGCCTCTAGCCAGGTGGCAAATTGGGCAAATGGATCCGCTGCCAGATCGGCACGGCGCAAGCCTTCAGCTTCATATTCACGTCGATAGTCCTGATAGTTACTCATACGTCATTCTCTATGCAATCAATGTCAGCATTATAAAGCACTGCCTGGCACCCAGCCTAGGGCCAAGCAGTGTTTAGCACGGGCATTATTGTGAATACCTAAACCAAACGTAAAAAAGCGTAAAACTAAGCAACTTTTAATGGCAAACGCAGGCCTCAAACAACTGTTTAAGGTAGAATGCCGATTCATTATTAAACTTAACAATTGGATTTGTCATGTCTGCAAAAAGTTTTATCGCGGCTTTGTTTAAGAAGGTCATTCTACCAGCTGCCATTATCGGCGGTGCCGTGGCGGTATTTATGTATATGAAGAATACCAAACCAGCCGTACCAGCAGAACCTATCCAAGAAAAAGCTTGGGCGGTATCCACCTTCACCGTGGACATCACCGATGCTTCTCCTGAACTGACTCTATACGGTGCCGTTGAAGCCAGCGAAACAGTCAAGTTAAGTGCCACCGTCAATGCCTATGTGGATCAGGTTAATATCGCCAAAGGTGATAGCGTTAAGCAAGGTCAAACACTTATCACCTTGGATGATCGTGAATTAAAGCTAACCTTAGTCCAACGACAGGCCAGCTTACAAGACATCGAAGCCCGCATTGCCAGTGAAATCAATCGTAATGCCACCGACAAAAAATCCTTCGCCGTTGAGCAAAAACTGCAGGATCTCAACCTTAAGAATCTAGCCCGCCAAGAAGAATTAGTGGCCAACAATATGGCCCCCGCTTCGCGCCTAGAGGACACTACCAAGGTGGTACACCAGCAACAGCTATCACTGTTAAATCGCCAAAGCAGCCTCAATGATCACCCCAATCGTCTCGCTCAACTGCAAGCCAGCGCCGCCCAAAGCCAAGCGCAACTTGATTTTGCTCAACTTGACCTAGAGCGTACAGTCATTAACGCCCCCTTTGATGGCCGCGTGCTCAACGTCAACACCGCGGTTGGTAACCGAGCACGCAACGGCGATCAGGTGGTGACTCTATACAACACGCAAAACCTAGAAGTACGTAGTCAAATCCCAGCGCGCTACCTACCTTATCTGCAAACCGGTGCGGCTCTAGAAGCCAGCTTGCAACACAATGGCAAAGCATACACCCTGCAGTTACAACGCTTATCCGCAGAAGCCAGCAATAGCCAGGGCGGCATTGATGCTTTCTTTGAATTACCCGCCACCACCAATCTAGAAGTTGGCCGTAATGTACAACTGGTGCTTGCCTTACCAGAAGAAAGCAATGTTGCTGCTATTCCCGCCTTGGCACTGTATGGGCAAAACCGTGTTTACCGCATTGTGGACCATCGTTTGCAGGCAGTGTTGGTCGAGCGCCTAGGGGAGATTCGTGGCAGCAATGGCCAGCCACTAACCCTGATTCGTAGTACGGATCTAAAGGATGACGACCTGTTGATTACCACCCAGCTACCAAACGCCGTAACCGGCCTATTAGTAGAACTGAACTAGTAGCGGGAGCAATCAGGCTATGATCAATTCTTTTATCAAAATATTTGCCAATCACCGGGTAGCCCCTAACCTGCTGATGTTACTCATGTTCTTATCTGGTTTTTACGGACTAAGTAAGCTTAACACGCAGTTCTTCCCAGATTTCGCCATCGATGTAGTTCACGTTCAGGTAGTCTGGAGTGGTGCTTCGGCAGAAGAAGTGCAAACTAGCATCACCGTGCCCCTTGAGCAACAGCTAAAGAGCGTGGCAAACGTCTCTAAAATTACCTCGGACACCCGCCGGGGCAGTGTTAGTGTCATGTTGGAAGTGGAAAGTGGAGCAGACTTTAATGAAGTCACCAATGCCATTAAACAACGCGTTGACACAGTCTCTGGTTTGCCTGCCGATGCCGAGGAACCAACGGTAGAGCAGATCACCCGCTACGATAATGTGGGCGTTATTCTGATCACCACAGAAGGTCCCTTAGAAGAACTTATCGGCTTGGCGCGCAAAGCCGAAGAAGAGCTGCTAGCAGCAGGCATTAGCAAGGTGAATTTTACTGGCTTACCAAGCCGTGAAATCGCTATCCAGGTTGATAGCGGCACCTTGCATGACCTTGGCTTATCCATGCAAACCATGGCCGGCCTAATTGGCAATCAAAGCTCTGATGTCATGGCTGGCACTGCCGGTCGCTCAGATGGCTCCAAGCAACTACGCGCCATCGGCAAGGTGTCCGATGTACAGAGCTTTGAGCAACTACCTTTGTTAACCGGTAATAACGCTCAACTGGTACGCTTAGGCGACGTTGCGTCAGTAACATTGCGGGCCGAAGAAAACCAACCTACCGCCAACTACCACGGCAACCCAGCCATCGAAATATCGGTGATGCGCATGCCTAGTGACGACACACTAGAAATGGCAGAAATCATGAACAACTGGGTGGAAGAGGCGCAGCAAAGCTACCCGCAAGGGGTAGACATCATTCTCTATAGCGAACAATGGCAACTACTACAGCAGCGTATTTCATTGCTCATGAAAAACGGTGCCGGTGGTTTACTATTGGTGGTTATCCTACTGTTCTTGTTCCTTAACAGTCGCGTTGCTTTTTGGGTAGCCATGGGCATCCCAGCTTCCCTATTGGCCGCTTGGGGCGTTATGTATCTGATTGGTGGCTCGATCAACATGATCAGTCTATTTGGCATGATTATGGCCCTTGGTATTATTGTTGACGATGCCATTGTGGTGGGTGAGGACACCTTGACTCATGTGCAGCGTGGCGAACCGTCCTTGCATGCCGCTCTTGGGGGTGCCAAGCGCATGCTCGGCCCAGTAGCCGCATCTTCATTAACGACCATAGCCGCCTTCCTGCCATTGTTATTGGTAGGCGGTATTATCGGCAGCATTCTCGCCGACATACCGACGGTGGTTATCTGCGTTATCATTGTGTCATTGATTGAGTGCTTCCTGATCTTACCAGGCCATCTACACCACGCTCTAGAGTCACGTTCTAAGCGCAAAGAATCACGCTTCCGTAGGGCCTTTGATAGCGGCTTTGCACGTTTTCGTGACGGTGTTTTCCGTCCTGCCGTTACCCTGGCCATCAACTTTCGCATGGCCACCTTTGCCCTTGCCATTGCTGCCTTTGTTATTGCCGTCAGCATGCTCGCCGGTGGTCGTTTGCAGTTCACCTTCTTCCCGTCTACGGATGGCGATACCATCCGCGCCAGTGTGCAATTTAGTGCCGGCACCGATAAACAAGTGGTGGCCGACTACCTAAGCCAAGTTGAGCAAGCCATGTTAACCACGCAAGCGCAATTTGGTGGCGACCTTGTGCGTGAGCGGGCGGCCTATTTTGGCACCAATGTATTGTCCAAAGACGGCCTCTCTAGCCGCGATCAAATTGCCCTATTGATTGCCCAGATGCGCACTGGTGAACGCTCTGTTAGCAACGCCGAATTCATTAGTGCCTGGTTAGCCAACACACCCAAGGTACCTGGCTTAGAAAAGCTTATTATCAATGAGCCAGAATCAGGTCCGCCCGGCAAACCTATCGAAGCGCAAATTACGGGCGCCAGCGCCGAGGTAATGAAAGCCGCCTCCATAAGCTTGCAAAACAGCCTAAAAGCCTTTGCCGGTGTACAAAATATCGATGACGACCTGCCCTATGGTATGGAGCAATATGTCTATACCCTGACCCCTCAGGCAAAAACCCTTGGGCTGACTTCAGCGGATATCGGCCGTCAACTGCGTAACGCCTTTGATGGCATTAAGATTCAGAGTTTCTATGAAGGCTCAGATGAAATTGATGTACGTTTGATGCTCACCGATGACGGTCGTAACGACATTAACGCCCTCTACGCCTTCCCAATTATTCTCAATAATGGCCAGACCGTGCCCCTCTTGGAAACGGTTGACTTCACCACTCGTCGTGGCATTGATAAATTCCACAGTGAAGACGGCCGCCTGATGGTTACCGTAAAAGCCGACGTTGATATCGGCACCACCAATGCCAACGAAGTGATTAACAAACTGCAGGAAAAAACCATACCCGAGTTAGAAAAACAGTATGGTATTGATATCAAGTTTGGCGGCACCCGTGCTGACGAGCAAGCCACCATGCAAGACATGATGATCGGTCTAGTGCTAGCACTCACCTTGATCTACATTGTTTTAGCTTGGGTATTTGCGTCCTACACCTGGCCCCTAGCCGTCATGTTCACCATCCCATTTGGTCTAACTGGTGCCATCTTAGGCCACTCTGTAATGGGTCTGGATCTGACCATCCTGTCCATCTTTGGCCTGTTTGGTTTATCGGGCATCGTTATTAACAACAGCATCGTCTTGTTATCTTTCTATAAGGAAAACCGCGAACAAGGCATGGCCCCCAATGAGGCCATTGTGGAAGCCGCCTGTCAGCGATTACGCGCGGTCATTCTGACCTCGTCAACCACCATTGCTGGCTTAACCCCCATGTTGTTTGAAACCTCTATGCAGGCCAAGTTCCTCATTCCAATGGCAACCTCCATTGTCTTTGGCCTAGCCTTAGGCACGCTGCTAATTCTGTTTGTCGTGCCGTCCATCATTATCATGTTGGAAAACGCCGGCAACGCCGTTAGCCGTTTGTTTGGAACAAACAAAGCTGCTGCACACTAGCCTTATCCGTAGCACGGGGTTTAAGCTTAAACCCTAAGCCGATCAGCCGCGCCCCTTGGCGCTGCTGGTCGGCTGTGCCACTGGCATAAGCCACCTTTAACAACTGCTCAAATATCTGCCGATCCATGGTACTGCCTGCTTGTTCTCGGGTAAGCTGGGTAAAGTCAGCAAACTTCAACTTCACCACTAGACCAGTAATATCATAATGATCCTGCAAACGCTGCCAGCGCACCTGCAGTTGCTGCCATAGGTCTGCCAAGGGTTCCACACATAAATGACTGCAAGCCAAATCCCTGGCAAAGGTCGTTTCTACGGATACGGATTTGCGCGTACGCTGGGTTTGCACAGGCCGGTGATCGATGCCAAAACGCCGCTCAATGAGGCTTTCACCTAAACGCCCAAACTCCTTGACTAGCTGCTCGGCAGAATAGGGCCAAAGATCCGCACAGGTGGTGATGCCTCTAGTTGCCAAACGTTCGGCGCTTACCGGGCCTACCCCGGGAATCTTGTTAACCGCCAAGGCCCCAGCAAAGGCCTTTAATTCCTGAGGTTTAACAACAAACAGGCCATTGGGTTTGCGCCAGTCGCTAGCCACCTTGGCAATAAACTTGTTGGGCGCCACCCCTGCAGAAATGGTAATCCCCACTTCTGCGGCTACCTCTGCACGAATACGTTCAGCAATCTGCGTAGCGCTGCCATAATGCTGAGCCGCTTCGGTAACATCTAAATAAGCCTCATCCAAAGACAAGGGCTCAATGATATCTGTATAGCGCTGCATCACCGCCATCACCTGTTGCGACACCTGTCGATAGACAGCCATGCGCCCCGGTATAATGGTCAATTCTGGACACAAGCGCTGGGCTTTAGCAGACGCCATGGCCGAACGCACACCATACTCACGCGCCTGATAATTGCAGGTGGCGATGACACCGCGGCTATTAGCAGGCCCACCAATGGCAAGCGGTATAGAAGCGTAAGCAGGGTT
>JAERSU010000242.1 GCA_016845445.1 Oceanospirillaceae bacterium | reverse complement strand
CTATAAATGAACTTGATTGATAAAAAAGTTCGTCATTGCGAACCCTGAGAGGGCTCGCAATGACGACCAGTTTACTTCAGAGCATCCCAGGAAGCTTGGATCTCATCAGCAGTTTGCTGTGCACTCTTACCACCGGCATAGTCAACCATACCCGTCCAGAAGGAACCAGCACCAACGCCACCAGGCATCAGGTCAGAACCGTCAAAGCGGAAGGTAGTGGCACCCAGGAGAATGTCGTTCATCTTCTTCAAGGTAGGATCAGAGAATACAGAAGTATCGACGCCCTTGTGCGGAGTCAGGAAGCCCTTGCGCGCCATCCAGATTTCGTGCGCCTTGGCAGACTGCAGGTAGGTAATCAGCTCATGGGCTTCTGGAGAATCATTGGTGATACCCCAAACAGTGCCAGCACCCAACACAGGGGCACCTAGATCTTTACCCGCATAGGCTGGGAAGTAGAAGAAGTCAGCATCTTCACCTACCACAGTACCTTCTGGGAAGAAGGCTGGGATAAAGGATGCTTGACGGTGCATGTAACACTGCGCAGGAGAGCTAAACATGCCTTTGGGGCTGTCACGGAAGTCCGTAGAAGCAACAGCGCCAGCGCCACCAGCAACATAATCATCATTACCAGCGAACCAACCAAATTCATCGATGGCAGCAACCACTTTAGGGTCATTAAACTTCATTTCGTTGGTTACCCACTTATCGTAATCAGCAGGCGATTGCGTACGCAACATCATGTCTTCAACCCAGTCCGTTGCCGGCCAACCAGTGGCACCACCAGAACCCAAACCGATACACCAAGGTGTACCACCATCAGCAACGATCTGCTTGGTTAGGTCTTTTAGCTCTTCCATGGTAGACGGCACATCATAACCGGCATCTTCAAAGTTTTCTGGGTTGTACCAGACCAGAGACTTCACATCCACCTTGTAGAAGAAACCGTATAGATTGTCAGCCCCGTCGGCACCTGCGTAGGTACCTAGATCAACCCAGGATTGGCCCGCGGCATAGTTATCACGAACCCAATCAGCGGTACCGGCTGCTAGCGGCGTCAGGAAACCACCTTTAGCTAGGTCAGCAGCTAGACCCGGTTGTGGGAATACAGATACGTTTGCCGCAGAACCAGCTTCAGCATCAACACGCACTTGCTGTTCAAAGCTATCTGAACCTACGTAAGATACCTTGTGTCCAGACTGGGCTGCAAATTCTGCCAATACAGCTTCAACGTTCTCCTGGTCTGGGCCCAACCAAGGACCAAATACAGTTACGTCGCCAGCCTGAGCAGCACCTGCAGTCATTGCCAGTGCCATTGCAGTCGGAAGGAATGTCTTCATCATTGGAATTTTCTCCATTGTTTTTATCAGTTGTTTGCATCCTAAATTGTAGGATAGCAATCCAAATTCTTTTCAAAGCGCTTTGGATATTTCAATTAAACCCCCAAAGCGCTTTGAAAGTCAACCAAATTTTACTTAAAAAACTGCATTTTTGTTCTTATATACCCTATAACACCAAGACATAAGTAGGGTAACTGCTTGCATTTACTGGAAAAATACCACAAACTCTAGTCTTAACTGATAAACGCCATAATTCAAAGCACTTTGGTTAACTTGGATTCTATCGTATGAACCTGAAACAACTATCCAACATCTTAGGTATCTCACAAACCACCGTCAGTCGTGCTCTCAACGGCTACCCTGAAGTGAGCGAAAAGACCCGCGCCCTAGTGTTAGCGGCGGCGAAAAAACACAACTACATGCCCAATACCAAGGCCCAAGCCCTGGCAACCGGGAAAAGTAAAATGATCGGCTTTGTACTGCCCTTGTCCAGCCAGCATGAAATACTCAACCCTATATTTGGTGACTTTTTGGCCGGTGCAGCACAGACCTACAAACAAGAAGGCTACGATACTAATCTTGCCCTTACGGACAATGAAACTCAGGCGGAAACCTACCGCGACATGCATGCCAAAGGCTCAGTTGACGGGGTTATTGTGCAGGCACCAAGGGAAAATGATGAACGGGTGGCCATTCTAAAAGAGCTAGGCCTACCCTTTGTGGTACACGGCCGAGCTACCGGTAGCAACGACTACCACTATGTCGACGTCAACAACACCCATGCCTTTATCAACGCCACCAATTTTCTTCTGGATTTAGGTCACAAACGCATTGCGCTCATAAATGGTAACGAAGAACTCGATTTTGCTATTCGACGTAACCACGGTTATACCCAGGCCCTGAAGGATCGCGATATCGACATAGACCATAGCATCATGTTCAACAGCGAGATGACCGAACATTTTGGCTATGAAACCACTCTCAAACTGCTGGCACTGGAAAACCCGCCTACGGCAGCGGTGGTATCCTCCTACGCCCTAGCCATAGGTGTGCGTCGCGCCCTAGGCGAAAGCGGCCTGCGAATTGGCAAAGACTTTTCTGTGGTAATACACGATGATGACCTCTCTTACCTGCGCAACGGGGAAGCACAACCGGTTTTCACAGCCACCCGCTCATCCATACGTCATGCGGGCCAGCTGTGCGCAAAAGTGCTCTTAGATGTGATTAAAAACCCATCCCAACCACCCCAACAAGTGATCCTAGAAGCCCAACTTATCGTTGGTAGCTCTACCGGCCCAGCACCCACCTAAAGAAAAATTTGTGGCAACAAGCTCTGGCCCGTTAGTCGGCCTAAAGGCCGACCTACACTCACTTATGTAGTGCAACACCGGTATTTCTGCAACGCTAATACTGATAGGGCCAAATCCCCTAAAGCATGACCACGAAATATAAAGGCCGTGGTATCCTCAGAACTAATCCTACCTGCCACGTCACCAACCACTAGTTGGCTTAAATCACCAGTGATAATGTCTGGGGCACAGAGTTTATTAGGCAAGGCGGCCTCTTGTTCCACATCGTCAATAATCACTCTATCAAGCTTAGCAAAGCTATCCCTATGCCAAGGAGCAGCCAAATCGACCACCGCGGCAAAGGCACCTGCTTTCATACCACCAGCATCAAGAAATGGTTCGGCCCCACCAGTATGGGTAACGGTAGTGACCAACAAATCCACGTTTTCCACCACCTCTTGACCAGTGGCACAATCTTCTAACTGCAGGCCAAGGCCTTTGGCCTGGGCTGCCAGTAGATCTTTGTTAGCCTGGCCACGGCCAAACATTTTCATATGCGTTAAAGGAAACATTGCCGCAAAGGCTTGCAGATGAGTGCGAGCTTGCAGCCCCGTGCCAACAAAACCAATACTACTAGATGCTGGATTTGCCATGTATTTGGCAGCAGTGGCACTGAGGCCTGCGGTGCGCACACCAGTGATCCAACAACCATCCAAAATAGCCTTAGGTAAGCCTGTGACACTGTCGAGCATGGTGACTAACCCGTTAATCTGCGGCAATCCGTGATTGGGGTTAGCAGGATTCAACACCACGGTTTTCACTGCCAACATGTTAGGCTCATCCATGGCCGCCAGCGCAGCCATCATGTAACGTTGATCAGGGGGTGTCACCACAGCCTTGGGTGCTGACCAGACTTTACCAGCAGCAGCCTGTTTGATGACATGCTCAATGCCGGCCACCACTTCTAAGGTGGATAAGTTAAGGTTATCTAGATCATCGGCAGTTAAATAAGGGATGTTCATAAAGGCCTCCAAAGCAGAGCACCATATTCACACAAATCTTCTGGTGACATCAACTAGGCTTGCTAGGATTACTAGTTGATTTCGCTGCATTATCAACAACTTGACAAAAACCATTTATTTATCAACAATTTCCTTTTAGCTGAACATAACAATAACAAATCCATGAATAGTGCCAAGTCGACTAAAAGCCAACGTAGCAATGCCAAATCCACCCGTGAGGATTGGATCAACACGGCCCTAGATACCCTTATTAGTGAAGGTGAAGAGAAGGTCAAGGTGTCACTGTTATCCGACAAACTTAATTGTGCCCGCTCCAGCTTCTATTGGTACTTTGTCAGTCGCGCCGACCTCCTAGACAACCTACTACAGTATTGGCAGGACACCAATACCGCGGCACTTGTAGCGCAAGCGCAAAAACCCGTAGCCAGCATCAACATGGGGCTCACCAACCTCTATTATTGCTGGACGACGAAGGGCAAATTTAACACCCAATTGGATTTTGCTATACGCGACTGGGCACGCCGCTCAGGTAGTGTACGCCGCGCTGTCGACCTATCAGACAATCTACGTATTGAAGCCATCACCAAGATGTTTGTTAACTTTGGTTATGATCCTGATGAAGCCGATGTGAGGGCACGAGCCATTTATTTTACCCAGATAGGCTACGACGCCTTGGATCAACGAGAAACCCGTGAACAGCGCATTCAGCGAGGTAAACACTATCTCTATTGCATGACCGGAAAAAAACCAACGGCTGAAGAACTAGCCTATTTATCTAGCCAATTATTGTTAGATAGGTAGGTTAGTCAGCAGGCAGCTACCCACAGCCAGCCTAGCCATGGTCAGCAAAGTGTTCTTGTAGCAGTGTGACAAACTTTTTTACCTTGTTCATGGGGTACACATCGCGGTGCACTAAACACCAAATCTGTACCTGCCAAACTTCTGGGGTGAATATCTCCACTAGATCTTGGCGCAGCTGGGTTGCACCAGCAAAGGTAAAGCCTATACCATAGCCAGCATGCATCGCCTCTTGCATTGCCTTCCCGCTGGAGACCGAAAAAGACCGGCATGCTGCTGGCAGTTGCTCATATACCCATTCATTCCAGCCCATAAGAGCAGGACGGTCGAGCATGGTAATAAAGCGGTGTTGGGCCAATTCAGCCTCACAAGTAGGCAGGCCATGTTTTTCCACGTACTCAGGACTGGCAGCGTAGACAATATCGTAGGTTTGCAGTAGCCAGACAATGTTGTCAGGTGTGGTGGGTTTAGGGCCGCTGCGAATGGCAATATCAGCTTCCCCGTATTCAAGGTCAAAATTTTTAATATCGCCAATAAATTCTATCTGCATGGCAGGGTAACGTTGCTGATACTCTTCTATTACTGGCAATAAAATGGGCAAGGCCTCATCCAAACTGGTGATGGTTAACCTGCCCTGCATATCCTCTTCCGACTTGCCTAGTTGCGCGGCCAGTGATTGAAACTGCTGCTCGGTCACATCGCCGACTCTTAATAGCTGCAGACCCGCTTCGGTTGGCAAATAGCCCTTGTCGTTGCGAATAAACAGCCGGGCACCTAGCTGCTCTTCCAGGCTGTCAACATGGCGCATCACCGTAGCGCGATGCAGATCCAAGGCTTTAGCAGCGGCAGACACACTGCCTAACTTAGCGATCATGGTGGCGGTTCTTATAAAGTTCCAGTTTTCTATCATGGTGTATATTTATTGTACATAGTATGTGTAATATCGGACATTATAAACACAAATGAACACCCATATAATAGCCTTATCAGCAGCTAATTAAACTTGAGAGTAGATTATGAAAACAGACATTTTAATTATTGGTGGCGGCTTTGGTGGTGCCAAGCTAGCTCAATTCCTACACAAGGCTGGTGTCCAAAGCCTACTGGTGGATGCCAAGGATTACTTTGAGGTGACCTTTGCCACCTTACGCAACGTGGCCGCTCCTGAGAAAACCGGGGATGCGGCACGTAAGTACTACAAGGATTTTATCCATGGGGATTTTATCCAAGCAAGGGTAACCAACCTAACCGAAGAGACTGCCAGCCTAGACAACGGCGACACCATCGCATTCAAGCAAGCTGTCATCGCCAGCGGTAGTAGCTACAGTCACTTACCTATGGCTAAATCGGTCACCAGTCTTAGCTTAACAGACCGCAATGCAGAAATGGCCCGCGAACATGACAAGCTGGCCAAGGCCAACAAGGTACTTATCATTGGCGGTGGCATTGTCGGGGTTGAATTGGCTGGCGAAGTGGCTGATGCCCATCCGCACAAGACCGTGGTCTTAGCCCACAATACGCAAACCTTGTTGGACAATTTCAAACCCAAGGCCCAGCGTGTTGCTACCGAGCAGTTAAAGAATCTAGGGGTGCAAATCGAATATAATCGCCACTATCAGCAAACGGATGATGGCATTATCGATAAACATACGGGCGAGCCCATGGACGCTGATCTAGTTTACCTGTGTGTTGGCACGCAACCGAACAATCAATTCCTCAAGCCGCATCTTGCTCACATCCTCAATGACCAAGGCATGGTAAATGTGGATAACAATCTACGCGTTATAGGGGCCACAAACCTCTACGCCCTTGGCGACATTGCTGATGTAGGTGAAGGTAAATTGGGTTATCTGGCTGGTGGACAGGCACAATATTTAGCCAAACAGATCATTGCCGATCAACAAGTAAAAAACAACAAGGCCTACAAGCGCAACCCGTTAATGGCTCTCATCCCTACTGGGCAGACCACGGGAGTTGTACAACTGCCCTTTGCCGTTACCAGCATGAAGTTCATGGTAAATATGAAGCAAAAGGACCTGTTTATCAGCAAGATCTACAAGGAAATGCGCTGATCTTAGAGCCAGTTCTCACAGCCCTGATACAGCTAGAAGATAAGGTTCATGACGCTGATCAATACCAGCAGGTATAGCACCGTCATGATGCTGCCGGCACGTAAAAAATCAGCCACCCGGTATCCGCCTGGCCCCATGATTAAGGCATTGACCTGATGCGTGGGGATTAAAAAGGAATTGGATGTTGCCAAGGCCACAATCAAGGCAAACACAGCAGGATTGCCCCCTGCCCCAATGGCAATATTTATGGCCAAAGGCACCAGCAATACCGTGGCACCCACATTGGACATAACCAGGGTAAATACGGTGGCCAACATGGCCACCGCTAATTGCAGCCCCCAGATAGGTACGCCCTGTAACAACGACAAGGTCTGTTCAGCAATCCAACTAGCCGTGCCGCTTGATTGCACCGCCATGCCCAGGGGAATCAAACTAGCAAGCAAAAACACAGTCTTCCAGCTGACCGCTTCGTAGGCTTCATCAATACTTAACACGCCACTTAAGACCATGCCCATGGCGCCTGCCATAAGGGCCACCGATAGACGTATATCTGTCAACAACACCATGCCTAAAGCAAGGCCAAAGAAGGCCAATGCCCAAGCCACTTTTTTGGGCCGCAAATCTTCTTTTGGGTAGTCTGTGGTTATCACCAAAAAATTGCGATTTTCAGCGATACGTGCCAGGTTTTCCCATGACGTATGGCAAACCAATACATCGCCTGGCTGAAATGGCATGGCCCGAATTCCTTGCCCGGCCCGTGAGGTAGTGCCGGCTCGCTGCAATGCCAGCAGGGTTAAACCATAGGCTTTACGCAATAGAATTTCTAAAGCTGATTTGTCGATAAGGTTTGAATTAGGCGGAATAACTATTTCAGCAATGCCTGACTTATTGCCGGAAAGATCCTCGGCAAACAGCTCTAACATGGGTTTGCTAGTTAACTCATATTTGCTTTCAAAGGCGATTAACTTGTCTGGTGATCCAGTGATGGCCAAGGTGCAATTGGCTTCTACGGCCACAGACCGAACCAGGCCGTCACTAACCTGTCGTTTACCATTGATAAGCTGTACGCCAATTACACGAATACCCTCTGGGTATTCAAATTCTTCCAAGGAGTGGCCAACCAGGGCACAGGTTTCGGGAATAAACACCTCAACCACCACATGATCTAAACCATACATATCTTGAAAGTAGGCAACGGTATCGATTTTAGGCATGGCAGCACTGCCCTTGGGCAGCACTAGATGACCAGTAACGATAAAATAGACAACCCCCGTCAACACCAAGGCTATACCAATTGGGGTGACAGAAAACAGCGACCAGGTGTCCATTTGATGGCTTTCAGGCAAGCTAAAGTTAGCCGTTAGCATCAAATCATTCAACAGAATCAACGGGCTGGAACCGATCATTGTCATAGTGCCACCCAAGATGGCGGAAAAACCCATGGGCATGAGTAAACGCGATAGGGGCAATCCCGTACGATGGGAAATTCGACTAACCACAGGTAAGAACAAGGCAGCCGCACCGACGTTTTGCATAAAACAAGAAATAAAGGCCACGGTAGCGGAGACGATAGAAATGATGCGTGATTCTGTGCGGCCACCGATATCCATAATCCAAGCGGCAACACGGCCCATTATTCCGGTTTTATCCAGGCCAGAACCAATGATCATCACGGCGATGATGGAGATCACTGCATTACTAGAAAAACCATTGAACAATAATTGGTTATCAACCAGTCCCTGCTGCAAGCCCATGACCGGTGCTAACAAGCTGCTCAAGCCCAGCAACACCATCACCGTGGCAGCGGCTACATCAACAGCCACCACCTCAAAAGCAAATAAGAACACGGTGAATAACAAGATGGCACAAACCCAAGCAATTTCAATACTGGGAACAACCTGCCCTAAAGCTACAGCAGCCAGGAAAAACACCCCGGCAGCGAACCACTGTTTGAAGCTCATGATATCTAGCAATGAAAAGGGCTCTGTGAGGGCCTCTTCGCCAATAATGACTGGTTCAGGTGAGGTTAATTGCTTAGTTAATGGTGGCTCAGACATGTTGGGATAATAGTACTAATGGATACAGCACAAAGGTATACCCAAAGCATACCACGCAACCACAGCCAAGGAACACAAATCAGCAGGGAAAATAGGCTGCCTTCTGGGCACTGTTCAGAAGA
>JAERSU010000241.1 GCA_016845445.1 Oceanospirillaceae bacterium | reverse complement strand
GGGCGCGGGTGGTGTAATAGACGCTGGCTAGGAGCAGGATCAAGCTGACAAAGAACATCGACATGCCAAGAAAAACCTGCAAATAAACGGGCAGTTCCATGCTCCAACTATTGAAAGCTTTCCATTGTTGCACTAGTGTTTGCATGTTAGCCAATCCTTGTCACTGAATTACTTGAATAATGACTACTATCGACCAGTCTGCGCCAAACTGTATGCAATGCCAGCATTTTTATATCACTTGGGATCAGAAGTTTCCCCGTGGCTGTCGCTTGTTCAATATCAAATCTCGCAACCTGCCTATGCATGATGTGCTAAGGATTGATGGGCATCCTTGTCGGGGGTTTAAAAAGAAAGCGCTCGTGGGGCGGGGCAGACCTGAGATCTGCTCGCCCGACATGCCATCTTTGGCTAGGCGGATAGCATGTTCGTAGTTGCTTTGGCTGGGTACATCAGCGCCGGTATTAGGGGCTACGGTTGTGGGTTGGTCTTTCACTGCTTCGAGCAGACGCGCCTGATGTTCGAGCATGTTGTACATGTCTTGCAGTACCTGGTCGGTACGTTGCTGGCGCTGGGCAGCAATAAACTGTAGTTTTACTAACTTGGCAAATTCGTCCTGCACTTCTAGAAGTTGATTTACCAGTTCGGCGTGGCGTTGTTGGCTTTGCTGGGCTGTTTGGCGTTCAAACACCAAAGCCATCAGGCCCGTACCTAATCCTAAGATAGCAATCGCAATTAAGGCCAGAATGGCCATGCCGGTGGCATCCTGTAAAAATTCCATTAGGCTTTACTCAAGCTGCGGACTTGGGAGGCGGTGAAGCTGTTACCCAGCTTATTGTAGAGGTTGGTGGCGCGGGAAGGGCGATTAAGCTGTAGTACTTCCAAGGCCTTGTTTATGCTATCTAGGCGCTGACGCATGTAGATGTCACTAGTGCGGTGCAATTCGTCACATTGTTTTAAAGCATTGATCAATTGCTGCCAAAGAGCTTGGCCTTCGGATTCTAGGTGTTGGCCAAAGTCGTCGGCTTCGGCATCGATTCCTAAGCGCGCACAGAACTGTTCGCGTAAGGCTTCAAATAGTTGGATGGTTTGCACGTCGTGCTGTTTGCGCGTTTGTAGCTCTTGAAAGGCCTGCAGGTTGTTGTCTTTCAGGTACTGATGTTCTTCTTGCAGGGTGCTTAGCAGCTGTTGTGCATCAGCGCTAGCCTGCAAAAGGGTACGGGCAAATTCGGTTTGTAGTTGTTGGGGGTCAAAAGTGCTCATACCATAGGCGTTCTTTTACCCTTGAAGCAGCTTCTCCAGGCTTACCATTTTTTCGGCAACCCGAGCAGCATCCACGGGGTATTCCCCGTTTTCCAAGGCTTGTTTGATTCGATCGACTTTCTTTTGGTTGATGTCAGAGACATCTTTTGCGGCCAAGGTTGCTTTTAGCATGGTTTGCGCCTCGGGCGTGAACTTAGCCTGGTCGCCACGAGTGGCAGCCAAAGTCCTAGTTTGTTCAGCAACGGCATCGGTTTTGGCAACTTGGGCTGCCTGTTGAGCCTGATTGGTCTGCTGCGTGCCCTTTTGAGCATTAGCCTGGTTGGCTCTATTTACTTGAGCCTGTGGTATTTGGTTATTGATGGTACTCATCTTTCACCCCGCCTTTTGATTCAACTACGCTTTGCTTATCGGCATGCCAGTTGATTTCTTTAGGCTAAATTAGCATTTTTTTGCAAAAAAATGCTAATTTAGCCACTAGTGTCCGGTTAAACATAAATTAGTCCAAATTGTTGCGGGCAGTCTTCTTTTTTGGGCAATGTGTTGAGTTCAGGGTCGGGGTGCAACAAGGCTATCAAGGAGCGCCTGCTGGTTAAGTTTATACCGATTAATCGGGCTGTACTTTGCAGCCCTATTTTACTGTGACAACCCAATTGAGCAAGCTTCAATAACAAGTAAGTAATTAGTGCCACCAACACCTGTATCATCACCGCATTCTCACTGCGACCAATGAATGTTTTGACCTTCAAGTTTTGCTTTATCCACTTGAAAAACAACTCAATCTGCCAACGCTGCTTGTAGAGACCCGCTATTTCTTGGGCACTTCGCTGCATGTCATTGGTGATAAACTCAAGGATCTTTCCATCTTCTTTGCGGCAAAACTTGACGCGCCTCATGGGGGTTGGACAATCCCTTTTTGCCTTATAGGAACTAAGCTGGATGACTTCGTCACTGAGGATGCCTTCGCCTATAACACACTTGGTTTCTAACACCTCATAAAGGGCATTTTTCTTCATGCGACCAACAAATACGGAACCCTGCTGGGTGAGCGCATAATACCAAGCATAGTCATTGTAGACACGGTCTACAACGTAGGTCATGCCCGCTACCATCGGCAATTGATGCAGCGCTTTTCTATCATTCACCTTGGCATTGGTCATGGCAAAATAAACGGGGATTTCAGCATTGGGATCATAGACGGTGTGTAACTTAATACCTGCTTTTGTAGACCTAAAATCAGCCCATTCAAATTGGTTGAGATTCAAATCTATGGTACTGGAATCGATCAACCTTATCATTTCACTAGCATCACATTTTGGAAGTTTATTTCTCACTTGTTCTAGCAAATAGAAAAAGGTTTCTTGAAAAACTGCCGTAGGTCGATGGCTATTCGCATCAGACAAGGATGAGCGACGAATCGTGCGTGTGCCTAAGTGATAGTGATGGGCACTTTTGCTGTTAAAGCCGGTGACAAGATCACGTAAAGAGCGGCTGCCAGTGAGCTGGCCAAATAGCAATGCTGTTAGTTGATCCCAGCAAGACATAGACCGGATTCGTCTATCTCCTTGGTGCCTATTTACCGTTTCCTGAAAGCGATGACGGGGTAAATATTTTAGTAGTTGATGGAAGACGGTGTTAGAATGTTTCAAGCTTGGCCTCGGTTGGTAAAATAGCTGTCTAAATAACGACTATTATACCGTACCCCCCCGGGGTTCAAGCACTTCAAACCGATCCGAATTTCTTAACCGGACAGCAGTGATTTGGTTGGCAAGATGAAGGCCTTGATCGCCCTGGAACAGCAGCGCTACTATGAGCTGGAACAGGCCAAGTTGAAGCAGCAGCAAGCCATACTCGAAGCCCAACAAGACGCCAAACCGGTGACGGAGACCTTCATTACCTTTGGTGTGCAGGCACAGGAGTAGCATCCTTGCATAGGGGTCTGACCCCTTGGGGTCAGACCCCAGTGTGCATTGCAATTTACAACAAAGGTTCTACATCTCTATGGCCAAAAAATGAGGTATAATAGCCCCTCATTTTTTCCGGCCAAGTCTAGGAACCCACCATGTCCGTAATTCGTCAAGACGACCTTATCGACAGCGTTGCTGATGCGCTGCAGTTTATCTCTTATTATCACCCCGTTGATTTCATTCAGGCTGTGCATGAAGCCTGGCAACGTGAAGAATCTCAAGCTGCCAAGGATGCCATGGCGCAGATTCTAATCAATTCCCGTATGTGTGCCGAAGGCCGTCGCCCTCTGTGTCAGGATACCGGTATTGTTACCGTGTTTGTCGAAGTTGGTATGGACGTTCAGTGGGACGCTGAATTAAGTCTAGAAGACATGATTAATGAAGGCGTGCGTCGTGCTTACAACCACCCAGATAACAAGCTGCGGGCATCCATTTTGGCCGACCCAGCTGGTGCGCGTACCAATACCAAAGACAATACACCGGCAGTGATTCACACCAGTATTGTGCCTGGTGATAAGGTGGATATTCAGGTGGCCGCTAAGGGTGGTGGTTCGGAAAACAAAACCAAAATGGTGATGTTGAATCCATCTGATAGCATTGTGGATTGGGTTGTGAAGACGGTACCCACAATGGGTGCGGGCTGGTGCCCACCAGGCATGCTAGGTATTGGTATCGGTGGTACTGCAGAAAAGGCCGCGGTACTGGCCAAGCAATCTCTTATGGACCCGATTGATATTCATGAGTTGCAAGCCCGTGGTCCACAAAATCGTGCTGAGGAGCTACGTTTAGAGATCTTTGAGGCGGTCAACAACCTAGGTATTGGTGCTCAGGGTCTGGGTGGTTTAACCACGGTATTGGACATCAAGGTGCTTGATTACCCAACCCATGCGGCATCCTTGCCAATTTGCATGATTCCTAATTGTGCTGCGACCCGCCACGCGCACTTTGTGCTGGACGGTTCTGGCCCCGCTTTGCAAACCCCGCCGAGCCTAGACGAATACCCCGATATTGCTTGGGAAACCGGTGCCGGTACCCGCAAGGTGAATTTAGACACGGTGACCGCTGAAGACGTGCAGTCCTGGCAGCCGGGTGAAACCTTGCTGTTGTCTGGTAAGATGCTCACCGGCCGTGACGCTGCGCATAAGAAAATGACCGACATGTTGGCCAAGGGTGAACAACTGCCAGTCGACCTGCAGGGTCGCTTTATCTACTACGTTGGCCCTGTTGACCCAGTGGGTGACGAGGTCGTAGGCCCGGCTGGCCCAACCACTTCTACCCGCATGGATAAGTTCACTCGCACTATGCTAGAAGAAACGGGTCTGCTAGGGATGATTGGTAAAGCCGAACGTGGCCAGGCTGCCATTGATGCCATTAAAGACAACCAAGCGGTGTATTTAATGGCCGTGGGTGGCGCTGCTTATCTAGTGTCTAAGGCTATCAAAAATGCCGAAGTGCTGGCCTTCCCGGAACTGGGCATGGAAGCTATCTATGAGTTTGATGTACAGGATATGCCGGTTACCGTAGCGGTTAACTCTGGCGGTACCTCCGTACACCAAACCGGTCCTGCCCAATGGCAAGAAATTATCGCTAGCCAAAAAGCCTAAAATAACGCTCGGCCCCTGGTTCGAGCGCACTTCACTGCGGGTGTCAGGCAGCAGTCTGACACCCGAATTCAATTCTGCTATAGTTTTGCCTTCAATCCTTGCAATTGGTTTAGCAGTTTTATCCAATGAGTTCAGTTTATGCATGATCGCCGCGTCACAGCTATGCTTGCTGCAATGCTGATGGTAGCGAGTTGGTTTATCGTTTATATGGAGTACGGGCCGGCCCTACGGTTCGATCTTAGCAGCGTCGCTCTGGGCTTGGTATCCATAGGTTTGCTGTTGTTGTTGCTGCAGTTTTGGCATCTGCAGGCCAGCACTGAAAACCAACTCAAGGCATTACAAGAGCGCCTCGATCAGCTGCAGAGCCTTGCTTACCAAGATCAGTTAACAGGCTTGCCCAATTACCCCGCCTTTGTTGAGTTAGCAGATGAGCGTTTGCTCACCCATGCTGGCCTACATAATGGCGTGCTGGCCATTACTATCGAACGCTATGATTACCTGTTTGACGTGCTCGGTCATGACGGCTTGGATGAGCTGATGCAACAGGCTGCTGAGCGTTTGCAAGGTGCCTGTGGAAAGGGGGATAGCTTGGCTCGCGGGGATGTTCAGGACGGCTTTGTGATATTTCACAGTAACATCGATGAGGATGAATTAGCGCAGCTAGCAGAGCGCATTGTGACGCTCATGAAGCAACCCTTCGCATTTCAATCCAGTGCCATGATGCTCACCGTGGCTGTGGGTATGAGTGTTCACACACCATCAGAGGCTGCGGAAACCTTGATTGATCAGGCCAAGCAAGCCCTGAAGATTGCCCTGCAGCGAGGTGGCGATCAGTGGTATCTTTATCATCCGCATATGGAACAAGATACCAGTGAGCGTTTTTACCTGCACAACGCCTTATTTAATGCCTTGGCTAATAATGAATTAAGCGTTGTTTATCAACCTCAAATCGATGCCTTTAATAATACCTTATCTGGTTTTGAGGCCTTGTTGCGTTGGCATCACCCTAGTTTGGGCAATATCAGCCCCTTGGAGTTTATCCCCCTAGCTGAAGAAATAGGTTTAATTGGTGACCTTGGCCGCTGGTTAATCGGTCAGGTCTGCAAACAACAGATTGACTGGCAACAGCAAGGCTTTTCATTGGTGCCTGTAGCGGTCAATGTGTCGCCCGTGCAAATCAGTCAGGGAGATCTGGTGGATGATCTGGAAGATCAGTTGGCACGTTGGAACCTAGCCCCCAAGTATCTAGAAATTGAAGTCACAGAAAACTGTGTTATGAACAACTTTGAGGACGCCATTGCTACCTTAAAAGCCATTCGCAATATTGGTATTGAGATTGCCATTGATGATTTTGGTACAGGCTATTCGTCCCTCAATTATCTCAAGCGACTGCCCGGCCATAAGGTAAAAATAGATCGGGCTTTTGTGCAGGAAATGCACGAAGACTCGGACGATCAAGCCATCATACAGGCGGTGATCTCCATTTCTTCACAATTAGGCATGCAAGTCTTGGCTGAGGGGGTGGAAACCAATCAGCAAAAAGACCTGCTTATGCATCTAGGCTGTAACCTCATGCAAGGTTACTTGTATAGCAAGCCCTTGGCCGCAGAAGACTGCCAGCCATGGCTTACCGGGCAGGCCCTACTTAGCTAGCCTGCCCTAATCCTTGCGGTTACTTGGTGAACCATCCTTGATCCTGCAAATAACCCAGCATATGGGGGCGGGCTTCCTTGTTGAGGGTTTTCTCGATGTGCTCACTAAAGTTGGTGTCTAGCTTGCCTTTGGTGCGCTGCTGATAATAGTCGCTCAGTACCTGGTTATAGCTAGTTAATTGCTGCTCATCCAGGTCTTGATAGCTATCTTGATGCAAGACCATGGCCAAGGGTAGGCGTGGCTTTAGGCCTGGATCCTGGGCCGGATAGCCAAGGCACATACCGAATAATGGCACCACCTGATCAGGTAGGTTTAAGCACTGGGTAACCACTTGTGGTTGATTGCGAATGCCGCCTATATAAACACCCCCCAAGCCAAGGCTTTCTGCCGCTAGCATGCTGTTTTGGGCAAACAGGGCGGTATCGATACTGGCGATTAATGCCTGCTCGGCAAAGCCCGTTGGCATATCAATGCCTTGTGCTGCACAGATTGCTTGGTTGCGCTTCAAATCAGCGCAAAACACCAAGAAAACGGGGCAACTTCCGACATACACCTGGCCACCAGAGGCTGCTTGCAGGGTCTCACGTTTGGCCTTGTCGGTGACTTGAATAACGCTGCTAACCTGCACAAAACTGGAGCTGGATGCCGCTTGTCCAGCGGCGACGATGGTATCAATCATTGCTTGAGGCACATCATCATCAGTGAATTTGCGAATAGATTGATGGGCCATCATCTGCTCGATAACAGCCGAATTTACATTGCTCATGTAGGGTCCCTTGAAAGATGCGTTTAGCAGGATCTTATCACATCGATAGGGACTGGGTGGTGATAAAATTTTCCCTGTCAGGCAAATTTTTCTGCCCTTGAAAACGGACTTTGTTATAATGCAGTGATTAACCTACATGAAGCCTTTTTATGTCCCTATTGCCTCTGCCATTTATCCCCGAGTTTGCCCAGCGCTATGGCGCTGATGAAGCACTCATGCTGGCCGTGGTGATGGAGCTGGTGGGTGGTTATGAAGGTGAGGTGGTGATCAACGAGCAGCGCCTGTACGGTCGTGCCAAACACTTGCAGCGCCGGCATCAGGGGCAACTACTAGCCAATTTATGCGCCCGTGGCTTAGTTGACATTGAACCGCAAAACGATGGTTTGGTTAGGCTTTCAGCGCGGCTCTTAGGCCAGTCAAATAAGGCCCTTGGTGCAACTGCCCAAGCCCCCGCAGTGCCGCCAACGACCACCGCTGCCATGGCAGTAGCGCCGCCAACCGTTGATAGACGTCAACGGGACGATGAGTTATCCCGTATTTTTGCCGTTAAAGAGGCCGAACAGTCGTTACAAATGGCCATGCATGGCGAATGGCAGCCCTCGGTAAATATTTTGCGTATGCTGACGCAAAATATGCAAATTAGTGAAGCTTTTGCCTTGGGGCTACGAGATGAATTTGTGGTTTATTATATGGATAAGGAGCGCCGTGAAAGTCCTGGTGGTTGGGATGCACGCTTCTTAAAATGGGTTAAAAAAGAGCACGTGCAGCAACAAACCAATGCCGCTCGGTCTCAACAACAAGCAACAAGCAATACGCAACATGAAGAAGCTCGATTCCTTGCTCGAGAAAAACGTCGACAACTATCCGCAGCCGTCCTCGATCTCAACAATACCGACTGGTAAAGTTGAACCACCGACTCCGGCGCCGATTTCTGCGGCTACCAAAGAACTGGTCAATATGCTGTTTGCCCGTTTTATGGCGATCTATGGGCATAAGTTTAAGAGCAGTTTTGAGACAGCCAATGAGTTGGCTATTGCTAAACGTGAGTGGGCATTAAGTATTGCCCCCTATGATGAAGACGTGTTGGCCATGGCCATGGAAATGGCCAAGCAAAACTACAGCTGGATGCCCTCCATTGCAGAATTCCTGCAACTAATTGAGAAATGCCAGCTAAGTTTCGGTTTACCGGCCGCTGAACAAGCCTATGAAGAAGCTTGTCGTTATGCTGATCAGCCTAGCGAACATGCCTGGAGTCATGCCGTGGTTTACCATGCGGGTAAACAAACGGGCTGGTTTGAGTTGCGCAGTTTAGCGACTGAGCAGAGCTGGCCGCGTTTTCAACAAGAGTATAAACGCCTGTGTGACAAGGTCTTGGCTGGCCAAGTATTGACCATGCCTGGACAGCTGCGTTTGCCCGAGCCAAATTCCAGTGAACTGTTCCAGTTAATCAGTCGTTGGGGGCAGACCCAAGGTATAACCGATGAAGAAGCTCAATCCGGCTTATACTACTTGCATTTGCTTAAGCGTAATCCTTTGCGCGCCAAGCTACAGAAGCAGTGTCAGCAAAAATTCCCCCACCTAGACTGGCCCAATGACATTGATGAACTGCGTCAATGGGCTTCAGATCTCGCCTAACATGCCGATAGGGCATATATAGGGAAAACCCTCATTCGTACAGACCAACACAAGGTGTAAAGTGTGGAAGATAGCATTAAGGT
>JAERSU010000240.1 GCA_016845445.1 Oceanospirillaceae bacterium | reverse complement strand
GTTTGGCCTTCGGTACGGAATTCCCGAAAACCATCCGATATCAATGTGTATTCATTATCGAACAGGTTTTCCACTTCGGCGCCAAGCTTTATCTCGTCGCTGACATTATATGCCAGCCTGAGATCCACGAGGTTATAGCCAGAGAGCACACCCGCAGCATCCAGGCGGTCACCTTGCGCCAGCCAACTCAGCATAACATCGACCTCACCCACTCTACGGGATAAATCCAGTGTGGCTGTAGAACGTGATCGCCTGCGTAGGCGATCATCGGTTTTACCGTCTTTGGCATCGACGTAGGAAAGTCCTAAGGAAGCTTCCATACCGGCAATAGAAAAATCAGCGCCGGCATCGGCTCCAAGAATATCGGCCTTGTCGATATTCTCAACGGTAGTAAAGGTTGCATTGGATACGATCAGGTTATCGACTTCTGTTTGGTATACCGCAACATAGCCGGAAAATCCCGATGTATTTGCCTTAATCATTAACTCCATGGTCTCTGCGGTTTCCGGCTTCAGGTTTGGGTTACCTTCAAATGTTCCAAAAATGCCAAAGTCTGTAAATGGAAAATACAGGTCGTTGAACGTCGGAGCCTTGAATGCCGAACCATAGGACAACGAGAGTTGCAGCGCGGGGTTAAGGTCTACCCCAAGCGCAAAGTCTCCAGTGGTCTTATCACCAAAGGCCTCGTTGTCGTCATGTCGAAAACCGACCTGCAGGCTAACCAGGCCATAGTCACCCTGGTAGCTGGCAAAAAACGCTTCGTTGCGGCGCTCGTCCTCGGTGAAGTTCGCTGTGCTATCAACCTTGTCCAGGTAGTAATCCAGGCCGAGCACAAGCAAATTGCCTTCTGCAACAAGGTAATCGAGCTGCGCTGTAGCCATATCGCGTGTGGTGATAAACTCCGGCGCGAAGCTGCCAAACCCTTTACGATCATCGGCACTGTGCCCAAGGTAAAGCTTGCCCTGCACATTGTCAGCAAGCTTCGCATCGAGTTGCAGGAATGCGATATCGTGCTGAAAGTCTGTGGCGTCGAGTGCACTGCCACTATCAAATTCCGTGTTACCTTCACTACCAACATAGCCAACTTCAATTGTGGTACCCGCCGCAAGCTGGCGGCCCAATACCAACGAGTAATTGGTTTCACGGTAGCCATCCTTGTCGGTGTCCGCACCCACACTTCCCACTGTGCGGTCGATACCGTTGGTCTCTTCATTACCGACGCTGATACGGTACCAGCTATTTTCGGTCTCACCCATCACTGCCGCAGACAGCGAGCGGTAATCGTGTGAACCGTATTCGGCTGTAATAACCGGGGCAAGCGTTTTACCCGCACCACGTCCGCGTTTGGTAAATATCTGTATCACGCCACCGATAGCATCGGAACCGTACAAGCTACTCGTTGGGCCGCGGACAACTTCAATACGCTCGATATGCTCAACCGGGATATGCTGCATATTAGTCAAGCCTGCCGAGGCACTGGAAACACGCACCCCATCGACCAGGAACAGTACGTGGTCAGTTTCGGTGCCACGCATACGCACGGCAGACAGTGAACCACGGCCGCCATTGTCATCAAATTCAACGCCGGGCAGCCTGCGCAATAGCTCAGGCAAGTCTTTGGCCTGGTAGCGCTCTATGTCGCTGGCGGTAATGACACTGGTCGCAGCCAATGCCTGGTCAATTGCAATCGCCGTACGTGTCGACGTGACAATCACTTCTTCTTCAATTTGCTGGTTTGCTACTGCGCTGGCCGAAACACTGGCAGCCAGGACCAAAAAGGCGGGTAATGTTAATTTCATGTTGAATCCTCATTCGCTTGAAATAAATGAAATAAGCAATGAGGGAGGGAATCGAGAATGGCAAGACGTGGCAAACACAAATTTAAAACCCGCGCGCCAGCGAAAGTGACAGCTCGAGATAGTAGCCCTCCGCTCCATCGATGCAAAGCTGTTCCTGGCTGGTGTCGGGCTCGAGGCCAAAAGGCCATCTACCGTTGCGGGGGCAGCGTTGGCTATGACTATTCATCGCGTTGGATTGATCATCGCGATGGATGGAACCGGTCACGCCAAACTTCCCATTTATCCTGCTGCGATTGCGTATGCAACTTTGCAGGCACCTGGAACAGTGGCGCGCACTTTAGAGGGCGGGCCGGAAAAAGTCAAATTGGCCCAGCAGCAGTTCCCACAGCTTTGTGCTTTACCGTACAATGGCTGTCCACTTCCGGCACAGCGGTTTTAGCCCGCAAACTAACAGCGTTACCCAACAATAAAACAGCATTCAATGACCGATAGCGTACAACAGCAACAGCACACCCCCATGATGCGCCAGTACCTCAAGATCAAGGCGCAACACCCTGATGAGCTGGTCTTTTACCGCATGGGCGATTTTTACGAGCTGTTTTTTGACGACGCAAAAAAAGCCGCCCAGCTGCTCGATTTAACCCTCACCGCCAGGGGCAAATCCGGTGGCCAGCCCATTCCCATGGCTGGCATCCCCCACCATGCCGCCGACGGTTACCTGGCTAAATG
>JAERSU010000239.1 GCA_016845445.1 Oceanospirillaceae bacterium | reverse complement strand
GGGTGATCTTGACGACGCGCAAATCAACCTTAGCAAAGTCTGGGAATTGGATTTCCTCAGCTAGTGGGTCTGTCTGCAGCGGTCCAGCTGGGGCTACCTGCTTTTGCTTGAGGGCTTCTTCCTTGGCTAGTTCTTCCTTTGAATCTTCCAGCATGGTGTCAATGGTGGCACCTTCAATACGTGTCATCAGCGGTTTGAACTTATTAATCTGATGATTGGTTAGTGGTGAATTCAAGGCATCCCAGCTAATTTCGCTATTTAGGAATTTGCCCGCTGCGGCAGCCATATCGGGTACGATAGGTTGCAGGTAGGTCATCAACATACGGAATAGGTTTAGGCCCGTGGAGCAGATATCTTGTACTTGCTGTTCCGTGCCTTCTTGCTTAGCGAGGGCCCAAGGTTCCTGGTCAGCAATGTATTGGTTAGCGATATCAGCCAATGCCATGATGGCTTTGACTGCCTTGCCAAATTCGCGATTTTCGTAGTACTGGCCAATGTCTTGCTTGGCAGCGGCAAACTGCGCCATCAGTTCAGGTTCGCTGATGTTGCTGCTGAGCATGCCAGCGTGCTTTTTGGTGATAAAGCCGGCGCTACGGGAGGCAATGTTAACCACCTTGCCCACCAGGTCAGAATTTACCCGCTGGACAAAATCTTCCAGGTTTAAATCAAGATCTTCAACGCGGTTGTGCAGTTTGGCGGCAAAGTAGTAGCGCAGATATTCTGGTTGCAAATGGCGCAGGTAGGTACCGGCTTTGATAAAGGTGCCGCGGGACTTGGACATCTTTTTGCCGTTAACCGTTAGGAATCCATGAGCATACACGGCGGTAGGTGTTCTAAAGCCAGCGCAGTGCAACATGGCAGGCCAGAACAAGCCGTGGAAGTTAATGATGTCTTTACCGATGAAATGGTATAGCTCGGTGGTTGAGTCGGCTTTGAAATAGTGATCGAATTCCAGACCTTCAGTGCGATCACAGAGGTTCTTGAAGCTGGCCATGTAGCCAATTGGGGCGTCGAGCCAAACATAAAAATACTTGTTGTCTTCGCCAGGGATCTGGAAGCCAAAGTAGGGGGCATCACGGCTGATATCCCATTCCTGCAGGCCAGCGTCGAGCCATTCGGCTAGCTTGTTGGCAATTTCGCTTTGCAGGGAGCCGCCGCGGGTCCAGTTCTCCAACAGTTCCTGGAAGTCAGGGAGTTTAAAGAACAGGTGCACGGAATCTTTTTGTATGGGGGTAGCACCAGAAATGGCTGACTTTGGATTAATCAGGTCATTGGGGCTATAGGTAGCACCACAGGCTTCACAGTTGTCGCCGTATTGGTCTTCGGTTTTGCACTTGGGGCAGGTGCCCTTGATAAAGCGATCGGCTAGGAATAATTGCTTTTCAGGATCAAAGGCTTGGGTGATGGTACGGCGGGCTATGTGGCCCTTGTCATCACAGGCTTTAAAAATGTACTCAGCAAAGTACTGGTTTTCAGGGGAATGGGTGGAATGGTAATTATCAAAGGAAATATTAAAACCAGCAAAATCTTGCTCGTGTTCAGCTTGTACCTTGGCTATTAATTCTTCCGAGGTGATGCCTTCCACTTCGGCTCGCAGCATAATGGCAGTGCCGTGGGCATCGTCGGCACAGACATAGTGACAACGGTTACCAACCAAGCGTTGGTAGCGTACCCAAATGTCGGTCTGAATGTATTCCAGCATGTGGCCTAGGTGAATGGAACCATTGGCATAAGGAAGGGCGCTGGTAACGAGAATTTCGCGAGAAGAATTGGTGCTCATAGGTGTTAATAAACTGATCGAATGAATGGATAGCAAAGGTTAAATGGAACCCCGCTGCGTTCTGGCCAACTATTGTACTCAAATAAAGCGCCCAGCACTAATTTAATTGCACAATTTAAGCAGGCCTGATGCAGACCTTGCCTAGCTCTCTTGCTATAATTCTCGCCTCTCATTTAGCCGCCTTTGGACTTTGCATCTAGGCGCTGGTAGTTAAGGATTTTAATATGACCTTTGCAACGGTCGATACCTCTCAATATGAGCAGCAATTGGCTGACAAGCAAACGTTGCTAGAGCAACGATTTGCTGCTTTAGGGTCCTGGGGATCAGCAGGCGAGTTGCAGGTGTTTGCTTCACAGCCTCAGCATTATCGCATGCGCGCAGAATTTCGCCTGTGGCATACCGAAGATGACTTGTTTTATGCCATGTTCCCCCCAGGGGAAAAACACAATCCCATCAGAGTGGATGAGTTCCAGGCTGGTAGCCTGCGTATCAATGAATTAATGCCGCAGCTACTGGCCCATATTAAGCCTGTGCAAGATTTACGTCAGCGCTTGTTTCAGATCGATTTTTTGACTACTCAAACGGGTGAGGCGGTGATTAGTTTGCTCTATCATCGTCAGTTGGATGCGACGTGGGAAGCGGCGGCAAGTGTGTTGGCGGCAAGTTTGGATATTAAAATTATCGGTCGGGCACGCAAACAAAAGCTGATTGTCGGTGGTGATAGTGTTATGGAGACCCTGCAGGTGGCTGGTTGCAGCTATCATTACCAGCAGGTGGAAAACGCCTTTACTCAGCCAAATGCAGGTATCAATGAGAGCATGTTGGGCTGGGCCCAAAGCCACTGCCAAGGCAGTGCCACTAGTGCTAAACCGGATCTGCTAGAGCTTTACTGCGGTAATGGCAACTTCACCATTCCGCTAGCCGGTTGTTTTCGACAGGTGATGGCGACGGAAATTGCTAAGTCGTCAGTGCATTCGGCGCAACATAACTTAGCGGCTAATCAGGTTAATAATGTGGTCATTGCTCGCTTATCCAGTGAAGACATGACCGACGCTTTAAACGGTGTGCGTGAATTTCGCCGCCTGCAAGATATTGACCTTGGCGCTTATCAATTTGGCAGTGTGCTGGTAGATCCTCCACGTGCGGGTTTGGACTTGGGTACCCTGGCTTTGGTGCAGCGCTTTGATCGCATTATCTATGTCTCCTGTAACCCTGCTACCTTGATGGAAAACCTGCAGGTGTTAAAAACTAGCCACAAGATTGTTGCTAGGGCCATGTTTGATCAGTTCCCCTATACGGATCATGTGGAAACCGGTGTGGTATTAGAAAGAACAGAATAATCTCTTAAGGGTAATAAAATGGCTGAACAAAATACGGGCCTTAATGTCGTTAAGCACCTAGTGGCAGTGGCCTCCGGTAAAGGTGGTGTGGGTAAGTCGACAACCACCGCCAATCTTGCCTTGGCCACCGCAGCCAAAGGTTACAAAGTGGGTGTTTTAGATGCCGATATCTACGGCCCAAGTCAGGGTCTGATGTTAGGTGTACCAGCGGGTAGTCATCCAGAAACCTTGGATGAGAAATGGTTTATCCCATTGCTATCCCATGGTGTTAAAGTGATGTCCATGGCCTTCTTGGTGGATGATAATGCACCCATGGTCTGGCGCGGCCCCATGGCTGCCGGTGCCTTGCAGCAAATGCTCTTGCAAACCCACTGGGGCGAACTGGATTATTTGTTTATTGACATGCCGCCTGGCACTGGTGATATTCAATTAACCTTAAGTCAGAAAGCTAAATTGACCGGCGCGCTAGTAGTCACTACCCCACAGGATTTAGCCCTACTTGATGCCCGCAAAGGCATTGAAATGTTTGCTAAGGTGCAGGTGCCAGTGTTGGGGATTGTGGAAAACATGAGTACCCATGTATGCAGTAACTGTGGCCATGAAGAAGCCATTTTTGGTGCCCATGGCGGTGCCAAATTAGCGCAACAATATGGTACTGAATTGTTAGCTAGCTTACCCTTAAGCTTAACCATACGTGAGCACGCTGATGCGGGTAACCCAAGTGTTGTAGCTGAACCTCAGGGGCCAGCCGCGCTGGCGTATGGAGCCTTAGCAGAGGCTATGTTGGACGCCATAAACGGTGCCGCTGGGCAGGCTGCACCAAGTATCAGTATTGAGTAGGACACGCCCATGAGATTAAGTGATCAGGATATTATCCAACGACTAGATAACGGCTCCATAGTGATCGAGCCGCGCCCCAGCAATGACGTGATCAGTGGCGTGAGTGTTGATTTGCGTCTAGGTAATAGTTTTCGCGTTTTTAAAGATCACGCCAAGCCCTATGTCGATGTTAGTGCTAGTCGTGATGAAATTAACGCCACCCTTGAAGCCATCATGAGTGACGAGATTCAGGTAGCTGAAGGGCAGGCATTTTTCCTTCATCCGGGAGAGTTAGCCCTGGCCGTTACTCACGAATCGGTCACCATCCCTGCTGACCTAGTTGGTTGGTTAGATGGTCGCTCATCGTTGGCGCGTTTGGGGTTAATGGTGCATGTCACAGCGCATCGAATTGACCCAGGTTGGAGTGGCGCTATTGTATTGGAATGCTTTAATAGTGGTAAACTGCCCTTGGCTTTGCGCCCCAATATGACCATTGGTGCCATTAACTTTGAGACCTTGTCGAGTCCCGCCGCACGTCCTTATAATCAACGTGACAACGCCAAGTACAAAAACCAACAAGGTGCGGTAGCCAGCCGTATCGATCAAGATAAGTAAGGCTATTTATGTCTGCACTGAATGCCAAACAATGTGATCAAGTGATTAAGTCTCTGCGCGCGGGTGTAGCACCTGCCGATCATATTGGTTTGCTTCAGGTTGGTCGGGTAGGCGAAAAAGCCACCCTAGATAAAGATGTTGCGCATATAGCCCAAGGCGGCTCTTGTGTACGCTTTGTCACGGGTGAGTATGGTAGCGGTAAAACCTTTATCGGTGAAATGGTGCGTCAGCAGGGTATTGCTGCCGGTTTGGTCGTGGCTTGTGCGGCCTTGGCACCTGATAAGCGCCTCCAAGCCCGTGGTGGAGAAACCCGCAATCTGTATTCGGCGTTGGTGCGTTCCTTTAGTACTAAGGCGCGTGGGCAGGGTAGCGCGCTGGTCAACATTGTAGAGCGCTTTATTTTTTCCACTTTACGTGAAGCCCACTTGGCAGACCTATCAGCCGAAGCGATGATCGCTAAGCGTTTACAGGAATTTGAAGAGTTGGCAGGCGGCTTCGATTTTATCAAGGTGATACAGCATTATTGGCGTGGCCTTGATCAAAGCGATGATGCCATTAAAAGTGAAGCCTTGCGGTGGTTGCGGGGTGAATATGCGACCCTAACGGATGCCAAACAGCTGCTCGATGTACGTAGCATCATTGATTATCGTAATTTTTTCTCTGGCTTAAAAATGCTCAGTGCATTTGTGCAGATGGCAGGTTATCAGGGCTTGTTGGTGTGCCTGGATGAAATGGTGGCCTTGCATGAACTGACTAACAAACAAGCCCGTATTAATAACTTTAACGAAATACTCAATATCGTTAATGACTGCTTGCAAGGTCAGGTGAAGGGCATGGGGTTCGTGTTTCTTGGCACGCCAGAATTTGTCTATGATGAACAACGGGGGCTATATAGCTTGCCTGCTTTGCAGACTCGTCTGGCGGTGAATAAACTTGCCGTGGATGGCTTACAGGACGTGTCTGGCCCGGTGATCGATCTGTTGCCACTGCAAGAAATGGAAATGGATGAATTGCTGCAAAAGCTCCGCCATCTCTACGCTTATGGCGATAGGCATGCCTATCTGCTAGATGACGGGCAGATGTGGCAATTCTTGTTTCGCGCACGGGAAGTCTATGCTGATGCCTATTTCCTGAATCCGCGCTTAGCCATTAAAAGCTTTTTGGATGTGTTGGCCATTATAGAGCAAAATCCACAGGTCGATTTTGAACAGTTACTTGCCCGTATGGCAGCCTAACTAATGGCTTGTCAATCCAATAGTTTGTCCAAGGCCAGTAGATCTGCATGGTCAAGCGTGCCTGCGGTCTTTTTGATATCGACCTGTAGACTAATACGATCGTAACGACTGCTGGCTAGGTTGACCTCCGCTGAGGCTAAAGTTTGCTGGGCTTCTAGGACCGACAAGAGGTCGTTCACACCTAATTGATATTCTTTTTCAACCGCGGCTAAGGAATCTTTGGCTGAGGTAAGCAGATTCTCTTGCAGCTCAATTTGCTCAGCATTGTTGTTGAGCATAAACAGCAGGTTATCCAACTGCTGCTTAGTGTTAGCTTGGGTGTTAGCAAGAGTTTGCTGACTGGCTTGCCAGTTTAGACGGGCTTGCTGGGTCTGTGCCTGATTTAAGCCGCCATCGTAGAAATTACCACTGATGCTAATCACCAGGTCGTCATTCTTTGCCGCACTGGAATAATGACTCAGGGCAATGCGGCCAGTTGGGTACTTGCCAGCATCGGTCTGCTTGTAGTCATGAAAGGCTTTATCCACTGCATAGCTTTGGGCCATGAGGCTTGGGCTATTTTGCTGGGTGATGGGCCACCAGTGCGCCATGTCATTGGCTGCTAATTGCGGTAAAGGGCTGTTGTTAGGAATGCCGGCTAG
>JAERSU010000238.1 GCA_016845445.1 Oceanospirillaceae bacterium | reverse complement strand
TGGGCCTTTAATGTGGATTTTGCTGAATGGGCTTAAGTCCATTAGGCCACACTGATGACTAAGATAATGGCCCTCTTGTTGTACTTGTGGCCACCAATGTTGTTGTTCAAAACTGTAATCAAGATCTTGATTATTAGACTCTGATGAAAACCAAAGAGGGCGTTCCCAACCAGCTAAATTACCAAACACGGCGCCAGAAGCTCGCATTTGTTCGTGTACTGGCGTGCGTTTTAACCCTCTAGCAGTGGCGACTTGTTTATAGGGCCAATGCATGGCGAACTGGTTTTCCACTGCTTCAACCATGCGTGCTTGAACAAAGCCATGAGTACTGTGATCGATACGGACGCGACTGACATCTTGAGCTAGTAAGTCCCATTGGGGCTGGCCATCGAGGATCCACTCGGCTATGGATTTGCCCACCCCTGGCGCCGAGACGATGCCTAAGGAATTCATGCCGCAGGCGACGTATAGGCCTGGATTATTGGCAATGGGGCCTAATAGCGGTTGGGTGTCATGGGTGAAGCTTTCTGGGCCATTGATAAAGGTTTTGATACCAGCCTGCGCCAGCTGGGGGAAACGTTCTATACCAGCGTTAATGAAGGGTTCAAACTGTTGCCAGTCTTCATCAAAAAGTGCATAAGGTGACTGTAAAGCTGGTTGTTGCGCATGCACTATTTTGGGGTTGGCTTCAAACCCACCAAGTACCAGTTTGCCAGCATCTCCTTTGCAATAGATGCCGCTATCTAGATCGCGTGTAATGGGAACTGGGTTGGGTAAATCAGCCATATCCTCGGTGATTAAATACATATGTTCTACCCCTTGTAAGGGTAGGTGTATATCTAAATGAGCAAGCAGTTGGTTGCTCCACATGCCGCCACAGATAACCAAATTCTGGCAGTGGATGGTATCGCTATTATGTAGGCTTAATCGGTAGCCGTTTGACTTATGTGGCTCGCGGCTAATGCTAACAACCTGCTGATTTTCCCGTATCTCGGCGCCATAACTGGTTGCCCCCTTGGCCAGTGACTGACAAATATCCACAGGATTTGCTTGGCCGTCTTCTTGCACCCACATGGCACTGGATATGCCTTGGCAGTTGATCCAGCTTTCCTGTTGGGCTAATTGCTTAGCATTGATGAGATCGATATTAAAGTTAAGACTACGACCCAGATCGGCTATACGTTGTAGTTCAACATCTCGTGCAGGTGTTTGTGATAACCACCAACCGCCGGTTTGTATATAGCCTGTGCTACTACCAGTGAATTGTTCCAGATCGTGAAAAAAGCCGGGAGCATAGGTGGCGAGCTGGGTGGCTGCCTTGCTAGCACGCAGAGGACCAATGATACCAGCAGCATGCCAACTGGTGCCACTGGATAGCTGATGTCGTTCCAGTAGTAGTAATTCCTGTAAACCACGAGCAGCAAGGTGGTAAGCGATGCTCAGGCCAATGGCACCACCGCCGATGATCACCGTATGTCTGGACTGGTCAGGCATAGGAGCCTCGTTATTATTATGAGATTTCTTAGCTTCACTATAGTGCTAAGGGTAGATTAATTAAGTATATAATTTGGTCAAATAAATATATAATTTGGTCAAATTAATGATTTCTTGAGTTGCTTAAATGCTGGAAATAGGTTTGCTCGTTGCCGATGAAGCTGCCCTAATGCACGTTGCCTTGGTGCAGGAAGCCGTGCGTATTGCTAATCGTCTCGATGAGCATATCGTCCTGAGGGTGCGTATCTATTGCCCACAGGATCAAAGTGTTAGGACTAGCAGTGGACAGCTAATCTGGCCAACTCATGCTATCGATCACGAGACGCTTCCTGATGCCCTATTTGTGATTGTGAGTTTGCATCCACAGCAGGTATATCATGCCAGTGTCGAGCCTTTATTAACTAGATTTAGTCATACGGGAAAGTTGCTAGGTGCCATTGATTGTGGTGCCTGTTTTCTTGCCCGCAATCATTTGCTAGGCAATCGCAAGGTGACAGTGCACTGGGAGTATGCGGCGGCTTTTGCTGAGCTATACCCTCAGGTCAATGTCTGTACCGATGCTCTGGTAAAAAGCGATCATTTGATTACTTGCTCTGGCGGTTTAGCTGTGGGTGAGATGATGACCACTACCATCGCTCATTTATACTCAAATAAACTTGCCAAACGCCTGGCGCAGGTTCTCAATTACTCGCGATTAGAAATACAGCCGGATCAAGCAGATGGCTATATTAAACGCCTGCCAAGTTCCCTTGTTGATACTGATGTAGTGGAGCAGGCTCTGCAGATAATGCGTCAAAATATGGTGACGCCATTATCGGCTCAGCAGTTGGTGGATAAGCTACCAGTTTCTCAACGTAGTTTATTACGTTATTTTCGTGCTCAGGGAATGACTTCACCTATGGCTGAATATCTGCATTTGCGTTTACAGTTGGCCAAACAACTATTTGAAGACTCTAACATGAGTATCCAGCAGGTGGCTTATGCCACAGGGTTTTCTTCTGCGGCGCATTTGTCCAAAGCTTTTCTGGACCATTTTGGCCAACGTCCAGGTGCAGTGAGAAGGTCAGCTTAATTTAATTGTCCTAGCCAATTAACAAATTGTCGCGCGGGTGCATAGTGTTGCGCCCGCTCGGTAAGGCAGGCGTAGTAGCCTCTTTGAGTTTGCTTGATGCTGCCTGCTATCTCAATTAATTGCCCGCTGTGTAAGGCATCTTGCATTAATTCTCGCCAACCAATGGCCCATCCTTGGCAGTTGGTTTTATTTTGCCCTGATAGACTAGCCAGTGATTGCTATCTACAATAGAGATATTATTTTTTTAGGATTTAGTTAGTGGAGTAACAAGGTGGAACTTAAGGGCAAAAAAGCCGTGGTTTTTGGTGGTACATCGGGCATAGGTTTAGCCATAGTGCAGCAATTGCAGGCTGCCGGCACGCAGGTGGTGGCCGTGAGCCGTGAGCCGAGTAAGGTGGGTGATTTGGGTGCCTCTGTAAGCCTAGAAAAGTGCGATGTGCGTGACACTCAAGCGTTACAGGATGTACTGCAAAAGCAGGCTCCATATGACATGCTCATTAGTGCAGCAACCGGTGGTGAACGCGCAGTTGGGCCTTTTTTAGACATGCATATGGATGGCTTTAAAGGCTCATTCGATAAATTGTGGGGTTACGCCAATGTGGTGCGTTACGGCGCCCAATATTTAACGGCGACCGGTTGCATTACCTTGATTTCTGGTGCGCCAGCAAGGCGTATGCGTGCTGGGCAAATTGCCATTAGCGCCGTCGGTGGTGCTGTGGAAGCCTTCGTCCGTGGTGTGGCTACGGAGATTACCCCGCGGCGCATTAATGCGGTTTCACCGGGCGTCATTAATACGCCCATGTTT
>JAERSU010000237.1 GCA_016845445.1 Oceanospirillaceae bacterium | reverse complement strand
GCCTCAGTTCATGTTGAACATGATCGCTGCTGACGCGGGTATGGATGCTGATGCTACTGCCGCAACCATGGCCACCTTCAAGTTCCCAAGCATTGAAGAGCAGTTGTCCTCCAAGTGGTTGGGCGGTGCTGCACAGACCTTCATGAAGGGTGTGGCTGACGTATTCGTTGGCGCAGGTTCCATCCCATCTGCCAACGACAGCTACGATGGTAACGTAGAAGCAGGTCCACTGGCTGCCGCTGGTGACATGTAATCCCATATAGCTAAGCTATATACCGCTGGGGCTGGATAAACAGCCCCAGCCCAAATTCAAAACTAATGTCAGCTTGGGTTTTATACTAATAAATCCACACAAACAAAACCCGCTTAGTAGCAGGCATTGGTTATCGGTTGCTAGTTCTAAACTAGGCAGCTTTTTTTCAAGAGTTTTTTTAGTTAGCAGGAAAGAATTGTGTCTGATTTACATATCGACAATATATCCATGCGTTTTGATTTACCCGGCGGTGGATCAGTACAGGCGTTGAAAAACGTTACCTTGGATATCAAATCTGGTCAATTGCTCAGTGTTCTTGGGCCTTCAGGTTGTGGTAAAACCACATTGCTTAATATTGTCGCTGGTTTTTTAGCGCCAACAGAGGGCAATATTCGTCTCGAAGGTGATGTTATTAGTGGTCCTGGCCCGGAACGCGGCATGGTGTTCCAACAGGGTGCTTTGTTCGAATGGATGAGCGTCCGCAAAAATGTCTCCTTTGGTCCTGATATGAAGGGTGTGCCTAAGTCCAAGAGCGCCCCTAACGTTGATCGACTTCTCGAGTTGGTTGGTTTGCAAGACTTCAAAGAAAAGGCGGTTTATGAGCTGTCTGGCGGTATGCAGCAACGTGTGGCCCTAGCTCGCTGTTTAGCTAACGACCCTGACGTTATCTTGATGGACGAACCATTGGGTGCTTTGGATGCGCTAACCCGTGAGAAGATGCAGTCACTGGTGCTTGATTTGTGGAAAGAGACCGGTAAAACCATCATTCTGATTACCCACTCAGTGGAAGAGGCCTTGTTGTTGGGTGAACGCCTATTGGTAATGGCACCCCGTCCAGGTAGGGTACACAAAGAATATTATTTGCCCTTTGCTGATCTTGGTGTGGGCAACGATTTACGTGAAGTGAAAAAACACCCTGATTACAATTCTACCCGTGAAGAAATTCTAGCCATGATTTGGGAAATGGAAGAAGAAATTATGGGCCGTGCAGAGGGGGATAACTAATGAACGAGAATGTATTTACCCAACTGGCCGGCGAAACCATCGCTATTATCAGCTCTCTAGGTCCAGCCATACTTGCTTTGGCTATTTATATTGCTGTAATTTTGGCCGCCCAAACTATTTGGCACCTGGCACGTAGTAAAGTGGCGCCTGGTGATAGCTTTAATTCACTTAAGACCGTGACCTTTGGCGATGAAAGCACTGTGGTTTCCAATACCACGGCTTCCATTGTTTCGATCTTGTTAATCTTCGTCCTCTGGGGATCCTTCACCGGTTCTAAATTACTGCCGGGCTTTTTACATGTCCCAGGTGCCTACACAGGCGAAGGTAACTTTACCTACACCATGCAAACAGCCTCCGGTGACACAGGCACGGCAACAGTCACTGTTGCCGTCCATGAAGCGGGTAAAAAGGTAAGCAAGCCCAAGGTCGATAAGGGCACCGGTATTGCTGGTAACGATGCTCTGGTTGTGCAGGCCTATCGTTCAAAGCTATTGTTGTGGGACAAGAATGATGCCGAGAACCGCAAGACGGGTGCTCAGATCATTAAGGTAAATGGCCAGGATATTGCCCGAGGCGACCGCATAGACGTTGGTTTTGCTAATGTTGCCATTACCCCGAAAGGCACCTTGAACATCGTGCCGCATAAGGGTGTACAGATGGAAACCATCTACCTGCCACCACCAGAAATGGTGTGGGATCGTTTGCTCACCATTGCTAACGAAGGCTATCAGAACGTGACCTTGGGGCAGCATCTAGGCTTCTCTTTGTGGCGCGTGGTGGTGGGCTTTCTGCTCGGTGCTCTAGTTGGTATTCCTCTTGGCTATGCCATGGGTCTGTCTAACTGGTTCCGTGGTTGGTTTGATCCGATCGTTGAATTCATGCGTCCAGTGCCGCCCTTGGCATTGATCCCGCTGGTTATTATCTGGGCTGGTATCGGTGAAGAAGGTAAGGTGGTATTGCTCTTCCTAGCCGCCCTGTGGATTATGGCTATCGCCGCCCGCTCTGGTGTGTCCGGTGTGCGCATTACCAAGATTCACGCTGCCTACAGCTTGGGAGCTAGCAAGATTCAGATTCTACGCCACGTTATTATTCCGAACTCCTTGCCGGAAATTTTCACCGGTGCTCGTGTAGCTATGGGTGTTTGTTGGGGTACCGTAGTGGCCGCCGAACTGGTAGCGGCGGAAAAGGGCGTTGGTAAGATGATTGTTGCCGCTGCCAAGTTCCAAAACACAGACGTGGTTATCATGGGTATTGTGTTGATCGGCTTGATTGGTTTTGCCATTGACGTGGGTATTCGTATGCTAGAAAAATACCTAGTACCATGGAAAGGCAAGGGTTAATAACCCTTGCGCCGCTGGCACGGCTAGGGCTAGGCTCAGATTTAAGCGCAGCGCAAGTCTGACCCTACCTAGCGGTTCCACTTGCTAGATCAAGAATCTGACAGCTACACTGTCAGACCCTAATAAAAAGCCCGCATCGAGCGGGCTTTTTATATTGGCTGGCGTAAAAAATGCCAGGTATCGTTATCCGGCCACAGCAAATAATCAAAATGGCCTTGCCAATCGCCCAGTACAATACGGGTGATGCCATCTGCCTGGTGAACCATTGGCCGGTGTGTATGACCATGGATTAAGAACTTTACACCATGGCTGGCCATGGCTGCGGCCACAGCGTCGGCGTTAACGTCCATGATGTCATCGCTTTTTGATGCGGTCATGGTTTGACTTTGTTGGCGGTATTGCTGGGCCCTATTAATGCGTTCAGCCGCTGACAGGGCGAGGAAATCCGCTTGCCAAGCACTAGAACGCACCAGTTGTTTAAAGGCTTGATAATCCACATCATCGGTACACAGGCTATCACCGTGTAGGAGCAAAATCTGCTGCTGGTTTATCTCAATCAGGCTTTCATCCGCGAGACACTGAGCCCCCGTTGCTTGAAAGAAGTCTTTGCCTAGTAAAAAATCACGATTGCCTTTTTGGATAAAGACTTCTACGCCACGATCATGCTGCTGGCGGAGCAACTCCACCACATCGGCATAATGCATAAGTCCCATATCATCGCCTAACCACACCTCAAATAAATCGCCTAAGATGTAGAGCTTATAACCCTGTTGTAATTTCGTTGCACAAAAATCCCGTAAGGCTGCAGTGTGTTGCGGCCTTCTAGGGTCAAGATGCAAATCAGAAATAAACAAGCTGCGAGACATGGGGGATATTACCTTAGTCTTCTATCATGCTGGCAGATTCAATCATTACGGGTTCAGCAGGGACGTCTTGATGGCCCGCGCGCATGGTGGTCGATACCCCTTTAATTTGGTTAACGACATCCATGCCTTCTGTTACGGCGCCAAATACAGCATAACCCCAACCTTGTGGATCTTTGCCCGTGTGATTAAGGAAGCCGTTGTTGTTGACGTTGATGAAAAACTGAGCAGAAGCAGAGTGTGGATCCATGGTGCGAGCCATGGCCAAGGTGCCAACATCGTTGCTGAGACCATTGTCAGCTTCGTTTTCGATCGTTGCGCGGGTTTCCTTCTGGCTCATGTCGGCATCAAAACCGCCACCTTGAATCATAAAGCCGTCGATTACGCGGTGGAAGATTACACCGTCGTAAAAGCCTTCTTTCACATACTGCTCAAAGTTTGCAGCTGTTACCGGGGCCTTGTCGTGGTTTAGTTCAATGGTGATGTCACCAAAGTTGGTCTTCATCAGTACTTTAGACATGTCAATTTCCTATGCAAAAAGCCATTCATATATGCTTTGTAAGGGGGTGTTAATCCGGTTAACCAAATTAACCAGAGTTCAGATGGAATTATGGCCATGCCGGCGTCATGTTGCAACGGTGAATTGTGGTTAATTTATTTTGCTTTATGGTCTGCAGGTCTAGCCTGCTAGTTACCCCAAGGGCTATAATTAGCGGTTTTATAAGCTAGGTGGGACATGCATCCATCTACCTTTAATGAAGATGTAATACCGCAAACATGCAGGAGAGCGCCACTGTGGCCGAGAAAACCGTTGTAAAGGCTTCCAATTTCGTCCGTAATATCATTCAGGAAGACCTCAACCAAGGCAAGAATAATGGCAAGGTTGCCACCCGATTTCCACCTGAGCCAAATGGCTATTTGCATATTGGTCACGCTACCTCTATCTGCCTTAACTTTGGCCTTGCCGAAGAATTTTCCGGCGTCTGTACCCTGCGATTTGATGATACCAATCCGGAAAAAGAAAGTGACGAATATATTCAATCCATTAAACAGGATGTTAAATGGTTAGGCTTTGAGTGGCATGAAGAAGCCCGTTTTGCCTCCAACTACTTTGATACCTTGCATGGTTATGCCGTTGAGCTCATCGAAAAAGGCTTGGCATATGTATGTGATTTGTCTGCAGATGAAGCCCGCGAATACCGCGGCAGCTTAACGGAACCTGGCAAAGACAGCCCGTACCGTGAACGCACAGTAGCAGAAAACCTAGACCTGTTTGCTCGTATGACAGCAGGTGAATACGCCGATGGTGAAAAGGTGTTGCGCGCCAAAATCAACATGGCTTCGCCTAACATGAATATGCGTGATCCCATCATTTACCGGATCCGTCATATTCACCATCATCAGACAGGGGATAAGTGGTGTGTGTACCCCATGTACGATTTCACCCATGGTTTGTCCGATGCCATCGAAGGCGTTACCCATTCAGTGTGTACCCTTGAATTTGAAGATCATCGCCCCTTGTACGATTGGTTTATCGACAACGTCAGCTGCCCTAGCAAACCGCATCAGTATGAGTTTGCCCGTTTAGAACTAAACTACACTGTCACCAGTAAGCGCAAGCTAAAGCAGCTAGTGGATACCAATGCTGTGTCTGGTTGGGACGATCCTCGTATGCCGACTATTTCTGGCATGCGCCGCCGCGGTTATCGCCCACAGGCCCTACGTAACTTCTGTGATGCCACACCTGTTGCCCGTAGTAAGGGTATTACCGAAGTCGGCCGTTTAGAATCGGCCGTAAGGGACGATTTAGATAGCCATGCGCCACGTGCCATGTGTGTCTTGGATCCCATCAAGGTGACCATTACTAACTGGCCTGCAGACACACAACAGACCCTTACTGTGCCTGCTCATCCAAAAGATGAATCCATGGGCACTCGTGAACTGGTTTGGACTCGTGAAGTACTTATCGATCGTGCTGATTTTGCCATGCAAGCTCCGCGCAAATGGAAACGCCTAGCACCACAGCAGTCTGCCCGTCTGCGTGGCGGTTATGTGGTGACCTGTCAGGAGGTAATCACCAATGCTGACGGAGAAGTGCTAGAGTTACTCTGTACCTATGATGAAAACACCCTGGGTAAGAAACCAGAAGGTTACAAGGTAAATGGTGTGATTCACTGGGTTAGTGTTGAGCATAATCTGCCAGTGGAAGTGCGCCTGTACGATCGTTTGTTTAATGATGAAAATCCAGATGGCAATAAGGAGCGTGATTTTACTGAATGTCTAAATCCTGAATCCTTGACTGTCATTGACACCGCCTATGCTGAACCTAGCCTTGGTGACGGTGAAGTAGGGCAGCAATATCAATTTGAGCGCGAAGGCTATTTCTGCATTGATGCCGACAGCTCGACCGATAAGCTAGTTATTAACCGTACCGTCACCCTACGTGACTCCTGGAACAAGTAAGGCCGCCACATGTTACAGCTATACAACACCCTTACCAACAGTAAACAAGAATTCGTGCCCATTGAAGCTGGCAAAATTCGCATGTATGTGTGCGGCATGACCGTATACGATTACTGCCATATTGGTCATGCTCGAGTCATGGTGTCTTTTGATGTCATTACTAGGTATCTGCGCCACCGTGGCTTTGCAGTGGAGTATGTACGCAATATCACCGATGTGGATGACAAGATCATCAAGCGCGCCGCAGAAAATGCTGAAACCCCTGATCAGTTAACTGAGCGCTTCATCGCTGCCATGCATGAAGATGAGCGTGCCTTGAATGTGTTGCCACCTAGTCAGGAACCCCGTGCTACGGGCCATATGCAGGCCATTATTGATATGGTTGCCACCCTCATAGACAAGCAATATGCCTACGCTGCCGATAACGGCGATGTTTATTACCGCGTAGAGAAGTTCGACAACTATGGTGCATTGACTAACCGTAAGCTTGATGAGATGCGCGCCGGCGCTCGCATTGAGGTAGGCGAAAGTAAGGAAAACCCACTAGATTTTGTCTTGTGGAAAGCCGCCAAAGAAGGCGAAGTGTCCTGGGCCTCGCCGTGGGGCGAGGGCCGCCCTGGCTGGCATATCGAATGTTCCGCCATGACCAAGTGCTGCCTAGGTGATCACTTTGATATTCATGGGGGTGGTCCAGACCTGCCTTTCCCTCACCATGAGAACGAAATTGCCCAGTCTGAAGCAGCCAATGGTACCACCTTTGTCAACTACTGGATGCATGCTGGCGCTGTACGTGTGAATAAGGAAAAGATGTCCAAGTCCTTAGGCAACTTCTTTACTATTCGTGAGGTGCTGGCCAAATACCCAGCTGAAGTGATCCGTTACCTGCTTACAGCAAGCCACTATCGTAGTCAGATTGATTATTCAGAAGACAGCCTGGTGGAAGCACAAGCTGGACTAGAGCGCTTCTATTCGGCCTTATTAGATGTGCCTAGGGTGGAAGTGGAATTAAGCGGAGACTATGTTGATCGCTTTAATAAGGCCATGGATGACGACTTTAACACCCGGGAAGCCCTAGCTGTGTTGTTTGATATGGCCCGTGAAGTCAATCGCATTAAGCGTGATGATGTTGCCGCCGCGGCACCTATAGCAGCGTTAATGCGCTGCCTTGGTAATGTGCTTGGTTTACTCACTCAGGATGCGGCGGAATTCATGCGTGGTGAAGCCGGCGAGGGGGATCTCACCGATGAACAAATTGATGCCTTGGTAGAAGAGCGCAATCAGGCCAAGCAAAATCGCAACTTTGCCCGTGCCGATGGTATCCGTGACGAGCTTAAGGAAGCCGGTGTTGTACTAGAGGATTCGCGCGAAGGAACACGCTGGCGTAGGGAATCTTGAGGTTCTGCCAAGGTGTCTGTGAGGGCAAAATAGAGCCCTAGGTTAAGATCTTAATTTTATTAAAAAAAGTTAAAAAAACTGCTTGACGATTTGGGCTCTCCTCAGTAATATACGCACCACTTCAACGGCACAGCCATGGCGATTTAGCAGGCTGGACCAGAAGGGAAAAATCGGGGTATAGCGCAGTCTGGTAGCGCGCCTGCTTTGGGAGCAGGATGTCGGGAGTTCGAATCTCTCTACCCCGACCACTTTTTCCAAGGGATACTTGTATCACAAGTGCAACATGCGCCCTTAGCTCAGTTGGATAGAGCAACGGCCTTCTAAGCCGTAGGTCGCGGGTTCGAATCCTGCAGGGCGTGCCAACGCCTTACTTGGAAAAGTTTGTAATGGTGGGCGTAGCTCAGTTGGTAGAGCCCCGGATTGTGATTCCGGTGGTCGTGGGTTCGAGCCCCATCGCCCACCCCATTGCAAACACGCGATAAAACGCACTATGCGGACGTGGTGAAATTGGTAGACACGCCAGATTTAGGTTCTGGTGCCGAAAGGTGTGAGAGTTCGAGTCTCTCCGTCCGCACCATTTATTGTCTAAACCCTGACTTAACTTATTGTTTCTCTTGGTAATCTCGTATTAAACGGTAGCCAAGGTAGACGTCATGGTAGACACTTCAAATCCACGATTTACGTACACAAAGCGTGGTATCTTCTATTACTCCCGCTGTATTCCTAATGATCTAAAAGGGCACTATAGCAAGTCTAGGTTCGTTCAAAGCTTACGTAC
>JAERSU010000236.1 GCA_016845445.1 Oceanospirillaceae bacterium | reverse complement strand
GAACCCGCCTTCCTGAGCTGGTTGGTCAACGCCCTGTAACGAGGAATATCCGTCATATTATCGAGCCCGAAATCCTCGACACGCAACGTGGGCAATATGCCAATACCCACCGGTCTTGCATTATGTTGTTTCGACAAGCGGGCAATATTCTGTAAGGCAAGGTCCATTTCCTTGCGCAGCACTGTGAGCGGTGAATCATGATTCTCCACCGGCATGGAATTGTATTCGAGATTATACCGGTTCAGCTCAGGGGTAAGCAGGGGGTTGTTGGCTGCTGCGATGACCTCCTGGTTACAGTTGACCACCCGGCCGGCATTATCCACCAGGTACAATTCCAGCTCTGCGCCCCAGGACCGGCTATCACCGCCAAACCCTGGCTCCTCAAGCATTGCTTTTAACACCTCAAGGCATTCATTGAGGCGACCGGAGAAACGGGAGAATTCTTCTGGCGTAAACTGGTCTTTTTCAATCGCTATACCCATCAGCCTGCCCCACGAGGTTGCTTGCCTGAATATATTTTAGTCCAACATCAACGGCCCGGTCCTGCCTGTCTACAGGGTGGTGAAGAATTCACCATATCATAGCAAAATGTCGCGCTGCTACCGGCCTGTAATAATTTCAAGGCGTGATTACCTTTCAACAAAATAATTGCGCCAGGTTCAACTATTGCCCCGATCCTGCAATAATCCCTGGCCCTGCAATAATTATGGTTGCACCTGCTCTCACACTGACGCTGTATTAATGATAAAAAAACTGCTACCCCTATTGGTCATTACCCTTATTGTCCTGCCGCAGATTGGCCTGGCAGTCCCCGCTGCCGAAGCTGGCGACAATGGGTATGTGGGCGCGGCACAATGCCAGTCCTGCCATCAAAGACAGTACAGTGAATGGCAAGGCTCGCACCACCAAATGTCTATGCTGGCTGCAACCGTCGAATCGGTTCTGGGCGACTTTGACGACGCGCAATTTAATTACAATGGAGTGACCACCACCTTCTTTAAAAAGAACGATGAGTATTGGGTAAACACCGACGGCAAGGATGGTGAGCTGCACGACTACCGTATTGGGTACACTTTTGGTGTCCAACCATTACAACAATATTTAATTGCTTTTGCCGACGGTCGTTTGCAAGCGCTGAATATTGCCTGGGACAGTCGCCCGGAAACCCAGGGCGGGCAACGCTGGTTTCACCTGTATCCCGATGAAAAGGTTCACAGCGGCGATGTGTTGCATTGGACTGCCTATTCGCACAACTGGAATTCGCGTTGTGCCGACTGCCACTCAACCAACTTGCAAAAATCCTATGACGCGAATAGCAATACTTACGACACTAGCTGGTCCGAAATCAATGTCGCCTGTGAAGCTTGCCATGGCCCTGCGGCCGGGCATATTAGCTGGGCGCAATCAGTCGAACCGAACGGTGGAAGCGATACGGGCAAAGGTTTTACTCGCAAGCTCGATACAACAACCCAATGGCGCCATCAAAAGGACAAGTCTACCGCCAGCGCCTACATTGCTGGTGAAGCACACCACGGCGTTAACCCCTCGCTACAGGTAAGCTCCTGTGCAGCCTGTCATTCACGACGGGCCAGGATCGATAATGCTTATTCACCCCAGTTACTCGACCAGTTTGTACCACGCACGATTGAAGCCGGCTTGTACCATGCCGACGGGCAAATACTCGATGAAGTATTTGTTTACGGCTCATTCGCGCAGAGCAAAATGTTTAACAGCGGTGTGGTTTGCACCGACTGCCATAACCCACACAACCTGGAATTAAAATTACCGGGCAATGCCGTGTGCGCGCAGTGCCACAACCCCTCGACATTTGATAGTAAACAACATCACCATCATGAGACTGGCAGCCAGGGTGCAGAATGCGCCAATTGCCATATGCCTGCCACAACTTACATGGTGGTGGACCCACGGCGTGATCATAGCTTGCGGGTGCCAAGGCCCGATTTATCCAAAACACTGGGTACGCCCAACGCCTGCAACCAGTGTCACCAGGACCAGTCTGTAGCCTGGGCCAATAAGCACTTTGAAAACTGGTATCCCGACCGAGTAGGACAGCCACACTACGGCGAAGCCCTGGCGCGACAAGGCACACCTGGCAGGCAATCATTGGCCGGTCTTTTAAAACTGGTGAATGACGATACCTCGCCGGCAATCTCCCGTGCCTCTGCATTACAGCTGTTGCGGGATTACCCGGGACAGGATGCGCTGAACACGGCATCGACACAGTTACACACCACTGACCCACTGCTTCGCCTGGCCGCCGTGCGCGCCGTTGAAATGATGCCGCGCGAACAACGCCCGGTGTTATTGTGGCGAATGCTCGACGACCCGGTAAAAGCCGTAAGGTTAGAGGCAACGCGTTTGTTAGCTGGCGTACAAGGGCTGGATGCCACGCGCCAAACACGGCTGCAGGAATCAATCGATGAAGCCGTGGAAGCCTGGCAACTTTCTGCCGATGCACCGACTGCACAAATAAACCTTGGCGTACTGTATACCGCGCTGAACCAGCCGCATAAAGCGTTGGCTGCTTATCGTACGGCGCAACG
>JAERSU010000235.1 GCA_016845445.1 Oceanospirillaceae bacterium | reverse complement strand
AAATATGGCATGCAAAAGATGGGTTTAGCCGGTCACCCTGAAGGTAGCCCAGATATTTCTCCGGCTGATTGCGCCTTGGCTATCAAAGAGAAGAACGATTACCAAAAGCAAACCGACATGAGTCTCTATCTAGCCACCCAGTTCGCCTTTGAGGCGGCGCCAATTTTTGCTTGGGAAAAAGAAATTCGTGAAGCTGGTAACGAGCTGCCAGTGCATATAGGTGTGCCTGGTTTAGCTACCATCAAGACCTTGATGCGTCACGCCGCACACTGTGGCGTCGGTGCTTCCGTGCGCTTCTTGACACGCAACCCAATGAACATGGTGAAATTATCTTTAAAAGATTCTTTCTTAGGACGTTTTGTCAATGCCCCATCCTCTGAGCCGAGTGAATTGATGCGTGACCTGGTGTTTGGTTTGCATGCCGATCCCGATTGCCTGATTAAACAATGTCACCTTTATCCCTTAGGTGGTTTGAAAAAATCAGCTGCATGGATGTACAAGGTGCAAGACGGTGAGTTTGACATTAACGCTAAGGGCTTTACCGTTAGATAGCCAATTATCATCCCGGCGTAGGCCGGGAACTTAATCACCATGGCTAAGATCCTGAATCGAGTTCAGGCTGGCGTTTTAACCAAGACGTCTATTGAAATTTATAGGTCGCAGCCGTGAGGCTTCGATGATATTTATAGCAGTAAAATAGGCTACTGCATTTTTATAGGAAACTATCATGACCGATACCATTATCAGTTCCGCTACTAAAGAAGTTGCTATCGGCTTCGACCGCCCGTTTGCCGTTATTGGGGAACGCATTAACCCAACTGGTCGTAAGTTATTGGCTGAAGAAATGAAAAATGGTGACTTCAGCCGTGTTGAAGCTGACGCATTAGCGCAGGTTGCTGCAGGGGCTACCATTTTGGATGTTAACGCTGGTATTCCTCTGGCTGACGAACCCGCTATTTTGGCGCAAACCATTGAGCTGGTACAGAGTCTGGTTGATGTTCCCCTGTGTATTGATTCATCTATTATTGATGCCCTTGAAGCGGGTCTCAAGGTGTACAAGGGCAAGGCGCTGCTTAACTCGGTAACTGGCGAAGACGAGTCCTTGGAGCGAGTACTGCCTTTAGTGAAGAAATACGGTGCTGCCGTAGTGGCCATTTCCAACGATGAAACCGGTATTTCCCAAGACATTAACGTGCGTTTTGATGTCGCTAAGAAGATCGTCGAGCGTGCTGCCGACTATGGCATCCCTGCATCTGATGTGGTCGTTGATCCACTAGTAATGCCCGTTGGTGCCATCAATACTTCTGGTCGTCAGGTGATGGAACTGGTACATCGTCTGCGTACTGAGTTGAAGGTTAACACAACTTGCGGTGCTTCTAACTTCAGTTTCGGCCTGCCAAACCGCAACGGCGTAAACTGTACCTTTATTGCATGTGCCATTGGTGCTGGTATGACCTCTGCCATTGTTAACCCTATGCACGAAGAAGTAATGCTGGGTATTCGCGGTGGTGACCTGATGATGGGCCATGATCCAGAATGTAAGAACTGGATAAAGGCCTATCGCGAGCCGGCACCTGAAGGTGAAGGTGGCCGCGGTGGACGTCGTCGTCGTCGTGGTTAAAACATGAAAATCTAGCTACAATAAACGGGGCCCATTGGCCCCGTTTTACGTTTTCAAATTAGACACATAAAAAGTAAGGCCATAGTGTTGCACTAGAGGCTGTGAAGATTGAGAGTAAACCATGTCGAAAAGTAATCCAGACGCGTTAGTTGTATTTACCCCTTCAGGCAAGCGTGGCCGATTTCCAGTGGGTACGCCCTTGTTAGAAGCCGCTCGTTATCTCAATGTTGATATCGATTCTGTGTGTGGCGGTCGTGGTATATGCGGCCGTTGCCAAATACTGGTCAGTGAAGGGGAGTTCGCTAAGTTTGGCATTACTTCTACGGCGCAAAGTCTTGAGCCTATTACCGCTCCAGAACTAAAGTATGCTGAACGTAGAGAGCTCAAGCCTGGTCGTCGCCTCAGCTGCCATACCAAAGTTTTGCAAGACATCGTTGTCGATGTGCCAGCCGAAAGTCAGGTGCACCACCAGATGGTGCGTAAAGGCGCCGAACATCACGACATCGAACTGAACCCTTTGGTGCACTTGTATTATGTCGAAGTGCAGGAACCGGATATGCATGACCCGTCCGGTGATCTACGGCGTCTGCTCAACGCTTTGGAATACGATTGGCAATTGACCGAGCTAGACTACGACGTGGCCTTGTTACCCCAATTGCAAACCGTGCTGCGCGAAGGCAAGTGGTCTGCTACGGTGGCTGTGCGCCAGGGTAAGGAGGTGGTCGCCGTTTGGCCAGGATTCCATGAAGGTGTGTATGGCATAGCCGTAGACGTCGGTTCGACAACGGTAGCGGCACACTTGTGTGATCTTACTAGCGGTGATGTGAAAGCCAGTGCCGGTGTTATGAACCCGCAGATTCGTTTTGGTGAAGACTTAATGAGTCGCGTGTCTTACGTGATGATGAACCCAGGTGGCGAGGTCAGTATGACCAATGCCGTGCGTGAATCATTAAATGGCTTGGCCCGTCGTTTGGCAGAAGAGGCTGGCTGCGAGCTTACGGATATCCTTGAAATTACCTTTGTTGCCAATCCAGTGATGCATCATTTGCTTATGGGAATTAATCCCGTTGAATTGGGTGGTGCGCCCTTTGCGCTGGCCACGGATATGGCCATCAATACCTTGGCTAGAGACATGGATATCCGCTTGAACCCACAAGCTAGGGCTTATCTATTACCTTGTATTGCTGGCCATGTGGGCGCTGATACTGCTGGCATGGTGTTAGCCGAAGAGCCCTATAATCATGATGAAATGACCCTGCTGGTTGATGTCGGTACCAATGCCGAAATTGTGTTGGGCAATCGTCATCGTTTGGTGGCTTGTTCTAGTCCAACAGGACCCGCTTTTGAGGGGGCACAGATTAGTGCTGGGCAACGAGCTGCAGCGGGCGCCATTGAACGTATACGCATTGATCCAGAAACCTTGGAACCACGCTATCGTGTTATTGGTTGTGACCTTTGGTCTGATGAGCCAGGCTTTGCCGAAGCCACAGCGGAAACCGGTATTACCGGTATTTGTGGTTCCGGTATCATTGAAGTTGTTGCTGAGATGTACCTAGCAGGCATTATTAACCAAGATGGTGTTGTTGATGGTAGCTTGGCAGCTAAGAGTTCGCGCATTGTTGCCGATGGCCGAACTTTCAGCTATGAAATATTGCCCCCTACAAAAGAGCGCTCTGCTATACGTATCATGCAGAATGATGTGCGTGCCATTCAATTGGCTAAAGCCGCTCTCTATGCCGGTATTAAACTACTTATGAGCTACCAAGGTGTAGAAGCGGTTGATCGCATACGTTTTGCTGGCGCCTTCGGTAGTCATATAGACGTCAAATACGCCATGGTGTTAGGACTCATCCCCGATTGTGATTTACAGCAGGTATCCTCAGCTGGTAACGCCGCTGGTACAGGTGCTCGTATTGCTTTGTTGGATGAAACTGCGCGCCAGCGTATTGAATCGGTGGTCCGAGACATTGAGAAGATTGAGACAGCTGTTGAGCCGGCTTTCCAAGATCATTTTGTTAATGCCATGGCCTTTCCTAACAAGGTAGATGCTTTCCCTAATCTGAGTCAGGTGGTGAATTTGCCTGCAGCAAAAGAAGTGGTAGCCGAAGACAGTGCGGGCGAAGGCCGTCGCCGTCGCCGGCGCCGCTAACCCATGAGTAAAAAAGGCTGCCAAGAGGCAGCCTTTTTTATGCTTAAGAGCTTAGTGTCGAAGACTCATCGGCTGCTTCTGGCGATTCTAGCTTGATGCCCGAGCCTGGGGCAAAGCGTCGGCGTTCTTCACGTGGGGGAATGCCAAAGAAGTCGCGATAACACTTAGAGAAGTGTGGCGCGGAAACAAAACCACAGGCCAGGGACACGTCGATGATTGATAAGTTGGTTTGCAATAATAACTGACGTGCGCGATTGAGGCGCAATTCAAGGTAATAACGCGATGGCACGCATTTAAGGTGCTTTTGGAACAAGCGTTCAAGCTGGCGACGTGATACACCGACATACTGGGCCAGGTCATCCAAAGATATGGTTTCTTCGAGGTTGGCTTCCATCAAAGCCACCGCTTCAATGAGCTTGGGCTGACTGTTGCCAAGGTGTAAGCGCAAAGGGATGCGCTGGGTATCGTGATGATCACGAATGCGTTCCATAATAAACATTTCAGACACAGCCGCAGCCAGTTCTGGTCCCTGTTGTTGGCCAATGATTTGCAGCATCATATCCAACGAAGAGTTGCCACCGGAACAGGTAAAGCGATCTCGGTCGATAGCAAACAAGTTTGATGACATGAGTATGTTGGGAAACTCTTCGCGCATACCCGCTAAGTTTTCCCAGTGGATGGTGCATTGATAACCATCTAGTAAGCCTGCCGCAGCTAAGAGGTAACTGCCTGTGCAGGTAGAGCCAAGTTTAACCTTGGCACTCGCTGCCTTACGTAAAAAGTTGAGGGTGTTCTTGTCATATGCCCGGTCAACATAGGTGCCACCACAAACAATTAAGGCTTCCAGGCCATTTAAGTTGAGCTCATCAACGTGTTTGACTGGCCCCACTTCAAAGCCAACGCTTGCGGTAACGGGGTTGCCATCGATAGAAACCACTTCCCATTCGTAGAGATTTTTGCCGCTGGAATAATTAGCGCCTCGCAAAGCCGCAACTGCCGACGAGAAGGTAATCATGGAGTAGCTAGGGATTTGTAAAAAGGCGTAACGAATGGGTTTGCTTGTGGACATTAAATGTATGACTCTTTTAATCTTTAGGCTTTAATATAAGCTGGATTTTTGCGCGGCGCAATTCTAAACCACCTTAATCGATGATCATAGCAAATTTATATCATTATCAAAATGAGACCTGTAGATTGTCGCAGGCGGCAAAATTCAGACGTTTTGCAGTAAATGCATAAATTTTTGGGCGGCATTGGAAAGGCTGCGTTGACGATGCCAGGCACAACCTAGGTCACGGGTGATGGGCGGCGTATCAATATTTAATGGCACCAACTGCTCATTCACCAAGGTGGTGGGCAATAGGCTCCAGCCCATGCCCGTGGCGACCAGCATGCGCAAGGTATCCAGGTTGTTAGTGGAGGAACCGACAAACAGCGGCAACTTGGCTTTTTCAAAGCGTTGATTGAGTAATTCACGGGTAAAGGTGCCTGGTTTACTCAACAGGGCTGGATAGTCACTCAGTTCATGTAAGTTGACTTGCTTTTGCTTCGCTAAAACGTGATCTGGAGCCGCCACAAAACACATGTCGTCACGCCATATTAACTGTTGGTGTATTTGCGTATGTGGCGCCAAGCTTAAAGTGATAATACCCACTTCCCAAAAACCCTCCAGCAAACCTTGGTAGATGATTTCCGATTCAGCAAATTGAATATCCAGATCAACTTGTGGAAACTGCTGTTGGAATTGGCGCAGGTATGGGGGCAGGCGGTGTAAACTAATATGATGGCTGGTGGCAATACGTAGGTCGCCGCTGACTTCGCCTGACAGGTTGTTAAGCTGACGACTGGTATCATCTAGGGTGACGAGTACTTGTTGTGCCTTAGGTAATAGTAACTTGCCGGCATCAGTTAAGGCTACCTGTCGGCCTATGCGGTCAAATAAGCGGACCTTTAACAATTGCTCGAGTTTATCGATGCGTTTACTAATTGCCGGTTGTGTCAAGTAAAGCTGCTCGGCGGCCTTGGAAAACGAGCCTAATCTGGCCACGGTAACAAAAGCTTGTAGTTGCTGTGTGTCCATAACTTCTCATTGAACGTCTTATTCAGTTAATGACTATAATAGAATTCCAAATAGGAATCCAATATATAAAAAATATGAATTAGAGTTATTTGTAGATCGCCGCTATAATACAGTCCATGCAATCCATGGTGGCTTAAAACCACCCTGTCAGTATCACAACAAGGAGCAAACATGGCCGCAAAAACCTTATATGATAAGTTATGGGATGCCCATCTGGTGCGTCAGCAAGAAGATGGCAGTTGCCTAATCTACATTGATCGCCAACTATTGCACGAAGTGACCTCACCACAAGCTTTTGAAGGATTGCGTATTGCTGGTCGTCAGCCTTGGCGCTTGGATACTAATCTTGCCACGCCTGACCATAATGTTCCCACCACCAGTAAAGAGCGTACTGTCGGTGTTGATGGTATCGAGGACCCAGTATCAAAAATTCAGGTAGTCACCTTGGATGAAAACTGTGATCACTTTGGTATTACTGAATTTAAGATGCAGGACGAGCGTCAAGGCATCGTGCACGTGGTTGGTCCAGAGCAGGGCGCGACCCTGCCAGGTATGACCGTGGTATGTGGCGACTCGCATACCGCTACCCATGGCGCCCTTGGAGCCTTGGCACACGGTATTGGTACTTCCGAAGTCGAGCACGTATTGGCAACCCAGTGTTTGATTCAGAAGAAGTCCAAGAATATGTTAGTTCGTGTCGATGGGGAACTCGGCAAGGGCGTCACAGCCAAGGACGTGGTCTTGGCAATCATTGGTGAAATTGGCACTGCTGGTGGTACCGGTTATGCCATCGAATTTGCTGGCAAAGTATTTGAAGACATGTCCATGGAAGGTCGTATGACCGTGTGTAACATGGCCATTGAGGGTGGTGCTCGGGTGGGCATGGTTGCCGTAGACCAAACCACCATAGACTATGTAAAAGGCCGCCCATACGCACCAACAGGTGAGCAGTGGGACTTGGCGGTAGCCGCCTGGGCCGATTTGCACTCAGATGCGGATGCTGAATTTGACCATGTGGTGGTATTAGACGGTAGTCAGATTGCCCCACAAGTAACCTGGGGGACGTCTCCGGAAATGGTCTTGCCAGTTTTCGCACAGGTACCAAACCCTAGTAACGAAAAAGATGATGTAAAGGCCGCAGGCATTAGTCGTGCGTTAGAATACATGGGCTTAGATGCAGATCAAAATATCACCGATATTCAACTGGATCGGGTGTTTATTGGTTCTTGTACCAACAGCCGTATTGAAGATTTGCGCGATGCAGCTGCAGTCGTTAAAGGTCGTAAGGTGGCTAGCACCCTAAAGCAAGCTTTGGTGGTACCGGGTTCGGGTCTAGTTAAGCAGCAGGCTGAAGCTGAAGGTCTGGATAAAATTTTCATCGAAGCAGGTATAGAATGGCGTGAACCGGGTTGTTCCATGTGCTTGGCCATGAACGCTGACAAGCTGGGCAATGGCGAGCATTGTGCTTCTACCTCTAACCGTAACTTTGAAGGTCGTCAGGGCTTTGGTGGGCGCACCCATCTAGTGAGCCCGGCCATGGCCGCAGCGGCAGCGGTTGCCGGACATTTTGTTGACGTTCGTGACATGATCTAAGGAGCCTATCATGCAAGCATTTACCCAATTAACTGGCGTTGTAGCGCCCCTGGATCGTGCCAATGTTGATACGGACATGATCATCCCTAAGCAGTTTTTAAAGTCTATTAAACGCTCAGGCTTTGGCCCTAATTTGTTTGATGAGCTACGTTATCTAGACGAAGGTAAACCAGATATGGATAACTCGGGTCGACCTTTAAACCCCGAATTTGTCCTTAACCAGGCGCGCTATGCAGGCACCAACATTCTCCTAGCACGTGATAACTTTGGCTGCGGTTCCTCCCGTGAGCACGCGCCATGGGCCTTGGAAGACTTTGGTATTCGCTGCGTTATCGCCCCAAGTTTTGCTGACATCTTCTATAACAATTGCTTCAAGAACGGCATTCTGCCCATTACCTTGTTAGACGATCAGGTTGATGCGCTATTTGAAGAAACCTTTGCCAGTGAAGGCTTTGAGTTAACCATTGATTTGCAGGCTGAGGTCATTCGCGGTGCCAAAGGGGGTGATATTGCCTTTTCCATTGATGCCTTCCGGCGCCACTGCCTGCTTAACGGTTTAGATGATATTGGTCTAACCCTAGAGCAGTCTGATGCCATTAGGGCCTATGAAAGTAAGCGTAAGCAACAAACTCCTTGGTTGTTCGCTGAATAATAGAACAACTGAATTATTGTAAGAGAAAAATTATGACTCATAATGTATTAGTCCTGCCTGGTGACGGTATCGGCCCAGAAATCATCAGCGAAGCAGTGAAGGTTTTAGAAGCCTGTAAAGGTAAATTCAAACTAGATTTAAATATTGATTCCGCTCTACTTGGTGGTGCCGCAATTGATGCTACCGGTGGCCCATTGCCAGCCGAGACCATGAGCAAAGCCAAAGCCTGCGATGCGATCTTGTTAGGTGCCGTAGGCGGTCCTAAGTGGGATGCTTTAGATATGGCTATTCGCCCTGAAAAGGGCCTTTTAGGTATTCGCTCGCAATTGGAGCTGTTTGGTAATCTACGCCCAGCTATCTTGTATCCACAGCTAGCTGATGCTTCCACTCTGAAACCAGAGGTGGTATCTGGTCTGGATATTCTCATCGTGCGTGAACTAACTGGCGGTATCTATTTTGGTCAACCGCGTGGTGTGCGCACCCTCGAAAATGGCGAGCGCGAAGGGTACAACACCTATGTCTATAGTGAGTCTGAAATTCGCCGCATCGGTAAGGTGGCCTTTGAAGCTGCCCGTGCTCGTAACGGTAAGTTGTGTTCCGTGGACAAGGCTAATGTTTTGGAAGTCACGGTATTGTGGCGTGAAATCATGGAAGACATGGCCAAAGATTACCCAGATGTGGAGTTGAGTCATATGTATGTGGACAATGCGGCTATGCAGCTTGTCCGTGCACCGAAGCAGTTTGATGTTATGGTGACTGGTAACATGTTTGGCGACATCTTATCTGATGCTGCGGCCATGTTAACGGGCTCTATTGGTATGTTGCCTTCGGCTTCTTTGGACGCTAGCGGTAAGGGTATGTATGAACCCTGTCACGGATCGGCACCAGACATTGCCGGCCAAGGCAAGGCCAACCCATTAGCGACTATTCTATCGGCCGCCATGATGTTGCGTTATTCCCTTAATGAGGGCGGCGTAGCAGATGCCATCGAACAGGCTGTAAGTGTGGTCTTGGATCAAGGTCTACGCACTGCTGATATCGCCAGTGATGGATGTCAAGTTGTGAATACACAAAGCATGGGTGAAGCGGTAGTCACTGCGCTACTAAACGGGTAGAATAAAGCCCTCGGCTCTCCCTTAGATTTGTGCCGTTTTTATATATATTTTTTAAGAGGTTAGACATGAAACGTGTAGGTTTGGTTGGCTGGCGCGGCATGGTTGGTTCCGTGCTGATGCAACGTATGCAGGAAGGAAACGACTTCCAACATATTGAGCCAGTATTTTTCACCACCTCGCAGGCCGGTCAAGCAGCACCAGATTTTGGTGTCGATGCGCCTGCGTTACAGGATGCCAATGATATCGAGGTTTTAAAAACCATGGATATCATAATTTCTTGTCAAGGTGGCGACTACACGACCAGCGTGTTTGGCCCACTGCGTGCCAGTGGCTGGCAAGGTTACTGGATTGATGCGGCTTCTAGCCTACGTATGGCAGATGACAGTGTCATAGTCTTGGACCCAGTAAACCGCGCTGTCATTGATCAGGCGTTGGTAGATGGCAAGAAGGACTTTATTGGTGGTAACTGTACCGTTAGTCTGATGATGATGGCTCTTGGCGGCCTGTTCGCTGCAGATCAGATTGAGTGGATGTCCGCCATGACCTATCAAGCGGCTTCCGGTGGTGGTGCACGTCACATGCGTGAATTGCTAACCCAGATGGGTTATATCAATCAGGCTGTCGGCACCGAACTGGCTGATCCGGCCTCGGCTATTCTTGAAATTGACCGTAAAGTGGCTGCGGCCATTCGTGCGGATGCCAATGACGTAAGCCAATTTGGTGCTCCTTTGGCTGGTAGTTTGATCCCTTACATTGATTCTCAATTGGACAATGGCCAGTCACGGGAAGAATGGAAAGCCCAGGCGGAAACCAACAAGATCCTCGGCCGTAGTGACAGCAATATGATTCCTATTGATGGCCTGTGTGTGCGCATTGGTGCCATGCGTTGCCACTCTCAAGCCTTGACGATTAAGCTTAAGCAAGATATCCCCATGGATGAGATTCACGCTATGCTGGCTGAGGCCAATGATTGGGTTAAGGTTATTCCTAATGACCGTGATGTTACCATGCAAGAACTCACCCCAGCTAAGATTACCGGTACCATGGCCACTCCAGTGGGTCGTTTGCGTAAATTGAATATGGGCCCAGAGTATTTGTCTGCCTTCACCGTGGGGGATCAGTTACTGTGGGGCGCGGCTGAACCTTTGCGACGCATGTTACGTATCCTGTTGGAAAAGTAAGTTTTCCTAGATCAAATAGGGCTGGTGTATAACACCGGCCTTTTTTTTGTTTGCTACTTTTATTATTTGCCTTAGCTTGCGACAATATAGCAGTGCATCATGCTAAGGATTTTTCATGGCTTCTTTATCCACTTCAAAGCAATTGATTGGCGCCTTACTTTGTAGCGCGGCAATGTTATCAGCATCCCAAGTTCAGGCTCTGGCTCTTGGGCGTTTAAATGTGGTGTCAGCCCAGCAACAGCCATTGGTCATGGAAGTTGCCTTGGCCGAAACTGAGGGGGTTATTGCTGATGCCATTCGACCAGCCATTGCTAGTGCTGGTGAATTTGCCGTAGCAGGATTGCCCTATGAGCTGTGGTATCAAGATATCAAGGTACAGGTAGTGCAACAAGACGGACAGTTGTTTTTGTCCTTAACCAGTCCGCAACCAGTTAGCACAGAAGAGCTGGATTTATTAGTCCAGGTTGAGTACATGGGTGGGCGCCTGTTAGGCCAATTTGCCGCGCAATTTGCCGCACCCGGCAGTCCATCTACCTCGGTGAATGAAACCCCCAAGGCACCGGCAACAGCACAGCCAGAAGTACTAGAAGAAGCACTAGAAGAAGCGCAAACGCAAGCCATCGATAATGTGGTTGTCGAAGTGGAGACGGTGGCGCTGCAGTTGGAGGAAGAAATAGCCCCAGTAGTCACAGAACAACAACAGCTAGAGGCGGTAGTGGCACAGGTGTCTAGGCAGCCTGAGCCTGAAGTAGTGCAAGCCCCAAAAGTGCCGACACCGGTTGTTGAACCACAAAGCCAAGTAAAACAAGTGGTTGTGCGCCCCGGTCAAACCCTTTGGCGTATTGCCGCGGATAATACACCGAGTGGGTTAAACACCTGGCAGTCCCTCATAGCCATCTATAAAACCAACAGCCAAGCTTTTAAGAATCAGCAAATTAACCGCATTATGGCTGGCGCCAAGTTAACCATTCCCGGCGCCCAAACCATGCAGGAAATGACCGCAGGGCAAGCCAAAAAAGCCTATGAACAAATGCTTGCTAGCTATAAGGTGCCAGCCCCTAAACCGCAAGCCCCTAAACCGCAAGTCCCTAAACCTGAGGCCATAGAAGTTGATTCAGCTGCCCAAGCCAAGGCCAAACAGGAGGCGGCCAAGGCCCAACAAGCTCAGCGTCAACAAGAGCAACAGTTAGCCAAATTAAATGCCTCTATTCAGGCCTTGCAAAACCAGTCATCTGGCATGCAAGCGCAATTGGGTAAGTTGCAGCAGGAGCGTCAACTGGCGCAACAACAAGCAGTCGAATTGGCCAAGCAAAATGAAATACTGGCTACGGGTCTTGCTAATCAGCAAAGCGACCTGGACAATCTAAGTGCCAATAAACAGGCCCTAAAAAAGGATTTGACCGCCCTTGATCAACGGGTCTCGGCTACGGATTTACAACTCAAGGATAAGCAGCAACAACTGCAGGATCTGGAATCGGAATTAGTCGATTTGCAGCGCCAGAAAGTCGTTCTACAAAACGCCAATGCAGCTGCAGCCGCGCAACCAACACCTGCAGCGCAAGCCAATGACAGCCACACAGGTGATGATATTGCCCTGTCAAAACAGCTCTACCCGTGGCTCATGGGTGGCTTGGTTGTGGTTTTGCTGGGCTTGCTGTTCTCCCTGCTGTGGCGTTGGCTTAATGGTCGACCCAGACACCAACAGGTGATGCCAGAACCCGCTATCAGCGATCATGAGCCAGCGGTGGTTTTGGATCCCTTAGCTGATTACGATGCCCGACCAAGTACCCAGAGTCAGGCATTGCATGACGCAGCTGTGCGCATGGACAAACACGAACAGATGACCAGTGCCGCCGAACAAGGTGAAGCCAGCTTTATCGAACAGTTGCTGCAAGACCAAGAGCGGCCTCATTCAGGCAGTAAGCAAGAAGATAGTGTTCACCTATCCGCTGAAGTGGAGGCCATGCTGCAACAACAGCGTCAAGCCAATGATCAGCGTCATGAACCCCAGAACTACCAAAATGCCGAGGATGCCATTGCCGAAAAGCTAGACCTTGCTCGCAGTTACAAACAAATGGGGCAGGTGGATGAAGCGCAACAATTACTGCAACAGGTATTGCATGAAGGTAATCTTGAGCAACAAACTCAAGCTACTTTGTTACTCTCTCGCATGCGCCAAGATTAATTATGGTATACCCAGCAGATCCAAGTGAATATCTGCCGCAGGGCCACCAGAGGGTGGCTTTGCAGGTGGCTTATAATGGTCGTCATTACCATGGCTGGCAGCGTCAGAAAGGCGCTGTCAGTGTGCAACAGAAGCTTGAGCAGGCTTTGTCTAAGGTCGCAGATACCGATATCAGGGTCATTTGTGCCGGTCGCACAGATGCAGGTGTGCACGCCAGCGGCCAGGTGGTGCACTTTGATACCCCAAATGAGCGTCCCTTAAGGGCCTGGACCCATGGCGGCAATGTGCATTTGCCCGATGACATAGCCATTCAGTGGGCTAAGCCTGTGGATGAGCGATTCCATGCACGTTTCAGTGCCACGGCCAGACGTTATCGTTACGTTATATACAATCATCCTATGCGCCCAGCCTTGATGGACAAGGAGGTGACCTGGAATTATCGCCCATTGGATGTGCATGCCATGCAAGCGGCCGCCGCTTGTTTACAAGGCAAGCATGATTTTAGTTCTTTTAGGGCGGCCGGCTGTCAGGCCAAGAATCCCATTCGTACGGTGCATCATTTGCGCGTGCAAAAGCACGGTGACTATATAGTGCTCGATATACGAGCCAATGCCTTTTTGCATCACATGATTCGCAATTTCGCCGGTCTGTTAATGACCATAGGTGCTGGCAAGCAACCCATAGAGTGGGCGGCACAGGTGCTAGCTTTACGGGATCGTAAACAAGCAGCTGAAACGGCACCATCTTACGGTCTGTATTTTGTCGCAGCTGAATATGATGATTGTCATCAGCTACCTAAAGTAGACTTGGGACCACATTTTTTAACGCCTTTTTTGCAGCCTTGATGGTCCACTTGTGTGATGTGCTTTGCGCTAAAATCTGCTACCATAAGCCGCATTGAATTACGGCATAAATTGCTGTCATAGCAACGAGTTCATATTTGCCCTTATGAGAACGAGAGTAAAAATCTGTGGTTTGCGCCAGCAAGCTGATATTGAAGCCGTTGCCAAGGCAGGTGCAGATGCTGCCGGATTCGTATTCTACCCGCCAAGTCCCCGCGCTATTAGTATCCAGCAAGCCGCTGAAATCGTCCCTTGTGTACCTAGCTTTGTCACCAGTGTGGGCTTGTTTGTAAACGCCAGCGCAGCAGACATAGACGCCGTATTGCAACAGGTGCCACTGACCTTATTGCAGTTCCATGGGGATGAGACGGCTGAATTCTGTGAGCAGTTTCAGTTGCCATGGATTAAGGCTCTACGTATGCGAGATGACATCAATTTGCATCAGCAACGGGACCTTTATGCTGCTGCTCAGGGACTCTTGTTAGACGCCTATCAACAAGGCGTGCCAGGTGGCACAGGTGCCAGATTTGACTGGCAGCGAATTCCTGCTGATTTGGCTGCTGAGATCATTTTAGCAGGTGGCTTGGATGCCAGCAATGTGCAAACAGCCATTAGGGAGGTGCACCCTTGGGCTGTGGACGTAAGTGGTGGTGTAGAAACCCACAAAGGCATCAAAGATCATGCTAAAATAACCGACTTTATGGCCCAAGTTCAGGCCAGTAGCAGAATTTAACACTAGTTTGCTAATTAAAGGCTAATTAATCAGGCTAGTAAAACAACAGTATCGTACACAGCGTTAGTATAGCGCTATCAGGAGAAGACATGAGTAGCTGGTTAGACAAGATAGTACCCGCAGGCATTTTGGGTAAACAGGAGCGCAAGAGCTCCGTACCAGAAGGACTTTGGAAGAAGTGTCCAAAGTGTGCTGCCGTACTCTACAAGCCAGAGCTAGAAAAAAACCTCGAGGTGTGCATGAAGTGTGACCACCATATGCGTGTGTCTGCTCGTGAACGCTTAAATATTTTCCTTGATCCTCAAGGTCGCTCTGAAGTGGCTGCGGAGGTCGAACCTGTTGATCGCTTAAAGTTTAAAGATCTGAAGAAATATAAAGACCGTTTGTCCAGTGCGCAAAAGCTAACGGAAGAAAAAGACGCTCTGGTGGCCATGAAAGGTAGCATTAATGGCTTACCCGTTGTGGCAGTGGCCTTTGAATTTAACTTTCTTGGTGGTTCCATGGGAGCGGTAGTGGGAGAGCGCTTTGTGCGTGCAGCTAAGGTGGCCATGGATCAGGGTATTCCTTTTATCTGTTTCTCAGCCTCGGGTGGTGCGCGTATGCAGGAAGCCTTGATCTCCCTGCTACAGATGGCCAAGACCAGTGCAGCACTGGAAAAAATGCGTAATATGGGTATTCCCTATATTTCTGTACTCACCGACCCTGTGTATGGTGGTGTATCTGCAAGTTTGGCCATGTTAGGTGATATTAACGTTGCTGAACCTGGCGCTCGCATGGGCTTTGCCGGTCCGCGCGTCATTGAGCAAACCGTACGCGAGACCCTGCCTGAAGGCTTTCAAAAGAGTGAGTTTTTGTTAGAGCATGGGGCTATCGATATGATTGTTAGTCGCCATGAAATGAAAGCCACTGTGAGTCGTTTGTTGGCAGCATTGACCAACCAACCGGCGCCACAAGTCGCTGCCGAATAGTGCCTAGGGGCAATCTAGTGGTACAACTAACTGAGTTATTACCTCGCTAATGAACAGTGCGCTGACATTCAATACTGCTCAGGAATGGCTTGCTTGGCTTGAGCAACAGCATCCAGTAACGGAAATAGAACTGGGGCTGGGGCGTATACGCAAGGTGGCTAATAAGTTGTTGGCTGGCAAACCCATTGCTGAGCAGGTTATTACCGTGGCTGGGACCAATGGCAAAGGCTCAACCATTGCCTATTTGGGGGCCATCCTTAAGGCCGCAGGCATTTCTTATGCCGCCCTTACTTCGCCGCATTTTGTCTGTTTTAACGAACGCATCAGCTTTAATGGTGAAATGGTCTCAGATGATGACCTGTGTGCTAGTTTTGCCCGTGTTAATGAGGCCCGCTTGCAAGCCGATAATGAAGCGGTGCAACTTACTTATTTTGAATTTAATGCCTTGTTAGCGTTTGATCTAATGCAGCAACGGCAACCGCAGGTAGCATTGCTTGAAATCGGTTTGGGTGGGCGTTTGGATGCGGTTAATGTTATCGATCCTGATATTGCTATTGTCACTAGTATTGCCGTTGATCATGTTGATTGGTTAGGGGATGATATTGAGCTTATTGGGCGCGAAAAAGCGGGTATATTTCGGCCCGCAAAAGCGGCTATATTTGGGCAAATAGATGGTCCGCGGTCAGTGGCAGCTTATGCTGAAGAAATTCAGGCTACCTGGTACCAAAATGGCCAAGCGTTTAGTCAGCAAGATGGCCTTTGGTGTAATCAGCAGGGCCAGCAAGTTGCCATTCCTGCAGTCAGTTTGCCTCCTATGAATGTCGCGGCTGTGGTGCAAGCAATCAAGTTGTTACCCTGGCACATAGACGATGCTGCAATTATTACAGGTTTACAGCAAGCTCGCCTTACGGGCCGTTATCAGCGTATTGACTGGCAGCAAAGGCAACTTATTCTAGACGTTGCTCATAATCCTCACGCGGCAGCCAATTTAGCGCAGCAGTTGGCCAGTGAAGGCGAGCAAGTCAGTGCCGTATTTGCTATCTTAGCTGATAAGGATTATCCCGCCGTGGTGACTGCCCTGAAGCACAGCATCAAAGCATGGCATCTAGCGCCAACTAGTGGCCCACGTGGTCTAAATAATCGCCAATTAAAAGCCGTGTTAACCAGTGAAGAGGTAGCGGATTCGGCAGTGTCTGCCTATGACAGTGTGGTTGACGCCTTGCACGGAGCTATCGAAAACACAGCCACAGGCGCTAAAATCTTGGTGTTTGGTTCTTTTCACACAGTCGGTGATGTGTTGGCCTACCTTCAGCAACACGATCAACCACCTATTGGGCTTTAAACTAGGGCGGCAACGATCTGCACATGGAAACCGTTATGCGACATAAAATCATAGGTACTCTGGTTTGGCTGGCAGCAGCAGTGATTGTGTTGCCATTTTTTATGGATGGCGACGGCATTGAAGAGCTCAGTAAGCAAGCGCAACAAGCACAGCAGCCGGTTAAACTGGCGGTAAAACCCATTGTTATAAAGCAACCTGATACAGAGGCTGCTATTAGTATCAGCACGCCAGAGAGCAGCGCTAACCAGCAACCCTCATCCGCTAGTACAGATGCTGCAGTAAAAAAGCCAACGCCTCAAGCAAAACCAAAATCGGCCAATAAAGCTACCCTAGACACACAAGGTTTGCCACAATCCTGGGTGGTGCAATTGGCCAGCTTTAAGCAGCAGGCGAATGCCAAAGCCTTGCGTGACAAGCTCATTAAGGCGAAATACCCAGCTTATATGCAAACGATAGGCAGTAACCATCGTGTTTTAGTAGGCCCGGTAAATACCCGCAAGCAAGCTGAGCAACTGCAGGCAAAATTGAAAAAATCCTTTAAGTTAAGCGGCATCGTCGTCGCCTATAAGGTAAAGCAGTAAGGCACTATGGAAAGTTTGAACGTCTTTGACTGGATT
>JAERSU010000234.1 GCA_016845445.1 Oceanospirillaceae bacterium | reverse complement strand
CAAATTGTATTCAGGTAATCCAAAGCACGAATTGCATATTTCTTTACATCGGTGGTGAACGATCCTTCGACAAGGCCAGGATTGCTGGACGACAGGGCATAAATATCGAGAATATTTTCCAACATGAGGCTGTGATATTGCGGGGAGCGTTCATAATGTCCGCCATCTGCAAGTATTTGTTCGTCGAGCTGCTCAATAATTTCTATCTTTGCCCTGTGTAACCAGCGTTCTGCTTCGACCCCTTGCAAATAACAACCGGCAAAAAATAAAGCTTTCAAATTTTCGAAATAGTGGTTTGCCAAAATATGTTTTTCGTCATTTTTTTCCAGCCAAAGTGCCTGCTCAAATAACGAGGCCTGGAACTGCAGGGCAGCTTCTTCATCACAGCGGGTTAACGCAAACTGCACCCAGTTAACGATTCTCAGGCTAGCGGTAAACGCTTCCCATCCGGGTCTTGAACCCTGTACATTTTTGGTGATCCAGGAATTGACCAGGGCGAGGCCATTTTCTACCGACCTGTCCGGATCGCGCAGGTAATCAAAATAATGCAAGTTGTATTGCCATAGGCGACTCGCATCAGCTGGCGACCAGTCCAGGCTACGGAGGTTTTCACCAAGATTCATTCGCTTATTCAGGAACCTGAATTCGCCAGGAGCAGCTCCCCCTGACTCTATAGCCACAGGGCCATGTACCAACTTCAAACGCCGGCAACTCAAACCCGGCCTTGCCTCCACCTTTTTGGCAGGCAATGCCCTGCGCAAGATGTAAAACAGCAGCTGCTTCGCCTTCAAGTAGCGCAAGGTATGGATTATTTTGGGAAACTTACTGATCACAAAAGCCGGGCATCATTGATGTGTTTTGGGTTAAGGTGACAACTGCTCCATTACATCGAAACAGGAATTAGCCACCTCTACGAGTTCGGCAAATGGTACTAACGGCTGGCCTCCCGATTGAACCAGTTCGACAAACTCCCTGACACATTGTGTATTACCTTTATCCTGCCGCCACAAGTTCATCTTACTGAAGCCAGGCCAACCATAACCGCGCATCTTGCGGAAGTTGTCCAGCTGCAAAATTCCACCGCCGCAAAAGATCTCCAGCCGTTCTTTGGGGAATGATTTACTACCGTTGGCAAGATAATGAACAACACCAGTGCTGCCATTCTCGAATGCAAGCATTATGCTGACTTTGTCATTACGGATGCCGTCGATACAACCTGGACCTATTTGAATTGCCCTGGTCGATATAATGGGTGATGCCGCCAAAAACCGCAGGAGATCGACGAAGTGACAGGCTTCGCCAATAACTCTTCCGCCACCCACTTCGGGGTCCTGCGTCCAGTGGTTGGCAGCAATCGCACCGGCATTGACTGTCATGATGAAAGACGCTGGCTGCTGAGATGCATCAAGCAACGTTTTTGCGCGCTTGATATGTGGTGCAAAGCGGCGGTTGAAGCCAACCATCAGTTGCGGGTTACCACCTTGCGCAGCACGGGAATAGGCGCTGGTAATATCTGCCAATTGATCACGGGTTATTGCCAACGGCTTTTCTACGAAAATATGTTTGCCAGCTTCTAACCCTTTGCGTACAAGCTCAGCGTGATTGTTATGACGTGTAGTAATCACTATTGTGTTGTTATCTGGCGAGTTGATCAGGCTGCCGGTGTCGGTAGTGACTCCGGCTATGCCAAATTTTTTAGCTACATGCGTACCGCTAACGCCTGAATTACAAGAGACCGACACTAATGCTGCGTCGGTACCAGCGAATGCGGGTATCAGGACACTGGTTGCATAACTACCCGCTCCCACGAACCCTACCCTTACCGTTGCTGCGGCATCGACCTGTACGGGTACACTTACATGTTTTACCGGCTGCTGTTCAGCAGATGCCTGCTGCGTGCCATATTCCAGCAATATGCCCAGAGGCTTTCCGCCGCCTATTAATTCATAAGCCTCTGCCGCCTGCGCAAAACCAAAACAATGACTGACCAGTGGCTGCACATCAATCGCATTACTGGCAACAAGATCCAGCACCGCTTCAAAATTGCGCTGCTCTGTCCACCTGACGTAGGCGTAGGGATAGTCTTTACCACCCTCTTCATAATCCTCGTCATAACGACCAGGGCCATAGGAACAGGACACCTGGAACGACAACTCTTTTTCGTAAAAGTCGGCGCGAGAAATTTGCGTGCCAACGACACCGACCAGGACAATACGTCCACGCTTCCTGCACATGGTCGCCGCCTGGCGAACGGGTTCATTGCTGTCGGTAGAGGCGGTAATTAATACTGCGTCTATTCCGCGGCCACGGGAAAATTGTTCAGCTACCGCCAACGGGTCTTCAGAACCGGAAAGGTCTACCGCCTCAATACCAAACTCCCTCGCCAGGTGTATTTTCTCGCTGTCAAAATCCAGCCCCAGCACCCTGCAACCCTGGGCCTTCAGAATCTGTGCAGCAACCAGTCCAATCAAACCCAGGCCGGTGACGACAACACACTCTCCCAATGTAAGCTTCAACAACCTGATCCCTTGCAGGGCGATTGCTGCAATAACTGTGAATGCTGCATCCTTTGCACTAACGCCATCGGGCACCCTGGCACAAAGGTTTTTCGGCACGCATACATATTCGGCGTGATGGCCATTGGATACAACGCGGTCACCGACAGCATAACCTGTAACACCGGCGCCCACCTC
>JAERSU010000233.1 GCA_016845445.1 Oceanospirillaceae bacterium | reverse complement strand
GGGTGATGCCAATTTCGGCGATGCAATCCAAGGTGGCATTGATTAATGCCTGCTGGTTTAGCTGCTTGTTTAATTGGCGTTTGCTGGTGGTCATGATGGTGTTGCTGACTGTGATATATAAGATTGATCTAAATTAGAGTCTATAATGCATTTTTCATTGCCAGAAGACAAGGAATGTTTAATAATGGACGCTTGTCCATTTTAATGAGTTGATTGGCGTATGGCAACCTCAAGTCCTTATGACATTCTGTTTCAACCCGTCAAAGTTGGTCCGCATACGGCCCGTAATCGCTTTTATCAGGTGCCTCATTGTTGCGGTTTAGGTCATGTGCGTCCCCAGGCTCATGCGGCCATGCGCGCTATGAAAGCCGAAGGTGGTTGGGCGGTGGTTAGTACCGAAGAAGCTGAGATACACCCAACCTCAGATTTGGCGCCCTATGCCGAGCAACGCATCTGGGATGAGCATGATATTCCGGCGTTAAAGTTGATGACGGACGCGGTGCATGCCAAGGGTGCGTTGGCGGCCATTGAGCTAGTGCACAATGGTGCTCACGCCTATAACCATCTATCTAGGGCGCCGCTATTTGCGCCTTCGGATATGACCATGGAATCTACCTATCCTAAGCAGGCGCGAGCCATGAGCTTGGCTGATATCCAGGCTTTTCGGCGTTGGCATCGCAGTGCGGCTAGGCGGGCCATGGAAGCTGGTTTTGATATTATTTATGTCTATGCTGGCCATCGTATGTCCTTGGCACAGCACTTTTTATTGCCAGAATACAATCAGCGCACGGATGAATATGGTGGCAAACTAGAAAATCGCGTGCGCTTATTGCGCCAGTTGTTAGAGGATGCCAAAGAGGAAGTGGGCGGGCGTTGTGCCGTTGCTCTGCGTTTTGCCGTTGACGAGGTGATGGGCAGTGATGGTATGGAATGGCACAAAGAAGGCCGCCAAATTGTGCAGATGCTCAAGGATTTACCGGATATTTGGGATGTGAATATTTCCAACTGGTCCAATGATTCGGCAACCTCACGACTGCAACGCCATGAGGGCTATCAGACGCCCTATATCGAATTCGTCAAACAGGAGACCAATAAGCCGGTAGTTGCCGTGGGACGCATCACCTCGGCGGACTATATGGTGTCCTTGGTTAAAGATGGCATCGTAGATTTTATTGGCGCCGCTCGGCCTTCCATTGCTGACCCATTTATACCCAATAAGATTCGTGACAATCGCATTGATGAAATCAGAGAATGCATTGGCTGTAATATCTGCGTGTCTAGTGATGGTTTGGGAGTGCCTATTCGTTGTACGCAGAATCCCACCATGGGGGAGGAGTGGCGTCGAGGTTGGCATCCGGAGCATATCGAAGCCAAGCAATCGGATCAGCAAGCCTTGGTGGTTGGCGGTGGTCCGGCGGGCATGGAGTGTGCCATGCAGCTAGCACGACGAGGCTATCAGGTGACCTTAGCTGAAGCCACCAAGGAATTGGGTGGCCGTGGTTTAGCAGAAGCCAAGCTGGCGGGCTTAGGTGCCTGGAAACGGGTAGTGGATTATCGCTTAAGCGATATGCAAACGCGCGCTAATTTGGATATTTACTATGACAGCCAGCTAACCAGCGAACAGATTATTGAGTTGGGCATCGATAATGTGTTTATCGCCACCGGCACCCATTGGCGCCGAGATGGGGTGGGGCGCTCCAAGCGTGTTGCCATGCACAATGATGGCAGCCTGCCGTTGTTTACCCCAGAAGACGTCATGGCTAATCAGTTGCCATCCCAGCAACAGATGCCCCATGTACTTATTTATGATGATGATTTGGCTTATCTTGGCGGGGTGATTGCCCAGCAACTTGTCGATCAGGGCTATCGTGTGAGCCTAGCAACCAGTGCTACCATGGTGTCACCATTTACCGACATCACCCTAGAGCAGGCGACTATTCAGCGCCAATTGTTGCAGTCTGGGGCGGCTGTCATCTTGTCCCACACTATACATGGGACGGTAGACAAGCAAGTGCAGCTAAGCTGTAACTACACTGGCAAGGTTCAGTCCATTGCAGCCGATGGTTTATTATTGGTAACCGAGCGTATTCGTCATAGCCAACTGTATGATGAATTGCTGGCCATGCCTGCTCATGGGTTGCGCCATGTTGAATTAATTGGCGATGCGGCGACCCCAGGATTGATTGCCGATGCCGTCTACAGCGGCCATATGGCCGCTCGTAATTTTGAAAAACCAGCAGCAGAAGTGGAACAACAAATCTTCCGCCGCGAGCTGATCTCCCTAAAGCCGATGATTTAATCTTCTGGCAAGCTAACTCGGCTGCCACAGGCCCTCGGCTTGCAGTTCGTCACTAGCACGCTGAATACCAACAGTAAGCAGGTCGAAGAGTTCGTTAATCTGCTCACGGGTAATGATAAGCGGTGGGGAAATCACACAGGTATTAATGATTGGCCGCACCAACAAGCCCAGTGCTTGGCAGTGGGTATCAATGCGTTCTCCTACGGTTTTGTCTAACTGCAGGGGGTTGCGACTGTGCTTATCGGCCACACATTCGATACCGCCCATGAGTCCCATGCCCCGGGTATCGCCAACGATGGGCAATTCACGCAACTGATGTAGGCGCTGTTGAAAATGCGGCGTCATCTGCTGCACGTGTTGCAGCAGATCTTGTTGTTCAAAAATATCCAAATTGGCCATGGCGGCCGCTGCGCCAATGGGGTGACATGAGTAGGTGAAGCCATTGGCAAAGGTGGCCCCTTTGTTGGTATCAATGACATCCTGTAGTAAGCGGTCGGATATAAGGGTTGCACCCATAGGAAAGTAACCTGATGTCAGGCCTTTGGCGCAGGTAATAATATCCGGCACTATGCCAAATACAGCCTCAGAAGCAAACACCTGGCCTAAACGGCCAAATCCAGTGACCACTTCATCTGATATGTAAAGCACGTCATGGCGCCGGCAGACTTCCAGGCAGCGTTGGTGGTAGCCTTGGGGTGGCACGATAACACCGCCTGAAGCGAGAATGGGTTCGGCAATGAAAGCCGCTACCTGATCTGCGCCAAGGTCTAGTATGGCTGCTTCTAGGTCATTGACCTTGGCTTCCAGAAAGTCTGATTCTGACATACCATCAGGTCGGTAATAAGGAGTGATGTCTGGCAGAAAGTGGACCAGATCGTCGGCTTGATCTAGCCAGCCTTTATCCCGTTCTTTGCCACTCATGGTGGAGGCCAAATAGGTGCTGCCATGGTAGGCCTTTTGGCGGGAAATGATTTTCTTTTTTGCCGGTTTGCCCAATACATTGTTGCGATAGTGAATAAAGCGCAGGGCACTGTCTACGGCCGTGGAGCCGCCAGTGGTGAAGAATACGGTATTTAGGTCCCCTGGCGAGTATGCAGCCATGCGCGCAGCCAATTGAGCAGATAGGGAATTGGAATTATTAAAGGCTGACATATAGCCTAATTTCATACCCTGCTTAGCCATGGCTTGGACCAGGGTTTCGCTGCCATAACCTATCTGCATGCACCACATGCCACCCGGGCCGTCTAATAAACGCTGACCATCAGCCGTGTGGACATAAATGCCTTGACCCGATTCAATGAAGGTGCGCTGGTCGTCTTTGGCGTAATCGCTATTCTCCCAAGGATGTAAAACATGCTCACCATCCCAGTGACGAAGCTTGTGTAAATCAACTTTTAACATGGTCTGCTCTTGTCTCAGCTTATGATTGGTGGCATCATAATATCCAAAAAATGGACGCTCGTCCATTTTAAAGTGTGAAACGAGGTTTTTGTCATGCTTGAAACAAAACGACGTCGCGCCGGTGGTCGTCAAGCAAGGGCTCAGCAGCGAGCCCAGGCCGTTGATGCTAAGGTGATTGAAGCAGGTATTCAGGGTGGTAAATATTTGCCCTTGAGCACAGCTGATATGGAAAAAATACACCGCGGTGCCCTGCTAATATTGGCGCGTACCGGTATATCAGAACCCTCTCAGGAGTTATTGGCTATTGCTTTGCCTCAAGGGGCCAAGCTGAATGAACATCAGCGCTTATGTTTTCCGCAGGCATTGATGGAAGACCTTATCAGTAAAGCCGCCAATGGTTATGTGGTGCATGCCCGTGGTAGCCGCGCAGGCAAAGATGACATGGATTGTAGTGGCAAGCGTGTTTATTATTCCAATTCTGGTACGGCAGTTACGACCTATGATGTGCAAAGCAGGCAGTACCGGCCATCTACCTTAAAAGATATCTACGATTTCACCCGCTTGGTGGATCGGCTAGATAACATTCATATGAGTGGTGACACGGTATTGGCCTGTGATGTCAGCGATGACTATGAGCATGATATGAACATGCTATATGCCATGTTAGCAGGCACGGAAAAACCCTTGTGCCTTTGTTTTCGCAACCGAGACCACCTGCAAGCGGCGCTGCCTATGTTGGACTTGGCCAGTGGCGGTGAAGGTAAGTTTTTGGCTAAGCCATCAGCCGTGATCGGTGGCTGCCCCATTGTCTCGCCATTACGTTTTGGGCAGTCAAATCTGGGCTTGATGATAGCCACGGCGCAGATGGGATTAGTGTCCGACCTGGCTGTCCCCCCTCAAGCTGGCGCTACTTCGCCTGCGACCCTAGCGGGTACCTTGGTGCAAGCAATAGCCGAAACCCTTGCCTGTTTAGCGGTAGTCAATCTAGTTAATCCAGGCGCACCCATGACCTTTGCTGCCTGGCCCTTTATTACCGATTTACGTACTGGCTCCTTTACCGGTGGTAGTGGCGAACAAGCACTGATAGCTGCAGCGGCGGTGCAGATGGGCAATTTTTATAATCTGCCTACTAGTGTCGGTTGTGGTATGACTGATGCGAAGCACATTGATGCTCAGTATGGAGTAGAAAAAGCACTAGCCTTTTCCTTAGCCGCCCATGCCGGCGCTAATCGATTATGTGAATTCGGCGGCATGATAGGTAGCTTAATGGGCTGTAGCTTCGAGTCCATGGTGTTCGACAATGAAATTGCCGCCATGATTTCTAGAACCTTGCGGGGCATAGAAGTCAATGATGATACCTTGGCGCTGGATTTGATCCACCAGCATAGTATTGATCCGGGACACTTTTTGGGTGCCGGGCATACCCTCGAGGTCATGGAAACCGAATACCTGTATCCGCAATTATTTGACCGTCAGCCTACAGATGCGTGGCAAAAGCAAGGATCACCTGATGTACTTGGGCGGGTTGCCAAACAAACCGAAGATATTCTCCTAGGTCACTTCCCGAATTATTTTGGTGTTCGTGGCGATGCCAAAATACGTGCTCATTATCCAATAAAATTAGAGACACAGGCTATGTCGGCTAAAATCTCAGTAAAGATATAGGGTTATGCCTGTAGTTTTATTATGGGCGCCCTAAGTTTATTTGC
>JAERSU010000232.1 GCA_016845445.1 Oceanospirillaceae bacterium | reverse complement strand
CAGCGAGAAGCCGTCGCAGCACCAGAACAAAATATGCTGGTATTGGCTGGTGCAGGGTCTGGCAAAACTCGTGTCCTGGTACATCGTATAGCTTGGATAATCGATGCCATTGGCCAATCGCCCTGGTCCATAATGGCGGTTACCTTTACCAACAAGGCCGCTCGTGAAATGCGCGGCCGCATTGAAGACCTACTAGGTTTAGACACCCAACACCTATGGGTCGGCACATTCCACAGTCTGGCCCACCGGTTGTTGCGTCGCCATTGGCAAGAAGCCGGTTTACAACAACAATTCCAAATCATCGACAGTGATGATCAGCTAAGCCTGTTAAAACGTATCTGCAAAGAACTACAGCTCGACGAAGCACGCTGGCCAGTACGCCAATTCCAGCACTTTATCAACAACTGCAAAGACGAAGGCCAGCGTCCAGACCATATCCAAGCTGAAGGTGATTTCCACCTGCAAACCCAGGTCAATGTATACCGTGCCTATCAGCAGGCCTGTGAACGGGCAGGTCTGGTTGATTTTGGTGAAATGCTGTTACGCTGCCATGAGCTATGGCTCAACAACCCACAACTACTGGCCCACTACCAAGGCCGCTTTAAGCATATATTGGTAGACGAATTTCAGGATACCAACACCATTCAGTACGCCTGGTTACGGGTTTTGGCTGGCAACAGCGCCTGTGTCATGTCGGTGGGTGATGACGACCAGTCTATCTATGGCTGGCGAGGCGCGAAGATAGAGAACATTCAGCAATTTGAGAAGGACTTTGGCAACACTCTTACCGTACGCTTGGAGCAGAATTATCGTTCAACGGGCACCATCCTCAAGGCCGCCAACGGCCTAATTAGCAACAACCAAGGTCGTTTGGGCAAAAACCTGTGGACCGAAGGCAGTGACGGTGAGCCCATTTCATTGTATGCCGCCTTCAATGAAATGGATGAGGCGCGCTTCATCGTCGACCAGATTAACCAATGGCAACAAGGTGGTGGTCTGCGCGCGGAAACCGCCATCTTATATCGTTCCAACGCCCAGTCACGGGTGTTAGAAGAGGCCCTCATTCGAGCCGGTATGCCCTATCGCATCTACGGCGGTCAACGCTTTTATGACCGCTTGGAAATTCGCAATGCCTTGGCCTACTTGCGCCTCATCCATAATCGTAACGACGATGCGGCCATGGAGCGGGTATTTAACGTGCCCACCCGCGGTGTCGGCGCGGCAACGGTTGATAAGATTCGTCAGTTGGCCCGCGCCGAGGGCTGTTCCATGTGGGATGCCAGCCGCCAAATACTCAATGCAACGCATCTGGCCACACGCGCCCATAATGCCGTGCAAGGCTTTCTGAATCTCATTGAGCGCCTAGCCGAGGACACAGCCGAAGCGCATCTACACGAACTGGTCGACCATGTCATTCAGCAGTCAGGCCTGATTCAGCACCACTTAAAAGAAAAAGGAGAGAAGGCCCAAACCCGCATAGACAACCTCAATGAGTTGGTCAGTGCCGCCAAGAGCTTTGCCATTGCTTGGAGCCCAGTGCAGGATTCCGAGGACCCGGATGCCGAACTGGATCCAGTGGCCAATACACCACTGGGTGCCATGCTTGATCAAGCCGCCCTTGATGCCGGCGAACAGCAAGCTGATGAGTCCGAAGACAGTGTGCAACTCATGACACTGCACTCCGCCAAAGGCTTGGAATTCCCACTGGTCTTTTTGGCGGGAGTGGAAGAAGGCTTGTTCCCTCACAAGATGTCCCTCGAAGAAGGCGGCCGACTAGAAGAAGAACGTCGCCTCTGCTACGTGGGCATTACTCGGGCTATGCAAAAGCTATTTATTACCTACGCCGAAACCCGTCGCCTGCATGGCCAGGACACCTTTAACCGCCCATCGCGCTTTATTGGTGAACTACCCGATGAACTGATGCAGGAAGTGCGGCTTAAATCCTCCATCAGCCGGCCAATTACTCAACGCCAACCACAAGGGCAAAAATTCGATCGCTGGGGCCGCCATCAGGACTTAGAAACACCAGCCATCGCCTTGGGCCAAATGGTACGCCACCCCATGTTTGGCATTGGCACGGTAGTCAACGCTGAAGGCGCGGGCCCTCAAGCACGGGTACAGGTAAACTTTGAAGATGAAGGTAGCAAATGGCTAGTCCTAGCCTATGCCAAACTAGAAACCCTCTAACATTATCGCGCTTAACTTGCTCCAACGGGCGCGATATTCTATTATGCAATATCAATAGAACATTTAGAGATATGACACCTCATGTACTGCTTTACCGCCCGTTTAAGCCGCCTGATTAGCTTTGTTATTGGTTTACTTGCCAGCGCCATCGCTGCGGCCAACAACGGCCTCACCACCGTGCATGTGGACGGCCCTGTGTATGCCATCGTTGGGGAACTAAATAACCGCAGCCCTAGCAACCTAGGCAACAATGCCACCTTTGGCGTGATCCTCACGGCTGACAGCGTCATCCTTATTGATGCAGGTGCTGGTACGCTCGCCGCCCAAGCCATTGAAGAGCAGGTGCGCAACATCACGCCACTACCCATAAGCCACGTCATCAACACCGGTGGCCAAGACCATCGTTGGCTAGGCAATGCCTATTTTGCCCAACAAGGGGCCACCATCATTGCTAGTGAGGCGGCCGTCGAAGACCAAGAGACAAGGACTGGCGATCAGATCAACAGACTCACAAGCATGATCGGCGAGGACCCCATGGCAGGTTTAGATGCCATCACTGCCCAGCAAACCTTTACGCAAGCACTGGATCTAAACATCGGCGGTGTTGACCTGCAACTGCGTCACCTAGGTGCGGCCCACACACCGGGTGATGCCTGGGTCTACCTGCCGCAACAGAAGATTGTTTTCAGTGGTGATATCGCCTATGGCGAGCGCATGCTGGGCGTCATAGATGTGTCTGACAGTGCCTCCTGGGTAGAGGTGTTTGCCGCCATGGCTGAACTCGACAGCCAACACGTTATCCCAGGCCACGGCAAACCCTCTAATATTGCAACCCTCACTGCCCAAAGTTATGACTATCTGGTGCACCTACGCACCGCCGTGGGTGAGTTTATTGATGACGGTGGAGAATTAACGGACATCCGTGAGGTTGATCAAGCAAAATTTAACCACCTGATAAACTACCAAGGCATCAGCCCAGGTAATGCCTTGCGCGTATTCGAACAGATGGAGTGGGAATAAAAGGGTTTGACCCCATGGGGTCTGATCCCAATGAAACATAGGCACCAATCATGAACCAACGCTCAGAAAAAATAGAAAAAATCGGCAATGCTCTAGTTGAAGGTTTTCACTACCTTGCCCTATTTGCCATCGGCGCGACGGTTGTCTGGTCCGCAGTGTATGAATACATCGGCATGATGGAGAAGGGCTATGCGGCCCTAAAAGACATTCTATTGCTGTTTATCTACTTGGAACTAGGGGCCATGATTGGCATCTACTTCAAGACCCAACGCCTACCGGTACAGTTCCTCATATTCATTGCCATTACCGCCTTGTCACGCCACCTAGTGATCGACGTCCAACAGGTCTCCGACAACTTCCATCTATTGCTATTGTTGAGTATTTCCGGAGCCATTCTGCTCCTTAGTGCTGCCCTCTGGTTACTCACCTACACCAGCCATAAATACGGCCGTCCGGAAGACCGCCACAGCCAGCCAGACTAAACCTCTAACAGAAAGGTAACTGGGCCATCATTGGTAAGGCTGACCTGCATGTGCGCCGCAAACTGGCCGTTTTGCACCGGCACAAGCTGCGCTGCCTGGGCAGAAAAGTATTCATACAACTCTTGCGCCAAGGCAGGGCTAGCCGCACTAGTAAAACTAGGCCGCATCCCCTTCTTGGTAGAAGCCGACAAGGTAAACTGACTAACAATCAACAGGCTGCCACCAGCTTGTTGCACATTGAGATTCATCTTGCCATCGGCATCAGCAAAAATGCGGTAATGGCTAACCTTATGTAGCAGCTGGTCGGCCTTCGCCTGATCATCATCGCGGTCGACACCTAACAACACCAATAAACCAGAACCAATTTGGCCGACGGTTTCACCGGCGACATCAACTTGAGCGTGAGACACACGTTGTATTAAAGCTTTCATAGATAATTATTGTCATGCAATTTTGTGGGCAAAGGCTTGTGTCGCCCTCACTAGATTATCCACGATGCCCGGCTCCATCTGACTATGGCCGGCATCACGAATAATATGTAGTTCGCTTTCTTCCCACAGATCATGCAACAGCTTGGCTTGATCAAATGGACACACCATGTCATAACGCCCATGCACGATGATGCCGGGGATATGGGATATAGTGCCCATATTGGCCAGAATCTGATTCGGCTGCAAGAAACAATCATACTTGGCGTAGTGACATTCGATGCGAGATATGGCCAAGGCATCATGTAGATCAGCACCACTTTCAATACTTAGGGACTGAGGCTCTAAGGTGGAAATATTCGCCTCCCATAAGGCCCAGGCTTTGGCCGCGGCAACACGGCGCAATTCATCCTCGCCACTTAGCAGGCCATAATAATAATCCACCATATTAGCCTGCTTGCTAGGTGGCACGAGCGCACAGAAGTCTTGCCAATGATCAGCAAACACCCTACTGGCACCACCCGCTTCAAACAACCAGCCCATATCTTCAGGGCGCCCCAAAAAGATGCCCCTTAAAATCATGGCGGTGATACGCTGTGGATGGGCCTGCGCATATAGCAATGACAAGGTGGACCCCCAGGATCCACCAAACAACATCCACTGCTCGATAGCCAATGACTCTCGCAACGCCTCAAAATCGGCCAGCAATTTATCAGTAGTATTAGCCTCAAGGCTTGCATGGGGCAACGAACGTCCAGCTCCGCGCTGATCTACCATATTGATCTGGTAGACACCCGGATCAAAAAACCGCCGCGTCGTCGGGCTGCACCCGCCACCAGGGCCGCCGTGCACCACCAGTACAGGAATGCCTACTGGGTTACCACTTTGCTCAACATATAAACTATGGCCGTCCCCAACATCAAAAAAGAACTCTCGGTACGGCTGAAAATCTGCATATAAGCTTTGCATAAAACATCTCGTTGACATCAGCATCAATCGTTCCATGCTATCACCAAGGTGAATAAGTTTCCTTAGAAATCAATATTCATTGCTAAAAAAGCCCCAAGTGGCGGCTTTAAGCCCATACCATGCCGCATATAACAAACTAATGAATTTAATTCAGTATTATTCTATCTCTACTAGGCCTACAATGGTCGACATGAGTTGTTCCACCCTGCGGTAGGGTGGTTAATGGGAAGCTTGATAAATATTGCGGTGTACCGGTATTTATCAACACTGCCCCCGCAACGGTAAGAAACTAGGTTTCCAGTCCGACACCAGCAACTTATGGCTAACCTATATCGCACGGCGGGTGCGAAAGGAAACGACATTGCTACATTCCACTAGCTGCAAAGCATCGGCTTTGCAGGTATTCGCGTCGGCGCTTTCCAGCACACATCAGAGTCTGGAGGTGCACCTGTGAAACCAAACTTTCCATTCACTGCTGTCGTCGGCCAGGACCAGGTCAAGCTCGCCTTGGTGTTATTGGCTATCGACCCAGCCATTGGCGGCGTTCTGGTCAGCGGCCCCCGAGGTAGCGCCAAATCCACCCTTGCTCGCTCCCTAGCCGATTTGCACATTGACGGCTTACAACAACTAGTTACCTTACCCCTTGGCGCCAGTGAAGAAATGCTAACCGGTACACTGGATTTACAGCAGGCGCTGGGCGAACAGCAGGTGTCCTTTGCCCCGGGTTTATTAAGCAAAGCACACCAAGGCCTATTGTACGTTGACGAAGTCAATCTACTGCCAGATAGCCTGGTAGATCTATTGCTAGATGTTGCCGCTAGTGGCATCAATCGCATCGAACGTGACGGTATAAGTCACCAGCACGGGGCCGAATTTGTCCTCATGGGCACCATGAACCCGGATGAAGGCGAGCTACGCCCACAACTGTTAGATCGCTTTGGCTTTGGAGTCGCCCTGGCTAATAGCTATACTGCCCAAGAGCGCGTGGAAATTGTTCGACGTCGACAAGCATTTGACCAGCAACCAGAGCAGTTCATGCACACCTATGCGGACCAGCAAGCAAAGCTATGCGCTGACATCCAAGCTGCACAACAACGCCTGCCCCAGGTCAGCATCAGTGATGAACTGCGTCTAGCCATTGCTGAACGCTGTGTCAACGCCCAAGTTGATGGGGTGCGAGGCGATCTAGTGTGGTTGCGAGCCGCATGCGCCAACGCCGCCTGGCAAGGCCGCCAAACCGTAAGCCAAGCAGATTTGGATGCCGTGGAAGAGCTAGTGCTCATGCACCGTCGCCAGCAAACACCCACACCGCCTAGCAACACGCCACCGCCATTTCAACGCCCAGAGCAAACAGCCAACCATCAGCAACCTCAACAAGGCAGCAGTGATTGGGGCCAAATGCAGCCGCAAATGCAGCACACAGGTGCATTACGCAGTATGACAATCGCCCACCAAGGAGCCGTTCATGCAAGCAAACCCATGCCCTTTGCCAGCCAAGGCACGCAATCTCAAGGTAAAGGTCGCGCTACCCGTAACTGGAGCCAGCGAATCAATTGGTTTGCTAGCCTGCTAGCTGGCCGCGGGGGCAAACCGGCGTTGCGTTTTCGCCGCCAACAAGGGGCCGATCCGACCATGCATCTGGTGCTATTAGACACCTCTGCTTCCACCTTACAAGGCCACAGCCAGTCCCAAGCCAAGGGCTTAGTAGCCGGCCTTGCCCAGCAAGCTTACCTCGCTCGCCAGCAAATGGTGTTACTAGGCTTTGGCAATGACAAGGTAGAAGAGCTCATGGCGTTAGGCCGTGCACCTAAAGCCATGGCACCCTTGTTAGATGGCATCGGCGCTGGTGGCGGCACACCATTCAAGCAGGCTTTACAGCAGGCCCAAGCCTTTGGCCAACGTTTGTCACGTCGCAATCCAGCCCTACAAATCATCAATTACATCATTACCGACGGCCGTACCCAGCAAGATATTAGCGGCCTTAAGCTACCCGGCACTAGCTTGCTGGTCGATACCGAACAAGCCCAAGTAAAACGCGGCCGTGGTAAACAAATCGCTCAGCACCTAGGTGCTGACTACCTGACCCTTGCGCAAGCAAAGCGCTTAGCCTAAAACAGGATATCGAGCATGAGTAAAACCCATGAACAACGCATGGCTGCCAAGAAGGCGGTAGTGGACGCCAAGATCGCCAAAGCCACGGAAGAACGAGGCATTACCATTCTGCTACGCGGCAACGGCAAGGGTAAAAGCAGTTCTGCTTTTGGCACCTTGATGCGCAACCTTGGCCACGGCAAAAGCGGCGCTGTGGTGCAGTTTGTTAAAGGTCGCATTGAAACCGGCGAGCACAAGTTTTTCAAAGCCAATACCAATATCCCTTGGCACGTAATGGGCCATGGCTTCACTTGGGAAACTCAGGACAAGGAGCGGGATATTGCCGCAGCCGAACAGGCATGGGAAATCACCCAAGGCTTGTTGGCAGACGAATCTCTGGACATGCTGGTGTTAGACGAGATGGCCTATGTCTTTAAATACAACTACCTACCCGTTGAGCCAGTTGTGGAAGCCCTCAAAAATCGTCCGCGCCAGCAGACCGTGATTATC
>JAERSU010000231.1 GCA_016845445.1 Oceanospirillaceae bacterium | reverse complement strand
CATAATGTAGTTTTTATATATAACTTGTAATTATATATAGATTAGTTGCAGTTTGAATGTTTGGCAAGCTTTTTCAGTCTAAAATGGCTGCTATTGTAGATTGCTGATGGCACCATAGTAGCCAGCAGTGGTAGCCCTAGCTTCTGAGGACGTCAGCAGCAGGGATGCTGCTGAAGAGCCTACATGGAAGTATTCACGGCGATCCTCAGAAGCTAGGGCTATCATTGTTGGCGAGAATAATGCTCAATGTTAACTAGTGGTGGTAAATAAGAATTTGGAGATTAAAAATGGCACGTCGTAGTCGTCAACGTGGTGCAGTTCGCGCCGCTGTTAAAGTCCCTGCTTTTATTGAGCGTAAGATTCCTTATTTTGATTTTTGCACGGAAGAACAGTTGCAAGAAATTGAAGCCCATGTCGATTGGTTGCTGCAGGAAGTGGGGGTGGAATTCCGTGATGACCCCGTCGCTTTGCAGATTCTGCGTGATGGTGGCGCCGATGTGCAAGGTGACAAGGTACGCTTCCCCGATGGATTAGCCCGTAAACTTTGTCAAACGATTCCATCTGAATTTACCCAAGTAGCTCGTAATCCAGAAAAGTCCGTCAAGATTGGCGGTCGCAATCAGGTCTTCGCGCCAGCCTATGGATCACCATTTATTCGTGATCTGGATAAGGGCCGCCGTTATGGCTCCATGGAAGACTTTGAAAATCTGGTAAAATTGGTTAAAGATTTGCCGCACCTACATCACTCTGGTGGTGTGGTAGTAGAGCCCTGTGATGTGCCTGTAAACAAGCGTCACCTGGACATGGTTTACGCCCATATGCGTTATTCAGATAAGCCATTCCTAGGCATGATCACTGCCAAAGATCGTGCTGAAGATTCTGTTGCCATGGCCAAGATCCTCTTTGGTGAGGAGTTCATGGAAGACAATGTGGTGATCATGGGTAATGTTAATGCCAACTCCCCCATGATGATTGACAAGGTGGCCTCTGAAGCCATTCAGGTCTACTGTGGTGCTAACCAGGCTATCATTGTTGCGCCCTTTATTTTGGGTGGTGCCATGGGGCCGGTTACCACCGCTGCGGGTGTGGCTCAAGCCATGGCAGAAGCCATGGCAGCCGGTGCCTTTAGCCAGCTGGTACGCAAGGGCTCGGCCTTTGTTATGGGTAATTTCTTGTCCTCTATGAGCCTCAAATCTGGTGCGCCTACCTTTGGCATGCCTGAGCCTGTGATGTCTAATTACATGATTGGTCAGTTAGCCCGCCGAGTAGGCATACCACTGCGTTGTGGCGGTTCTTTAACGGCATCTAAGGTGTGTGATGCCCAGGCTGCCTATGAAAGTGCTGATTCCATGCATTCTACCGCCTTGGCTGGTGCTAACTTTGTATTGCACTCTGCTGGTTGGTTGGAAGGCGGCCTGTCTATGGGTTATGAGAAGCTGATTCTCGATGCCGATCGTTTGGGTGTTTACCAGACCATGTTGGGTGGTGTGGATACCGGTGCTAACGGTTTGGCGGCCCAAGCCTATGAAGAGGTGCCAGCAGGCGGTCACTTCCTAGGTTGTTCCCATACCATGGCCAACTACGAAACCGCCTTCTATGATGCGCAGATGTCTGATTCTGAGAGTGTCGAACAGTGGGAAGAGAACGGTAGCAAAGAAGCCGTAGTACGTGCCAATGAGCGCATGAAGAGCATGTTGGCAAACTATGAACTGCCGCCCATGGATGAGGCGGTGGATGACGCCTTAAAAGAATTTGTCGCTAAGACCAAAGCCAGCGCCGATGATGCCTGGTACTAGAATTTGGCCAAGCCCTCTAGGCCGGGCTAGCTAAATAACCAGAGGATTCTGGTGTAGAAATGAGGGGGAGCGCAAGCTCCCCTTTTTTTTGGCTGCATGCTGGTGGTCAGATGATCTCGCTTCGCTTGGGGGCAGACCTCAGGTCTGACCCCGGCCAAAGGCCGATCTGCTCAGGTACTTCTACACCTTCTAATTTCAATAAATACTCCTTCACATCCAAACCTCCACCAAAGCCAGTTAGCTTACCACTACTGCCAATAACACGATGGCAGGGGATAATCACCGGAATAGGGTTTTGGCCATTAGCAGCGCCCACGGCTCTTACGGCTTTAGGGCGGTCGATGCCTTTAGCTAGCTCGCCGTAGGAACAAGTCTGGCCAAAGGGTATATCTTGCAAGGCTTGCCACACCTGACGTTGAAATTCGGTGCCTGCAGGGGACAGGGGTAAATCAAACACCTGCCTTGTACCAGCAAAGTATTCAGATAGCTGTTGTTTGGCCTGGCTGAAAGCCAGGTCGTTTTGCTGCCAGTCGGCTTCGGGCTGCATGGCCATGGAGCCTTTGGGGAAACCTAGGTAGTGAAGGATTTCCTCTGCGCCAGCTAACAAAAGCCGTCCAATGGGGGTTTCCAGATAGGTGTATTCTAATGGCATGGTAATCTCGCTTTGGGGTCTGACCCCATTAACGTGCAGTTTGATTAAACAACACCCCACGGGACTTCTCATCATCGATATTGCGCCGATAATCTTGGCCAATTTGTTGTCCACGAGCGGCGGCTGGACGTTCGCCAATGGCCTCGATCCAGCGCTTTAAATGGGGAAAATCGTCAATATTTTGCCCTTGTCGCTCATTGAGAATAGCCCAGGGCCAGGCGGCCATGTCGGCGATGGAGTATTCCCCAGCGAGAAACTCTCGTTCGGCAAGTTGTTTGTTCATAACCCCATATAAACGGTTACACTCGTTGGTGTAGCGTTCGATACCATAGGGCACAGTTTCTGGGGCATACTGGCGAAAATGATGGGCTTGCCCCGCCATGGGGCCTAGGCCACCCATCTGCCAAAACAGCCACTGATTAATATTGTTGCGCTGGCGTAGATCCTTACTGTAAAACTGATCGTACTTGTCGCCCAAGTACTGCAATATGGCACCAGATTCAAAAATGCTTAAGGGCTCGCCACCATCGGCAGGCTCATGATCGACAATGGCAGGCATGCGATTATTGGGGGCAATGGCCAAAAACTCAGGCTTAAATTGATCACCTTCCATGATGTTCACATACTTGAGGTTATAGGGCACGCCTAGCTCTTCTAGCATGATGGTGATTTTCCAGCCATTAGGGGTGGGCCAGTAGTGCAGGTCGATCATGGTTGTTTCCTTTGTAAACGGTGATAGGCAAGCATGGCTAGTAAGGTAACACCACTGCCTAGCCACTGCCATAAGTTTAACTGTTCAAACAGAATAAGGTAGCCAAAAATCAAGGTAAAGATGGGTTGCACTAGGGCGTAGGGCGCGACCTGCTGTACCCCATGCTTGTGAATTAGGCGATACCAGAGGGCGTAACCAATGATGGATGAGCCAACAATTACGTAGCCTAAAGCCAGCATGGATTGCCAAGTAACCTGCGCAAATAGATTGCTATCTTCACTGACAAATAAGAAGCACAGGTAACTAAGTGGGGCGCTAATGATGGCGATATAGAACTGAATCGCCATGGTGGACATGTTTTCCAGGCGCCTAACTTGGATATTGCCGTAGGCCCATAACAAGGTGCTAATGGTGACCAGCAACATGCCAATTTGCAGGGTGATATTGCCGGACAGCAAGGTCGGTAGGGTGGCGCCTAGGGTGGCAACGGTGATGGCTAATACCTGCCAACGGGTGAGGCGCTCTTTGAGTATGAGATACCCCAAAAAGGATGAAAAGGGCCCGCCTAAGAGTAGGCAGAAACTAGCTACAAAGCTGGGGACATAGGTAAGGCCTAGGGCCAAGAGGTAAAAATGCCCCATGCCCATGATCAGGGCCAGGGGCGCTAATTGGCGAAACTGTTGCCAGCTGATTTTTACTATAGGTAAAAGAATAAGTGCCAATAATCCAAAGCGCAGGGTATTGAACACCAGTGGTTGCATGTCCCCCAAGGCGATTTTCATCACCACCACGTTCAAGCCCCAAATTGCCGACACTATAATAGCGCCGATAACCGGGTGTAATAGGATGGGAGCAATGTTCATGAATTTAATGCACCTTGGGGCAAAGGTGCATTATGCCAGAGGACAATAGCCACGTCATGGCGAGCGTACACCCACCTCGTCATCGCGAGCGTAGCGAAGCGACCTCCCCCAGGATTGCACTTCGCCGGGCTGAGGTTGCCACGGTGCTACGCACCTCGCAATGACGGTAAAGAGATTGCACTTCGCCGGGTTGAGGTTGCCACGGTGCTACGCACCTCGCAATGACGAATAAAAGTTCGCACCTCGCAATGACGATTAAAAGTTCGCACCTCGCAATGATGTGATTAAATTAAGACCAAGGGAAGGGGCTGCTGGATACTGGGTGCAGCTTGCCTTCGGCATAGCGTGAGAAGCGGAATGGCTCTAACAGGCGTGTCTTGTTGCCGCTAGCCACTTCTTCAGCCACCAGTTTACCCACACCTAGCATCTTGTAGCCATGGTTGGAGTCGGCAATCATGTAGCAGTTCTGGAAGAACACATCAAAGATAGGGAAGGAGTCAGGAGTAAAGCAGCCGATACCGCCACTGGCTTCGTCCTTGTACTTCACCATGGTGCCTTCAAAACGCTTTTGACAGTGTGCCAGAGCAGATACCCACATGTGAGCAAATTCAGCACCAACGATGAATTCAGGGGATTCTGGGCCGTAGGGGTCTACTTCTACATCATCGGCAGGCTTGTCGACGATGAAGGGTGCAGCACCACCTTGTACACCACCAAAATGGAAGTCTGGCTTGTAGTAGATGCCCCACATTTCGTCGGTAATCAGCGAACCATCTTCGCAGGAATATAGGGGCTCGTTGGAATCCACATGGATAACCGGTGGCATGTTGCCCTCATTGTCCACTTGCAGCTTTGGATCCACGCCCAGGGTGCCTTCCTGCAAGGACCAGTATACCCAGGTAGGGATGTCCTTGTGCATGCTGCCATCGGCACCTTTGATGTCCACAGTCTTTGGCAGTTCCAGCATGTCCCAGAAGTTCTTCACCCATGGACCTGCGCCTACTACAACCTGGCCACACTCGATATTGCCCTTGTCTGTTTCTACGGCGGTGATAGCGCCACCAGCCTGCTTAAAGCCAGTTACCGTCACACCGGTGATGATGCGCACGCCTTCGGCTTCGGCTTTGGTGGCCAAGCCATACATGGCCCTGGTGTTGTTGGCATAGCGGCCTTTCTTTTCGTGCAAGACGGAGGTGATGCCCTTGGCTTGCCAATCGTGGAAGATGCCTTTCATGTACTTGTCAGAATCGGCTTCACCTTCGATAAAGGTGGATTCATAACCAATGGCTTTTTGCTGTTCGTAGATGGAAGCCACGTCTTCGTGCATGCTTTCTGGGCTGATCTGCATGTAGCCAACTGGGTGGTAGGAATAGGCTTCGGCATCGGATTCCCATACTTCTACAGAATGAGCCATTAGCTCACGCATGGCAGGCTGATAGTAGTTGTTACGTACCACACCACAGGCAATACCTGTCGCGCCAGCAGCAATGCCAGCCTTATCCAAGATGATGATGTCACGACCATCGCCTTTGCCGCGAGCCTTGAGCTCAAGGGCTAGGTGGTAGGCAGTGGACAAGCCGTGAATACCGGCACCAACGATGACATAGGGGGAAGAAGTGGGAAAAGCCATGGCTACTCTCTAAGTTTTTGGTTGTATAAAAGGTCCCATAAAGACTGTTTTACAGCGACTGCATTCGCCTATGCGGCGTTAAAATTTGACTCAAAATGCTCATTTATGTCGTATAAACTGCGCTTTTTCGTCAAATTTTGCCTTGCTTAGGCTTCACTCGTAACGCTGTAAAATCAGTCTTATAATGCGCTTTGTTAACCCAATATAACAATAAATTAACGCCTAAATAAAAGACAATTGCGACATGGTTGGTTAATATGTACTGCATCAAGTGAATAGAGTATTCGTTATGCGTCGTTTTGGCTTTCTATTGGTACCGGGTTTTTCCATGTTGTCTTTAGCGGCAGCGGTTGAGCCCTTGCGTATGGCCAATGCCCAGGCTAAAGAAGATTTGTATAGCTGGGATTTTATTTCCTGGACTGGTGCACCTGTATTGGCCAGTAACCACATGAGCACGGCGGCGACCCTGTCTGTGGAGCAGATAAAAGACCTAGATGTACTGTTGCTGGTCGCTGGTGTAAAGGTGGTGGATTACGGCGATGAGGCGTTTTTCAATTGGCTACGTAGTGCTTGTCGGCGAGTACCGGTATTCGGTGCCACTTCTACGGGCAGTTGGCTGCTAGCTAAAGCGCGTTTATTAAAAGGCCGTACCTGTACCATTCATTGGGAATACGTGGATGCCTTTAAAGAACAGTTTAGTGGGGTAAACATGTCCGGTGAACTCTACGAAATAGACGGTAATATGATCACCTGTTCCGGCGGTTCTGCGGGCATGGATATGATGTTGCACTTGATAGCCGGTGAGCACGATTATGAGTTAGCCATGTTGGTTGCTGAGCAATATATGCACCCGGCTATAAGGCCAGCCCATGATGATGCCAGAATGAAGCTACAGAGCCGCTTAAATATCAACAACAGCCGTTTAGTGAAAGCGGTGGAAGTCATGCAGACGCACCTAGATCAGCCATTAGCTAGCGCTCAAGTCGCGGATAGGGCCAATATGTCCGTCAGGCAGATGGAGCGCCTTTTTCAACAACACTTTCAGCAAACCCCTAATCAGTTTTATATGCACATACGTCTGGAAAAAGTGCAGCATCTATTGCATCAGTCAGACATGAATATTACCGCCATAGGCACTGCTTGCGGCTTTACCTCGGTGTCTTATTTGGCGCGTTGTTACAAGCAAAAATATGCCCTCACGCCGTCCCAAGAACGTTTACAGACAAGAAGCCGTTAAACACAGCCATTAATTGCGACAAAAGCCAAAAAAAAGCCGTCTATAGCGTAGTTTTGCCATTTAGAAAGGCATATAATTTCTGCTTGTCAAAAGGACAAGTTTACTAACCCCTAACGGAGAAATCTTCCATGTTTGAGTCACTGCAACCAGTGCCAGCAGATCCAATTTTGAAACTAGCTGTGATGCATCGTGAAGACCCTAACCCTAACAAGGTTGACCTGGGTCTGGGTGTATACAAGGACGAGCAGGGTCACACGCCAATTATGCGTGCTGTTGCCGCTGCGGAAAAACGTCTGTTGGATATGGAAGATACGAAAACCTACGTGGGCATGGCTGGCTGGGCCCGCTACAACGAGCTGGTAGCAGAGGTTGTACTAGGAGACAATAATGCCTACGCTGCCGCAGGCCGTTTGGCTATTGCTCAGACCCCAGGTGGTACAGGTGCCTTGCGCGTGGTGTGCGACTTTATCAATGCCGTAAAGCCAGGTGCGAAGGTGTGGTGTGGTAAGCCTACTTGGGCCAATCATCATGCCTTGATTCAAGCTGCGGGCCTAGAATTGGCGGAATACCCATATTTTGATCCGGCTACTCATAGCGTTGATTTTGACGCCATGATGGCCACTCTAGAAGCCGAAGCACAAGCGGGTGACCTGGTTTTGGTGCACGGCTGCTGCCACAACCCATCTGGTGCTGATCTGAATATCGATCAGTGGCAAGCCCTGGGTGAACTGGCCCAAGCTAAAGGCCTAATCCCTTACGTTGATATTGCTTATCAAGGCATGGGTGCCGGTATGGAAGAAGACGCCGCTGGCCTGCGTCTAGTGGCTGGCATGGTGGACGAAATGGTCATCGCTAGCTCCTGCTCCAAGAACTTTGGCCTGTACCGTGAGCGTACTGGTACGGCCATTATCATCACTAAAGATGCTGATACAGCAGCCATGGCCCAGGGCCAGATGAACGGTGTAATCCGTGGTAACTACTCCATGCCACCATCCCACGGTGCCTTGGTAGTGCAAACCATTCTGGACGATGCGGAACTGAAAGCTGATTGGCTGGCCGAACTAGGTGAAGTACGCGAGCGTATTGCGCGTCTGCGTAAGCAGCTAGTACAAGCTTTGCAAGATGCCGGTGTGGAACAGGATTTCAGTTTCATCGAACGTCAAAACGGCATGTTCTCCTTCCTCGGTGTGAACAAGGATCAGGTTGATACACTGGTTAACGAACACAGCTGCTACATGGTCGGTTCCAGCCGCATCAACGTTGCCGGCCTGAACGACAACAACATGGCTTACTTTGCCAAGGCTGTTGCTAGCGTATTGTAATCATACTGGGGTCGGACCTCAGGTCTGACCCCGGCTCAAGGCCGATCAGCACCAGTTGTCGGTTTGTATATCACGCTTCGTATAGGGGGCAGACCAGAAGTCTGACCCCTTTTTTGTGCAATACCAATTAGTCACATCTGCCCGTATTTGGCAGTGCTAGTGTATGATCAACTAATGTTGTTGTTCCGAGTGATTGCCCTATGTCGATTAGCATTCCCTATCTAGAATTTGGCAGCGGTGATAATACCCTATTATTTGCCCATGCCAATGGTTTTCCTGCTGGTGCTTATCGCAGCTTGTTGGAACCCTTGAGTAAGCAGTACCGTGTTTTGGCACCGCAACTGCGGCCTATGTGGCAGACCTTGCCGGCGTTCTATAGTGACTATGCTAATCGCCATTTTTGGCATCGTATGGCCGATGATCAGATAGCATTTATTGAACAACATAAGCTAGCACCGGTGACCTATATTGGTCACTCTATGGGCTCGGTGGTAGGCTTGATGGCAGCACACAAGCGGCCGGACTTATTTGCCCGTTTAATTATGATAGAACCGGTGCTACTAAAGGCCCGCTATACCCGTTTAATGCGCTATATGCCTAAGCGTATAAAGCGTAAGGTGCCCATTGTACGTAAAGCCCTAGGTCGACCAGACCGTTGGCCAGATAGGCAGACTGCGTTTGATTTTCATCGTGGTAAACAGGTGTTCTCAGGCTTTAGCGATGAGATTCTATGGGACTATATCAATTCTGGCGTCGGGCCTGTTAATGATGCTGGTGAGGTAGGCTTGTTATTTGATAAATACTGGGAAGCCCTTGCTTACAGTACTGTACCCAATACTTGGCCCTTGTTAAAAGCCACTCAAGTCCCTATTAATTTGTTACGCGCAGAATATTCTGACACCATAAGTGATGAGAGTTGGCAACGCTGGCAGAAATTGCCGGGGCCCAAACAGGCGACTCAGTTTGATAATACGAGTCATTTATTGCCCTTGGATCACCCTGACATGGTTGCTAAGCATATTCTTGCTATATTGAATAACTAGTCGTTGCGAGTCGCGCAGCGGCGCGGCAATCTTGTTGAGGCGAAGTGCTATGCTGCAGTAGGTTGCCACGGCCTACCGGCCTCGCAATGACGGGAATGTGGCCTACCGGCCTCGCAATGACG
>JAERSU010000230.1 GCA_016845445.1 Oceanospirillaceae bacterium | reverse complement strand
GCTCCCCGAGCTGGACTCGAACCAGCGACCAATAGATTAACAGTCTACTGCTCTACCAACTGAGCTATCGGGGAACTGAATCACTCAATGTGGGGGCGAATATTAAAGCTCATGTGAGCGTTCGTCAAGGGTATTTTTCGTTTTTATCTGAATAAGTTAGGGTTTTTTAGGAGCTGGGCTAAATTGCTGTAATTTACACCCTAGTAGCTTTCTAAAAGGCTTCTCAAATATGCCTAACAAGCACTCGAGAGTGGCCAATGGCTTGGGGTATTGTGATAGGCTGAGTTGAGAAGTGCGGTGTAAATAATGGGTGCTTATGAACGCTTGTGGTAGAATGCGAATCTATATTAAATGCAGCGTACGACCCTCAGAGAATGCTTTGTTGTACTGCTAAATGAAAGAGAATTATTTTGTCTATTGAACAACAGATTTTAGATGCTGTGGTGGCGCCTGTGGGGGCTGTTCACCACGAGATTACCAATGATAGCCATATGCATAGTGGTCCGGCGACAGATAGCCATTTTAGCTTGATGTTGGTGTCGGAGCAGTTTGCTGGTTTGATGCCGGTAAAACGTCATCAAAAGGTGTATGCCTTGGTGGGTGATCTTATGGGTAATCCCATTCATGCTTTGGCTTTGCACTGTTATACGCCAGAGCAATGGGAGAAAAAGACGGGGATGCCAATAGCGCCTAATTGTATGGGTGGGGGATAATAAAAAGGAGCAGTTGTCTGCTCCTTTTTTGTGATCCGAAGTGTCGGCCTGATACCCAAAACACTCGCTCCGCTCATGGGGCACGCTGAGGTCGACCTACAGGGGGGATCTCAAGTAGTGGGTTAGAAATCACCTTTGCCGGTAAGTTCTTCTTTGCGCTTGGCAATGAAGGCCAATAAGGCTTCGTCGATAGCCGGATCCAGTTCTGGGGCCTGGTATTCGTTTAATTTCTTCTTCCACAGGCTGTTAGCACGCTGGCGCATATCCAGGCTGCCGTCTTCTTCCCATTGTTCAAAGCTGTTGTTGTCAGCTAGGTCAGACATGTAGAAAGCCGTTTGGAAGTTGGCTTGAGTGTGAGCACATCCTAGGAAGTGGTTGCCTGGGCCTACTTCACGAATAGCGTCCATGGCTTGGCCGTTTTCGCTCATGTCGACACCTTGGGTTAGGGTGTGTTGCATGCCTAGCTGATCTAGGTCCATCATGAACTTCTCATAGTCCATTACCAGACCGCCTTCCATCCAGCCAGCAGAGTGCAAAACAAAGTTCACCCCGGCCATGACGGTGGAGTTCAGGGTGTTGGCACTTTCATAGGCTGCTTGGGCGTCTGGAATCTTAGAACCAGGCAGGGAACCACCAGAACGGAAAGGCACGCCTAAGCGACGGGATAGCTGGGCAGCACCGTAGGTCACCAAAGATGGCTCTGGTGTGCCAAAAGTTGGGGCACCAGATTGCATGGAAATGGAGCTGGCAAAGGTGCCAAAGATACAGGGTGCACCTGGGGCGTACAGTTGTACGAAGCTCATACCTGCCAATACTTCCGCTAGAATCTGTGACAGGGTGCCTGCAGAAGTCACAGGTGACATGGCGCCGGCCAGGATAAATGGTGCAATGATGCAAGCCTGATTGTTGCGAGAATAAACCTTAGCGGCACCAAGCATGGTGTCGTCAAAGGTCATTGGCGAGTTGGCGTTGATCAGGCTGGTGGTAACGGTGTTTTCTTTGAGGAAGTCTTCACCAAACAAGATCTTACACATATCCACGGTATCTTGGGCACGCTCAGGTGCAGTTACCGAGCCCATGAAAGCCTTGTCACTGTACTTGATGTGGCTGTACAGCATGTCCAGATGGCGTACTTCTACGGGCACATCTACAGGTTCACAAACCGTACCACCGGAGTGGTGCATGTAAGGGGACATGTAAGCTAGCTTGACGAAGTTTTGGAAATCGCCAATGGTGGCATAACGGCGGCCACCGTCTAGGTCACGCACAAATGGGCAGCCATAGCCAGGTACAAATACCGTTGCATCGCCACCAATTTGCAGGCTCTTGTTGGGGTTGCGAGCATGCTGGGTGTACATGGACGGGGCATTTTTCTGAATGATTTCACGGCACATTCCGCGCGGGAACTTAACCAGTTCGCCTTCTACAGAGGCGCCGGCCTTTTGTAGTATTTGCAAGGCTTCTGGGTCGTCACGAAACTCAATACCGACTTCCTCGAGAATGGTTTCGGCATTGTATTCAATTTGTTCCAGAGCTGCTTCGTCTAAGACTTCAAATGGCTTCAACTTACGGGTGATGTAGGCTGGGGTGTTGGCTGCTGGGTTGGTACGGCTGCTTTGGCGACCGGCACGGCCACCACCGCCACGACGGCGTCCACGGGCTTCACTCATTACTAGGCTCCTGAGTAAATGGTTCCAGCGTCAGCTTAGGATGACGGCTGGAGATAAAGTAACTTGGTGAAGGAATTGTGCCTTCTGGTCTATAAGGCTGCTGACGGGCTGGCGACTCGCATTATTCTCAAAGCGTCACCCATGTCGCGTATTGATAAAAGGGCGGCGGTTAGGGTGGTTTTGCTTGATTTGTAGGGTGACAATTAACCACTGTGTGCTTCATTATGAATAATATTCATGTTGCTTTGAAAATATCTCGTGACCAATGGCTGCTGCAATAGGGCGCAAAGCTATACAATATGGTCCATAGATCAAAATTTTAGAGATTGTTCACTATGAATGAAAATGCACTGCAACAGCTATTAGACGAAAAAGGCTTCTTATTGGCCGATGGCGCTACCGGTACTAACCTGTTTGCCATGGGCTTGCAGACTGGCGATGCGCCAGAGTTGTGGAACGTGGATCACCCAGATCGCATTGCTGCTAACTACCAAAGCTTTGTCGATGCTGGGGCTGATATATTTCTTACCAATACCTTTGGTGGTACGCACTTTCGTTTGGCGTTGCATAATGCCCAAGATCGTGTGCATGAATTGAACGCTGCCGGTGTTCGCGTGGGTCGTGAAGTGGCTGACGCCGCTGGTCGCAAAGTCATCGTTGCCGCATCCATTGGTCCTACTGGTGAACTGCCAGAACCTATGGGTGCCTTAACCAAAGACGCTGCCGTGGCGGCCTTTGCCGAGCAGGCCCAGGCCTGTAAAGACGGTGGCGCCGATGCTTTATGGATTGAAACCATGTCGTCCCTGCCAGAAGCCGAGTGGGCCATTGAAGGTTGCAGCCAGGCCGGCTTGCCCATTGTGTGTACCTTTAGCTTTGATACCAATGGCCGTTCTATGATGGGCGTCACCCCTGCGGATATGGTGGCAGCTTGTGGTGACAATGATCACCATCCCTATGCCTGTGGCTCTAATTGTGGCGTGGGTGCTTCTGAACTTGTGCTGGCTGTGCGCAACATGCGTAAGGCACCAGGCGGTGACAAGGCCATTATTGTGGCCAAGGCCAACTGTGGCCTGCCAGAATACGTTGATGGTGCCATCCAGTATAACGGTACCCCAGAGCTAATGGCTAAGTATGCCACCATGGCGGTGGACGCTGGAGCTGATATTGTGGGTGGTTGTTGTGGTACCTCACCAACGCATATTGCTGCCATGCGAGAAGCGCTAGATGGTCACACCAAGGGTGCTGCACCATCTTTAGAAGACATAGTATCGGTGTTGGGTGAGGTGTCTAAAGGTGGCCAAGCTCAATACGAAGGTGATCTGAGCGTAGAAGGGGGCTCTGCTTCTGGTGTGGGCGCTAAGCGCCGTAGCCGTCGGCGTTAGTGTCACTAAGGTCTGACCTCTTGGGGTCAGACCTTGCTATTGTATTACTTGCGTTTAAGTGCAATGCCTTTACCCGCTCCTTCCGGCATGCCCATGTCGCCTTGCTGGGTAACTAGGTGGGCTAGGTTGGCAGCAAAGTCTGCGCTAAAGTTCACTACCTTCTCTTCTTTCAGGTTATAGCTTAAGAACATTTTCTCTGCCGTAGCCAATAGTTCATTGGCTTCGTTGTACATGCTGTGGAACAGGCGTAAGCGTTTGTTGTCATGTTCTAATATTTGGGTTGTGATAGATACCTTTTTGCCCAAGCCAATTTCTTGCAAATATCGGATATGAGTCTCCACGGTAAATAGGGTGTAGCCGGTGCCGTGTATGGTGTCTACGGTCATGCCAAGGTGATCCTGGATAGCATCTGTGGCTTTACTGAAAATGACCAGATAATAGGCTTCATTTAAATGGCCGTTGTAATCAATCCAATCTTCAATAACCTTGGTGTCGAGGGTTTTTAGGGGCGTATTCATAGTTGCTGTCCGATGGTTCTTGGGTCAGATTTTCGCTGCGCTCAAATCAGACTCCCTA
>JAERSU010000229.1 GCA_016845445.1 Oceanospirillaceae bacterium | reverse complement strand
TGATATTGGTCGCGAATATGAAGCGGTTGTGCGTATTAACAGCCAAAGCGGCAAGGGCGGTGTGGCGCTGGTGTTAGAGCGTGATTACAATATTAACCTGCCCAAATGGATGCACATGCCATTGAGTCGTGTGGTGCAGGGTGCGACAGAAGCCACTGGTTTAGAAATTTCACCGGTCAATATTCATAACCTGTACCAGCAGAATTTTGTCGAAGTGACCGAAGCTTGGCGCCTGAAAGACTATGGTATGCAAAAGCATGAGAATGATGTGACTGCCACCTTCTCGTTTGGTACTCATCAGCTGGAAGGCAAAGGACATGGGGCGCTAGAAGCCTTGAGTGCTGCATTGCAAACACAATTTGGCTGTAAGCTGGAGGTTAGTCAGTACGACCAGCACGCCATGACAGCGGGCACGGAGTCCATGGCTCAGGCATGTATCGAAGTGGAAGTTAATGGTGATTTTTTTGCTGCGGTAACGGTGGCAGAAGACACCACTGAAGCGACCTTGCAGGCCATGTTAACAGCCTTTAGTCGCAGCGCTGTCGCTCAGGCTGCGGTGGCGGCTGCTTAAGTTTATAGGGGTCTGACCCTAAAGGGTCAGACCCCTATGTCAGCTATTTCTTGGCTTTCTTGCCAGATTTCTTCTTTTTCGTCTTTGGCTTTTTCGCCTTTATAGGGCCCTTAGGTTCAGATTTCTTAGCCTCCAACCCTTCGATCTGCATACGCGGTAGGTCGCTTTGCAGGTAGCGCTCTATACGGCCAAGATTAGGCCAGTCCATGGCGTCAGCCACAGACCATACATGCCCATCACTGCCATCACGTCCAGCCCGTCCAGCGCGGTGCACATAGGTGTCAGCCTTGGCCGGTAGGTAGACGTTGATAACATGGCTGAGTTTAGGGATGTCCAAACCACGGCATGCCACATCTGTGGCAATGATCATCTTGTTCCAGCCACGACGCAGGTCTTTAACTTGCTGGTTGCGGGCACTTTGCTTGATGTCACCGTGTAGGCCGGTGCAACGGATACCCAAATTACGCGCCACTGCCAACCACTTGTCTACCTGCTTGCGGCTATTGACAAAGACTATGGCCTGTTCAATATCAGGGCTTTGCAACAAGGCTTCCACTAGCTGCTGTTTGTGCTCATCATGGTCAGCTTGGAAAACACCATGCTGGAGGTTGCTGGCCAGTTGGCGCGGCGCCTCGATGGCGATGGTTTGTGCTTCTTGGCGTAACAGATCGCCGGCAAAGGACTGTATTTTTTCGCCTTCTAAAGTGGCGGAGAACATCAGGGTCTGATGGCGCTTGAGAAGTTGTTTGGCTATTTTTTTAATGGCATCTATAAATCCCATATCGAGCATGCGATCGGCTTCGTCAATAACTAGCATCTGCACCTGACCAATATCAAGCCAGCCTTTTTCAACCAGCTCTAATAGTCTACCCGGAGTAGCAATGAGGCAATTGCGTTGCTGTTGTTCCATGAGAGCCCCATGTTGTTGCCCAAGGGGAATGCCGCCAACCACCAGCAGGTGGGTTAAGCCGGTACCAAGCATGAGTTGTTTCACCACGCCCTGGGTCTGTTGGGCTAATTCTCGGGTGGGGCTGAGAATCAGGACCTGCGGGCTGTCAGACAGGTGATGTTGGTTTTGCGTGTCAAGCAGGTGTTGTACTGCCGGCAAGGCAAAAGCTAGGGTTTTGCCTGTGCCGGTTGGCGCTGAGGCGAGTAGGTCTGCGCCATGCATGGCAACGGGTACGGCCTGAGATTGAATAGCAGTGGGCTTAAGAAGATCCTGGGCAGCTAGATTTTCTATTAATTCAAGATCTAGGGGAAGGTCGATAAAGGACATATTAATGCTCAAACAGCGGCTGGCGACTAGTTGGCTGCCATGATACAGCAAGTTGGCCGTCAAGTTGAAAAATTATGTTGACTAGATGGTCAAGAATTTATTCCATTCTGCTGGCTATTCTGTTAGCCTTGATCCTTGGGCGCGTAAAAAATGCTTTGCCTGCTGACGCTCCGCAGGCTTAATTTATCGCTGATAGAGAGCAAACCCAATATGAGAATCGACAACGATACCAAACTGGATTACAAGGACGTATTAATTCGACCAAAACGCAGTACTTTGGCTTCACGCAAGGAGGTGCAACTGCAACGGGACTATGTGTTTCGTAATTACCAACCACTGGCTAGTGAGAGTCTGCATTATCAAGGCGTACCGATAATGGCGGCCAACATGGACGGTGTTGGCACCTTCACCATGGCCGATACCCTGGCTGCGTTAGGTTTATTTACCTGCTTGGTAAAGCACTATAGTGAAGCCCAGCTAGTTGATTATTTTAGTGACGCAAGCAAACCCTATAGACGTGATCATGTGGCCTATTCCATGGGCATCACAGAAGCTGATTTTAGTAAGTTTCAAGCTGTTTATAGCCAATTGAAAGGGCAACTGAAGTTTGTCTGTGTGGATGTGGCTAATGGCTATTCGGAGCGCTTTTCTGAATACATAAAACAGCTAAGAGAGGCTTTTCCGCACATTGTTATCATTGCCGGTAATGTGGTGACGGGTGAAATGACCGAAGAGCTGTTGCTGTCTGGTGCTGACATCATCAAGGTTGGCATAGGCCCAGGTAGTGTTTGCACCACGCGCATTCAAACCGGTGTAGGCTATCCACAATTGTCCGCCCTAATAGAGTGTGCTGATGCGGCCCATGGTTTAGGTGGTCATATCATTGCTGACGGTGGCTGTACCTGCCCAGGCGATGTGGCCAAGGCCTTTGCCGGTGGCGCTGATTTTGTCATGCTTGGGGGGATGTTGGCAGGTCATGATGAAGGCGGTGGTGAGGTTATCGATCGTTATTATCAGACAGAAGAAGTTGAACGTACCGATGATGGCTGGCAGCCTATTATCGAGCAGCGTCGCTTTGTGCAGTTTTATGGCATGAGCTCAGAAGCGGCCAACACCAAACATTTTGGTGGTTTAAAAGAGTATCGCTCCTCCGAAGGTCGGGAAGTACTGGTGCCCTACCGTGGTGCCGTTGGTACCAGTGTGCAGGACCTGTTAGGTGGTGTGCGTAGTACCTGCACCTATGCCGGTGCTAATAGCCTTAAACAACTATCTAAGTGCACAACCTTTGTACGCGTGGGCATGCAGTTTAATGGTGTATTTGCCGGTAACTAGTGCTGATTAGCTTGGCCAATTGGGCGGCAAATTCCCGCATTTGTGGGTGGTCGTCCTGGCCAATGCCGGCTTGCTGATAAATCTTTTGGCGTGCCTTAATCAGTGCCTCTAGGCGATGTATTTCCATTTGAATATGGGCATCGATAAAATGTAAGTCTGTCTGATTCATGTCAAACTCCTGACTTTTGTTGACGGTTTTGCTAAACAACTGTCGTCTAAGCTGTAATATCATCGCCGAAATAACCGTTGTTCTCATAAGCAAACTAGAAGCAAGATCCGTTCCGGCAAATAATTGCCGAGCTTTTTATAAGGAGAGCAACTAGGCCTCGCAGTTTGCTCGTCATTTGTCGCATATAGATATGCGTGATTTTGGCTATAACGCATACTAGGCGCCTTTATTGTGGCAGCAGTGTAGCTGCTGAATCTTGTCATTTTGGTGGAATAGCAATTATGTCGACCGATAATCAAAGCTCTCAGGCGGTGCGTTTGCATCCAGGTCGCGGAGTAAATAAATCTCGTACCCATCTACGTGGCCGTCAGGTAGATAGCAAAGCCTTGGGCGAAGTTCGTGCTTTGCTAGCAGAACGTCCTCGTCAACGTGATTTGCTGATTGAATTTTTACATCTCATTCAAGACAAATTTGGCTACCTGTCAGCCGCTCATCTGGCAGCACTAGCGCAAGAAATGAACCTGCCCATGGCTGAGGTATATGAATGCGCTACCTTCTATGCCCACTTTGATGTGGTTAAGGAAGGGGAGTTGCCACCGCCTGCGGTAACCGTGCGTGTGTGTGACAGCTTAAGCTGTCAGCTAGCTGGCGCCGAAGCGGTGAAGGCTGCGGTAGAAGCAGGTACTAGCCCTGCGCAGGTACGCGTTTTGACCGCCCCATGTATGGGTCGCTGTGATACTGCACCAGTAGCAGAAGTGGGCCACTATCATGTGGATAATGCCGATGGTGAGAAAGTCATCAATGCCATCGAAGCCAAACACTTCCATCCAGAAATTCCTGATTATCTAAGCTACGAAGATTATGTGGCTGATGGTGGCTATGAGCTATTAAATAAATGCCTGTCTGGCGCATACACCTGGGAAGACATTCAGGCAGTGTTGGGAGATGCTAACCTGAAGGGACTGGGGGGTGCCGGTTTCCCGACCGCCATGAAGTGGAAGTTTGTGCGCCAAGAACCAAAGCCGCGTTATGTGGCCATCAACGGTGATGAAGGCGAGCCAGGTACCTTTAAAGACCGTAGCTATCTAGAAAGCGACCCGCACCGTTTCATTGAAGGGGTGTTGGTTAGTGCTTGGGCAGTGGAAGCTGAGGCCGCCTATATCTACCTGCGCGACGAGTACCCAGCGGTACGTCAAATACTGCTTAACGAGATTCAAAAAGTCGTCAATGCAGGCCTAGCGCCAGCCGGTGGTATTCATCTGCGCCGCGGGGCAGGTGCTTACATCTGTGGTGAAGAATCGGCCATGATCGAGTCCCTAGAAGGCAAGCCTGGTTTGCCTCGCCATCGCCCTCCATTTGTAGCCCAAGTGGGGCTGTTTGGTCGTCCCACCCTGGTTAATAACGTGGAAACCGTGTTCTGGATTCGCCAACTGGTTGACCAGGGTGCTGAGTGGTTCACCTCCCATGGACGCAATGGTTCTAAGGGCCTACGTAGCTTCTCTGTCTCCGGTCGGGTGAAGCATCCGGGTGTGAAGTTGGCTCCTGCAGGTATTACCATGCAAGACCTGATTGATGAATATTGTGGCGGCATGGCCGATGGCCATACCTTCAAGGGCTATTTGCCTGGTGGTCCTTCTGGCGGTGTGTTGCCCGCTGGTATGGCGGATATTCCATTGGATTTTGGCACCCTACAGCCCTATGGCAGCTTTATCGGTTCTGCGGCAGTAATGGTGCTGTCCGAGCAGGACAATATGCGTGATGTGGTACTCAATCTGTTGCGCTTCTTTGAAGATGAAAGCTGTGGTCAATGTACACCGTGCCGAGTGGGTACCCAGAAGATGGTGCAACTACTGCAACAACCCGATTGGGATGAGGCCTTGATGAAGGAATTGAGTCAGACCATGTGTGATGCTTCTATTTGTGGTTTGGGCCAGGCTGCTTCAAACCCAGTTACCACTGTTTTGCAACATTTTGATGCTGACCTGATCGCCACCGATCTAGCAGCAAGCGCACAATAGGGGAGGGTGTAGACATGAGCGATATGATTCAATTTACCCTTGACGGACATGCCGTTGAAGCCCGTGCCGATGAAACTATTTGGCAGGTGGCCAAGCGTTACGGCGAAACCATACCACACCTTTGTTACAAGCCCGAGCCAGGCTACCGCGCTGACGGTAACTGCCGTGCTTGTATGGTGGAAATTGAAGGCGAACGAGTACTGGCAGCGTCCTGTATGCGCAAGCCTAGTGCAGGCATGGTGGTCACTAGCGCCACTTCTGAGCGTGCGCAAACTTCTCGCAAGATGGTTATGGAGCTATTGGCCACTGACCAGCCTGAACGTGAAAAATCTCCAGATAAGAGCTCTCACTTCTGGGAAATGGCTGATCTGTTGGCCGTTGACGCCACCGAAGCCCGCTTTGAAAAGTCAGACAAGCCCTGTGCCGATAACTCCAGCCACGCCATGCGTGTGAACCTACAGTCGTGCATTAACTGTAATTTGTGTGTTCGTGCCTGTCGTGAGGTGCAAGTGAACGATGTTATTGGTATGGCTAATCGTGGTTCTGAGTCTAAGGTGGTGTTCGACTTTGATGACCCCATGGGCAACTCCACCTGTGTGACCTGTGGTGAATGTGTGCAAGCCTGTCCGACGGGCGCCTTGATGCCGTCTACCGTAACCTCCGAAGCGGGTGTGGGTGATAGTGCCGACTACGACAAGAAGGTGGATAGTATATGTCAGTACTGTGGAGTTGGTTGCCAGCTTACCTACCATGTGAAAGATGAACGTATTATCTACGTGGAAGGCCGTGATGGCCCAGCAAACCAAAATCGTCTTTGCGTGAAGGGCCGCTTTGGTTCTGACTATATCCACCATGGCGATCGCCTTACCAAACCACTGATCCGTATCCCGGGTGCCCGCAAAGGCATCCATGATGATTTTGACCCAGCCAAGCCTCTGACTCACTTCCGTGAAGCCTCTTGGGAGGAAGCCTTAGACTTTGCTGCCGGTGGCCTTAAGCGTCTGCGCGATGACCAAGGTAAGCAAACCTTAGCAGGCTTTGGTAGTGCTAAAGGTTCTAACGAAGAAGCTTATTTGTTCCAAAAACTGGTGCGTACTGGCTTTGGTACTAACAACGTAGACCACTGTACGCGTTTGTGTCACGCCTCTTCTGTAATGGCTCTGTTAGAAGGTCTTGGCTCTGGTGCCGTATCGGCCTCCTTCATGCAGGCTAAGAATGCCGAAGTGATTGTCATTACTGGTTCTAACCCAACCAACAACCACCCAGTTGCCGCAACCTTCTTTAAACAGGCGGCTAAGAATGGCGCCAAGATCATTGTCTTAGATCCTCGTGGTTTGGCTATGAAGAAGTACGCTTCGCACATGGTGCGCTTTAACCCAGGTAGCGATGTGAGCTTCTGGAATGCGGTCATGAACGTGGTGGTCACCGAAGCACTGTACAACCAGTCCTACATCGACAATATGACCGAAGGCTTTGACGTGCTGAAGGAACATGTGAAGCATTACACGCCAGAGGCTATGTCCGCTGTGTGTGGGGTAGATGCTGACATGATCCGCGAAGTAGCCCGTTTGTATGCCACTTCTAAGGGATCCATGATCTTCTGGGGCATGGGTGTGTCTCAACACGTGCATGGTACCGACAACGTTCGTGCCATGATCTCCCTGGCTCTGATGACCGGTCAAATTGGTCGTGAAGGTACAGGTCTGCACCCATTGCGTGGTCAGAACAACGTGCAGGGGGCATCCGATGCCGGTTTGATTCCCATGATGTATCCGGACTACAAGAAGGTGGATGTGGCCGACGTTCAGTCGCGCTTTGAAGAGCTGTGGAATACTAAGCTGGATGACAAGCCAGGTTTAACGGTAGTGGAAACCATGGATGCCATCCATGATGGTGTCATTAAGGGCATGTATATCGAAGGTGAAAACCCTGCCATGTCTGACCCTGATTTGAATCACGCCCGTGAAGCCCTAGCAAAGCTTGAGCATCTTGTGGTGCAGGATTTATTTGTCACTGAGACAGCCATGTACGCCGATGTGGTGCTACCGGCTTCTGCTTGGCCAGAAAAGGACGGTACGGTTTCCAATACCAACCGTCAGGTACAGATGGGGCGTCAGGCTATTGCCCCTCCAGGGGATGCCCGTCAGGATTGGTGGATCATTCAGGAAATTGCTCAGCGCATTGGTTTGGATTGGCATTACACCCATCCACAGGATGTCTTTAATGAGATGAAGCAGGCGATGCCTAGCTTAAATAATCTGACTTGGGAGCGTTTGCAGGCTGAAGAGTCTGTTACTTATCCATGCCCGGCGGAAGATCATCCGGGTAATGACATTGTCTTTACTGATGCCTTCCCCATTGCCGGTGGCAAGGGTAAGTTTGTGGCCGCCGACATTGTGCAACCAGACGAACGTCCCGATGATGACTACCCAGTTATTTTGACCACAGGGCGTCAGCTAGAGCACTGGCATACGGGTTCCATGACCCGCCGTGCCCCCGTATTGGATGCTCTGGAACCAGCAGCCGTCGCTACCCTATGTAGTGCTGAATTAGAGAAGATTGGCGCTAAAGCCGGTGATACCATTCGGGTATCCACCCGTCGTGGTAGCATTGAACTGTTAGCCCGTGAAGACAGTGACATGCCAGAAGGTTTGATCTTTATTCCGTTTGCTTACGTGGAAGCCGCGGCTAATGAACTGACTAACCCGGTATTGGACCCTGTGGGTAAGATTCCGGAGTTTAAGTTCTGTGCGGCTAAGCTAGAGTTGGCTTAGGGCGAGATGGCCTTTTCACTGGGGTCTGACCTGTGGTCTGACCCCGGCCAAAGGCCGGTCATATCGCTTCGCTCGGGGTCAGACCTTAGGTCAGACCCCAAACCACCCCGCGCGAAGTGTGTTACTGCTTGGCAATGCCACCATCGGCACGGTCACGATTTTCAAACATCTGCATATGGGCTGGTACCACACTGACGTTGGGTAGCTGCAACCACACGCGCAATAGCAAACGGGCTTTTGCTATGTCGTCAAAGTCTTCGTAGTCCGTACGTGCGTGCAACGCGATACGGTTACTGCAGAAAGCCATATCTCCTGGCTCCATCATGTATTCCATATACAGTTCTGGACGATTCCATAAGACATCGTTGATGGCAGCTTGTGCCTGTACTTCGATATGATCTTCCGGCATTTCGTCACGTTCTTGATAGAACTGACTGAAGTAGGGGATATAGTGGGAGGTAAATTCACCTTCAGCACTAAAATCAAATACCGGAATGCGATAGGGTGTGTATAGGTCCGTGGTACCGCGATCGGGTGTGGTGCGACGATAAGGGAAGCCCGTGTAGATGGTTTCCATTAGGTGAGGATAGTCTTGCAGTAAGGCGTTGTGGAAGGTGGCAGCGCTCATGATGCGGCTTTGGCCGCCGGTCTTTGATTTGCGTACCGATAACAAACCCACCACGTCGGCTGTCGGGTCGCGATGCATAATAAACTCACCGCCATTATGATATTTACGTTCGTCGCCGGCGTCGCGGAAATCCATTACTTCACCTATATAG
>JAERSU010000228.1 GCA_016845445.1 Oceanospirillaceae bacterium | reverse complement strand
GGATCTGGGTCCATGCCTAGTAGGTGGCGGCCGTAGATTTGCTTACACACGTCATAGTCGGTGTAAGCGTGGGCAGCGGTCATGTGCGACTCACGGAATAGACGCTGAGCATCGTTATCTAGGAACCAAGCATTGGCACCGGAAGATTCGAATAGACGGTCTACGGACTCCACACACATCTTCACAGCGTATGCTTGATTAGTACGCCATTCGGCCAATTGGTTGGCATCTGGAAGCTGTTGCTTACGACCCATTTCAGTCAGGTCATCCCAGTCTTTTTCTAACAGGGCACGAGCGGCATTGATTTGATGCTGGGATTCGGCTAAACGCATGTAGGCAGGCACGTCCTGACCAACGTTGGCACCTGTGTAGGCACGAATGCGGTTCTTGGAACGTTCTTTAAACCATTCAATCATCTGCTCAGCGATACCTAGGCTGATGGCAGAAAAGCCACAGGCAAAATAGGGACGGTAAGCGGCAAAGAAGATTTCAGAGTCTGGGTACATACCCCAACCATCAGATTGGCCAGTCATTAGTGCTTGAGCTGATTGGATACGGTGCTCTGGTACGAATACGTTGTCAATTTTCAGGGTTTTGGTACCCGAGCCTTTCATGGCCATGGCATGCCAGTCATCAATGATTTCGTAGTCGCTACGAGGAATCAAAGCAAAGTGCTGGTGACGCTTTGGGTTCACCTTAGAGCCTTCCCGTAGGAAACCGCAGATGGCCCACTCGGCGTGGTCACAACCGGAACTCCACGTTAGGTTGCCAGAGAACATCACGCCGCCGTCAACTTCTTCAGTCTTACCAAAGGGGGCAATGGAGGAGCTGGCTGTCGCTAGAGGATCTTCACCCCAAACATCGATTTGCGCTTGTTCGGAGAAGAGGGCAATTTGATGCTGGTGAGTATTGAGTAGCTGAGCTGCCCAGGTAGTACCACCACAAGCACCGGCTAGAAGAGCTGTGGCTTCACAGAATTCACGTAGGGATACTTCCATGCCGCCCCATTTTTTCGGTTGGAAAGCGCGGGTGTAGCCGATTTCTTTCAACAACTTAATGTTTTCAGGGTGAGCCATACGCAGCTTTTCTGTTTCAAAACGGCGTGCTTCGATTTCTGGCAATATCTCTTTTACGCGTTCAACCAGTTTCATTTCCTGGGCCATGTGAATACCTCTATTGATGGTCATTGTTGTTTGTTTATAGTTAACATGTTAACTACTTATGTGGTTACTATAGCAACTATTTTTGTGCTTGCCAAGCGTTTTGGGTAAAAATGATTTTGATCAAGACTATTTTATGGTCTTGCCAAGCTTAGTGCACCCCTAGAGCTGAGACCATTAGGAGAACAAGTCATTTAAGCCACAAGGCGGCGATTAAAAACAGTGATACCAGAAACCAGACTAGGGACATCGCCTGCCAGAACAGGGTGCGATTGGATTCCTGATCTTGCTTGTCGTCATGCACAAACTCTGGATTTGGCTGTGTCAGGTCCTGCAGGAAATCGCCGATGGATTGATAGCGGTCAGGCTGTGTGATGGTGAGGCCTTTACGCAGGGTTCGATCAAACCAGATGGGCACAATAGGGTTATATCGATCCGCTGGGATATAGCGTAGTTTTTCTAACTGAGCGGGAGTGTCGCAGTTTTCTAGGGCGTTGCCGTAGGCTAGGTGACTGGTGAAAATCTCATAGGTGATACTGGCAAGAGAGAAGAGATCACCTTGGATACCGGTATTCTGCCCGAGGCGCAGTAAAGGGTCCGCGTAGTGTGCTGTACCTAGTATGCGATCACGCTCTAGGGGGACAAATATTTCATCGATGCCGGCCACATAAACGGAACCAAAATCCACTAGAGTGACGTGTAATTCTGGCTCCATGCGAATCATGATGTTACCGGGTTTAAGGTCTTGATGCAGGGTTTCACGCTTGTGAAAAGCGCTTAACCCAGCAGCAATTTGCTTAACAATCTCAATGGCCACTGAGGGGCGAGGGAAGGGATTTTCTTCAATCCATTGTTCTAGGGTGACGCCTTCTAGCTTTTCCATGAGGTAATAAAGAAAGTGCTTGGGCTTGCTGGTAGCGCCAATTTTCACTACATGGGGGCTGGTGATGCGCGCACCGACCCATTCTTCCATAATAAAGCGTTCGATATAACCAGGGTCATCATCATAGTTGGGGGATGGGGTTTTCATCACCCAATGTTGCCCTGTGTGTTTATCTTTTACTTCATACAATTGGCTACGGCTACTGGCATAGATTTCTTTGACGACTTCATAGCCGTCCATGGTCATGCCAGGATTCAGATCCGGTGGGAAGGGCAGGTCGGTTAAGCGATCGGTCAGGTCATCAATATGGTCAGCCACCAACTCGTCAACTCTAACCAGTTGGCAGCTTAAATTGTCACTACTGCCAGCATCATAAGCTGTCTGTGAGAACAGTTCACAGGCCAGCTCTAGGTCTTGGTTTTGTTGAATAATAGCCAGCACCTGCTGAGTATCCAAATAATCATGAATGCCGTCGGTAGACAGTAGGAAGAGGTCACCTGATTCGGTGGCCAAGGCACGATAATCGAGATCTAAACGGGTATCCATGCCCATGGCTCTGGCCAGGCAACTGTTGCTCTTTGACAGGGGCGCAGTATGGTCCTTGGTGAGGCATTCCATGTGATCGCCACGGATGCGGTAAATGCGGCTGTCACCAATATGAAAAATGTGGGCAGTGTGGGATTTAAGGATGAGCACCGATAGGGTGCACAACCAGCCTCGGCTTGCCAAATATTCGTGGCTGCGGGAATAGAGCGAACGATTAATGGCGGTGAGTACTTTTTGAGCAGATTTCTTAACGGTCCAGATATCAGGTGTATCAAAATAATCATTGATGAATTCGTTGACACAAAGCTCAGCAGCTTCGCCACCAGCTTCGGCACTGCTAACACCATCGGCAATGATGGCACAGGCGCCTTTGGTTGTCAGAAGCTGGTCGTCAGGGGCAAAAAATCCCAGGCAGTCTTCATTGCGCTGTTTACGTCCAGTTCGGCTTGTGTGGGCCTGACTAAGGCGAATTTCGCTTTGTAGATGCATGGGCATAGGGCTAGTCCTATAAACAGTAGCCGGGCCCGTAGGCCCGCTAGTGGTTGGCATTGCGAGGCCGGCTAGGCTGCGGCAATCTGCTGAAGGTAAGGTACCATATCTAGTAGATTGCCGCGCGTTGCTCGCAATGACGTTTGTCATGGATCACCTTAAGTCGCGCGCCATGACGCTTGCCTTAGGTCACGTCAATGAGCTGTACAGTACCATCGGGTAGCACCTCAGCCATCTTGCCGCTGGGCTCATCCATGAACTGGACGAACAGGAATACCAGAGCAGCAGAGGCGCCGATGACCATAAAGAAGGTGGAGTAGTCGACGAAGGACAGAACAGTCAGGTAAATGACTGCGCCGACGTTGCCATAGGCACCGGCCATACCGGCGATCTGACCCGTCATGCGACGTTGTACCAGTGGTACGATAGCGAAGACGGCGCCTTCACCAGCTTGGACGAAGAAGGAGCAAGCCATGGTGGCCAGTACTGCAAATGGAATGAACCATGCGGCGTTGATTTGGCTTAGTACGAAGTAACCAACAGCCAAACCAGCAATCAAGATAGACAGGGTTTTGCGACGTCCAATCTTGTCACTCAAGTGACCACCTGTAGGACGTGCTACCAGATTCATGAAAGCAAAGCCTGAAGCCAAAAGACCAGCTTGTACAGCACTTAGGCCTTCGAAGGTTTCCAGGAAGAACAGGGGCAACATGGATACTACTGCCAGCTCGGAACCAAAGGTTACGAAGTAGGCGATGTCCAATACTGCCACCTGCTTGAACTTATAACGCTGGATTTCAGGTACACCATTTTGCAGGTTTTCCTTGTTAACATTATAGATAGTGCGCACTTGGAAGATGAACAGAGCAACCAGTCCAATATAGATGGCATTGGTGCCTAGCTCGTTGAGCAGGCCGAGGTTAACGGGGCTTAGTTTCCAAGTGAGTACGGCAAGGGCAATGTACATAGGCACATTCATGCCAATATAGAAGTAGAAGTCCTTTTTGCTGGTTACTTCCAAACCACCGTGCTTCTTTGGCTTGAAATAGGTGGAGCCCTTTGGGGTGTCCTTGGCCACCTTGCGGTAGAAGATGCCGTACAGGAAGGCAATTACACCCATCATGCCGATGGCATAACGCCAGCCGTCATCACCACCGTAGAGCAGCGCGATAGTGGGTAGAGACATGGCCGCTGCAGCGGAACCGAAGTTACCCCAGCCACCATAGATGCCTTCTGCCACACCTACTTGTTTGGCTGGAAACCATTCGGACACCATGCGGATACCAATGACAAAACCAGCACCAATGAAGCCGCTTAAAAAGCGCATAATAGCCAATTGCTCATAGGTTTGTGCCGAGGCGAAACCAACCGCAATGGCACCACCGATCATTAGTAGGGCGCTGTAAACGGCCCGTGGTCCATATTTATCTACCAGGGTACCAATAACGATACGCGAAGGAATGGTAAGGGCTACGTTGAGGATTAACAGGGCTTTAATTTGTTGGGTTGATAAATCAAAGGCTTCCTTGATGATGGCCATCATGGGTGCGTGGCTGAACCACACCACGAAGGTCAGGAAGAAGGCAAACCAAGTGATATGCAAAGTCTTAATCTTGGGATCTCCAAAATTAAGAATATTTAGTTTTTCGGTACTCATGCTAGTAACTCCGTCAAATGCAATATCATTCAAATACAAATGATGGGCCAAATGTATGCTTCTAACGCGCGAGACTGGTTGACCTAGATCAATCACAAGGGGCTGAAAATTCCCGCATTTTGGCGCATATACCACCTTGGTGGTATGGTTTTAATTTTTTTAACTTCTTGAAATTAAATAGAAATATTCTTGTATTTAAGATGAGGTGTGGTTGCAGGTATGTGAGTAATTTAAAAGGGGTATGTAGCAGACTTTCAGTGTCTGCGGACGGGGTCTGATTTGAACGCAAAGAAAGTCTGACCCCTGCGAGGTTTGTACCCCTGCATCAATTAAGTCCCTCTTGCACCGCCCAAACGGCTACCTCCACGCGTGAGCGAAGGCGCAGCTTTTTCAAGAGGTGTTTGACGTGTACCTTGACAGTGCCTTCGGTGATGCTCAGTTTGCGGGCTATGACCTTATTGGCCATGCCATTAGCGATAAGCTTGATGATTTGCTTTTCTCTTGGCGTCAGGCTGCTAATATCTACCTTGTCAGCACTGCGGTTGGATTGCAGAGCTTGGGCCAGTAGGGTGGCTAAGCGCGGGCTAATAACCACGCTGCCATTGGCGGCTTGTTCCAGATTAGCTATGAGGTCTTCGGGTTCCATGTCTTTTAGCAAGTAGCCATCAGCGCCTGCCTTGAGGGCCGCAACCACATCTTCTTCGTTGTCCGAAACCGTGAACACGATAATGCGTGAGGTGACGTCTTCTTCACGCAGCATTTTCAGGGTCTCGATACCATTGATGTTGGGCATGTTGAGATCCAGCAAGACAATATCGGGTTCCAAAAGCACGGCCTGCTGTACGCCTTCATGGGCATTGCAGGCTTCACCGATGACTTGCATATGAGGGCTCAAGTCTATCAACTGCTTTACGCCTTTGCGTAGTAAAGGGTGGTCGTCGATTAGTAAGATGCTGGCAAGGTTGTCGTCTGACATGAGGTTTTCCTTAATGATGTTTGCTGGTAAAAGTGACTTGCACGTGCACGCCACCACGAACCAGATTGCTAACGTTTAGTTCACCACCCAAGGTGGCGGCTCGGTCTTGCATAATCACCAGTCCATAGTGATTGGTTGTGTCCTGCTCATCGGGTAAACCGACGCCGTTGTCACGGATACTCACCGTTACCTGATCTTGCTTGGCGTTGATCAATACGCTAACCGCTGAAGCTTGAGAATGTTTCACTACATTGGCCAGTGCTTCACGGATAATTTGCAGAACGTGAATTTCTTCGTTGGCCGTGAGGTTCAAATGATGAATACGATAATGGTAGTCGATGGGCAATCCTAAGCGCTCAGTAAATTCTTCTATGGTGGAATTTAAGGCTGGCTCCAGCCCAGGTGTATCTAGTTTTAAGCGGAAGGTCGATAGCAATTCGCGTAGTTGACGGTAAGCGTTGTTAAGGCCTTCTTTTAATTCAATGACCACATCATCAAGCTGTTCGGCGCTGGCATCCTGCTTACGTAACATGCTTAAACGGGCAACCTGCATTTTTAAATAAGACAAAGATTGGGCGAGGGAATCGTGCAGTTCACGGGCAATCACCGAACGCTCTTCAATTAGTGACATATGCTGCTCTTGATTGGCCTTGCGTTCTAACGATAGCGATGTTGCTAGGTTTTCTGCAATGGTTTCCAGTAACTTAATTTCCTCTTTACTTGGGATCTGAGTAGGCAAATATTGGGCCGTGAGTTCACCAAAATAGCTATCCTGGACCTGGATGGGCAAGGTGAGCATGCGGTGTGGACGTTGCTCTACCTGGCTCACTAGGCAGCGATTACAGTCAGTGTCCATGCAAGTTGATGGGCGCTCTTGACATTGGGTGGTTAATTCACGGAAAGCCTGTTTGTTGGGATCGCGCAAGGTTAGGCTAATGGGGCCAAATGGCGTGATGGTTTCCAGTTGCTGCATAACCGGCATAAAGCGATTACATATGTCTTCTTTACGGTGCAGATTATGGTTGCTGTTATACAGCAGTTGCAGTGCTTCGTTGGTTTTTTGTAGCTGGGCGGTTTTTGATTCCACGCGGTGTTCCAAGTCAGCATGTATTTTTTGTAATTCTTCGGCCATCTGATTATAGGTATCACTAAGTAGGCCCAGTTCATCTTCGCTCTTGTAGTTGATGCGTCCAGTTAGGTTTCCTGAACTGGCATGCCGAGCCAGAGCTAGCAACATATTCAGTGGGCGCACCACGTTGTTATTGATATCAAGCATAGAAATCAAAATGATGACAATGGTCATCACCAGGCTGACCCCCTGTACTAATGACAAGAGTTTTATTTTTGATTCAGTACTCTTTTCCAGTAGCAATACCATGTCGTCTATGTGAGCGACGAAGGGTTTAATACGCTCACCTAGATTGGTAACTGACGCTGGATCATTTAGGCAGCGTTGTAAGATCGGTTTAATATCCTGCACCCACTGGCGCTGTAACTCCACATAATGCTGGTGTAAATTGATGTCGCCATCAGCAGGAATTACATGGCGCAGTACCTCGCTGTGCAAGCGGCGTTCAAACTCTGCCATGTCTTGGCGCAGAGTATCGGCCGCGGCCGCGCTAAGGAAGCGTTGGTGAGTACTGGAGTCAGCCACCATCTTATAGGACATCATGCGCAGGGAGCCGGATAGGTTGATAGCACCGGCGTCACCTTGGGTGTTTTGCGCGACAATCACCGAACCAATCATACTGACTAATGCCATCAGGCTCACTGCCAGCATGGCGGTACCGATGCGGGCAACGATGGATTTCTTGAAAAAAGGCAATTGTAAAAAGTTTTGTATGCTCATACTCACAAATAGCTGCGGCTTATCCTTGTTTGCCTATTACACCCTGGTTCCTTGGTGAAAAAGCATTAAAAACAAATGGTTATATAATGGTGGTGAGGTACTACCAAAGTGGTATAGGGGGGTATTTTGCGGAATTTTGGCTGTTTGTCCCTTGATCCCGGTCAAGTATTTAACTGAGCTATTGGATTATTTTGGCCAGCAATGATTGTGATCTTATTGCAAAGGTAATCCATTTGAACCCTGTTATCGCCCCACAGACTTCTGCCATCGCCATGGCAGCCTTGGTGTTTACCGGCAGTTTTGCCGTGTGGACCATGGTGTCTGTGATTGGCTTGCAGATACAGCAGGAGATGTCCCTGTCTGATACGCAGTTTGGTCTACTCGTCGCTAGTCCTTTGTTAACCGGTGCTCTGTTACGATTGCCAATGGGTATGTTGGCTGAACGATGGGTGAGCCGGGACCTGATACTTGCCTTGTTGGTGTTCATCAGCTTGCCACTATTGGCTTTCTCTTACGCTAGCGAGTTTTGGCATTATCTGCTGTTGGGCCTCTTGATTGGTGCTGCTGGCAGTCTATTTAGCGTGGGTGTGTACTTTGTCTCTAGTCGCTCATCTCACCATAATCAAGGCTTAAATTTAGGCATCTTTGGCGCCGGCAACATAGGTGCTGCGGTAACTAATTTAGTGGTGCCCATGATCATCTTGGCCTACGGCTGGCGCGCGGTGCCTGATATTTTTGCTTACGCTATGCTTATCTTGGCTTTGCTATTCTGGATGTTAACTACCTCTGACGGTGATCAACACAGTCAGCGCAAACACAGGCTCACTTTCAAACGTCAATTGCAGCCCTTATTAGACGGACGGGTTTGGCGCTTTGGTCTCTACTATTTGTTTACCTTTGGTGGCTTCATTGCCCTGGCTTTGTGGTTGCCTGGTTACTTTATGAATCATTATTCCCTGGCTATCCAGGATGCTTCTTTTCTGACTTTAACATTTACCTTAACGGCGGCACTTAGTCGTGTGTTGGGTGGCTGGTTTGCCGACCAGTTTGGTGCACGTCGAGTCAATTGGGGTGTTCTGTGGGTGAGCCTGGGATGTCTGTTTTTCCTGTCCTATCCGCCTACATCCATGACCGTACATGGCACCCATGGCGATCTATCTTTCGTCATCGCGATGCCTCTCTGGCTGTTTACTGTATTGGTACTGGTTTTGGCTGTGGCCTTAGGACTGGGAATGTCCAGCGTACTGCGCGTTGCCTATGACTACTACCCTGATCGCATGGGTACAGTCATAGGTTTGGTGGGTATGTTGGGGGCATTAGGCGGCTTTGGGCTGCTGATTGCCTTCGGCCTGATGGCCGATTTTATTGGAGTGCGCAGTGCCTGCTTCATGTTGCTGTATGGCTTGGCAATTACCTGTATGTGCGTCATGTACTACGGTATTAGCCAAGAAAATCGGCGTACACGCTTGCAGGAAGCCATTCGTAATAATTTTCTGAAAGACGATTCCTTGTATAAGGATAACTAGGGATTGCCGGTCAGAAGCACTAGTAGCCGTGTCTGGCAATAATGCCAAGGCACACTGAGTCGGAGAAGAACGATGACTGACATTAAAAAATGGGACGTCGAGAACGAACAGTTCTGGGAATCGGAAGGTAAGCGAGTAGCCAGTCGCAACCTGTGGATTTCTGTCCCTAGCCTATTAAATGGCTTCGCCGTGTGGTTGTACTGGGGCATCATTACTGTACAGATGCTAAACCTAGGCTTCCCATTTGCCAAAGCTGAATTATTTACCCTGGCTGCTATTGCCGGTTTGACCGGTGCAACTCTACGTATCCCAAGTAGTTTTTTCATACGCCTAGCTGGTGGTCGCAATACCATCTTCTTTACCACAGCGTTATTGATGATACCTGCCATTGGTGCCGGTCTTGCGTTGCAGGACAAGAACACACCATTGTGGGTATTCCAAATTTTAGCCTTCCTGTCGGGTATTGGTGGCGGTAACTTCGCTTCCTCCATGTCCAACATCTCCTTCTTTTTTCCAAAGAAGCAGCAAGGTTTGGCACTGGGTTTGAACGCAGGTTTGGGTAACGCAGGTGTTACTACCATGCAGATCCTGATTCCACTGGTAATGACTTTTGGCATCTTTGGCGGTGAGCCAATGATACTAGAAAACACCTCTGGTACCTTAATTGGTAAGATTCCTGCTGGTTCTGAAACTTATATCCACAACGCTGGCTTTGTATGGTTACTATTCTTGGTACCACTGGCCATTTTGGGCTGGTTTGGTATGAATAATATTCGTACCCAAGAAGTGTCCCCTGACATCGGTTCGCCACTAAGCGCTATGGGCAAGATTACTGGGTTGTTGCTAATTGGCTTCATCACTGCTGCCATTGGCCTTTACATCATCCTCCCAGCGCCAACTGGTTTAGGTGCGCCTTCTTGGGCCAAGTGGCCGGTTATTGCCATGGTTATCTTCCTCACCGTGTTCTTCATGAAGCAGGTGCCAGGTAGTATCAAGGGCAACCTGCAGCGTCAGTTCAAACTGTTTGATAACAAGCACACCTGGATCATGAGTATCATCTATACCATGACCTTCGGTAGCTTCATTGGCTACTCCGCAGGCTTCGGCTTGGCCATCAAGGTGGTATTTGGTTACCAGCATGTGATGGTGGATGGCCAAATGACCCACGATCTAGTGAACCCTAATGGCCCATCTGCCTTGATGTACGCCTGGATGGGCCCATTCATCGGTGCCTTCATCCGCCCACTAGGTGGCTGGATGGCTGATAAACTAGGTGGTGCACGTGTGACTCATTGGGTAGCCATCGTGATGATTGCCAGTGCCCTAGGTGTGGCCTACTTCCTGAAAGCGGCCTACCAGTCTGCGACACCAGAAGAATATTTCTTCCCCTTCATGGCGCTGTTCCTGATCTTGTTCGCGGCCACTGGTATTGGTAACGGTTCTACTTTCCGTACCATTGCCATGGTGTTCCCGAAAGAACAGGCTGGTCCTGCTCTGGGTTGGACTTCTGCGGTAGCGGCCTACGGTGCCTTCATCATTCCTAAGGTATTCGGTGAAGAAATCAAGCTGGCAACCCCAGAGAACGCTCTTTACGGTTTCGCTGTGTTCTACGCCGTATGTTTGCTGCTCAACTGGTGGTACTACCTAGGCCCTAAGGCTGAGTTTAAGAATCCTTAAACCTCAGTTGGTTAATCGACGGGGGCAGATGTCTGCCCCCATGTGATAAATACTCTCAAGCAAGTGCAAAGGGGCCCTAGGGGCCCTTTTTTATATGCCAGTAATAGCTAGGTCTAAAGCAGCAATTATATCGTTCCTTAGATGCGTCAGGTTGCCTATTGGTTTTGTTAATAACTTTGCGGGTATTGAAGATAGGTGAGGGACAAGCAAGAGTAGCTCTTCGTCTTGATAGCGAATAGCAGGGGTGAGACCGGCAATAACCGTCTGCTTAAATGTGTCCGCAGTGGCCAGTGGAATGACGATGCGGGTATTCAATCCGTCTAGTAAGTCATTTTGCACATCCACTAAATAGGGATATGCCTTGTTAGTCTTTGCATGGGCGTTGGCATACACATCAAATTGTGCCATTAGAATGTCCTGTATTCGTCGCTAAACAATCCTTGTTCTTCTACTACTTCATTATAGACGGCGATGGCGTTGCTGTTGGCTTGTTGCCAATCTTTTTTCATTTCTTCGGCAAGTCGTTGTTGTAATGCCTGCTCTAAGGTGGCTGAAAGGTTGATATTCAGGGCCCGAGATTTATTCAGAAGGTCGCTGTTAATTCTCAAATTGGTTGGCTTTTTAGGAGCGCTAGGATTAAATAGTGCTGACATATTTTAAACTCCATTAATTTATGCGCATCCCTATGCGCATAGACCAAGTATAGTTGAGATTAAGCTCCATGCAAGTATCCAATACCCTAAGCGTACAGAAGATGTATGATGACAGCGCTGCAGGCTATGCAGAGATGATGGAAGCAGAAATCCAGTTGCCCATTTATGACAAGATGCTGACGGCGCTACAGCAGCAAATTAGCAGCCTTAAGGGGCCTTTGCTCGACATTTCCTGCGGTTCAGGCCATATGCTAGCCCGTTATCATCAGCAGTATGACCCTAAGCGTCTGCTCATTGCTGCTGATTTATCCACTGAGATGCTCGCCCAAGCACAGCACTTACTTGGCGAGGGGGCAAGCTATCGGCAAGGGGATATGTGTGACCTTAGGGCTATAGATTCCAATTCCGTAGCCGGCTTGATTAACTTCTTTGCTATCCATCATATAGATACACAACAGTTGCAATCGGCTTTGGCTGAGTGGCATCGCGTGCTGCAGCCAGGTGGATGCCTATTGTTAGCCGCATGGGAAGGACAGGGGCAGATTGATTATGGCAGTTTCGCCGACATTAAAGCGGCTTTGCATGCTCACGATGACCTTGTTCAAACCCTCAAGGGTGCCGGTTTTACGCTGCCAATTTGTGAAGCTGAATTAGTAGCTGATATGGGTATGCATGCCATCTATCTGCAGGCAGTTAAAT
>JAERSU010000227.1 GCA_016845445.1 Oceanospirillaceae bacterium | reverse complement strand
AAAGTATCCAGCCGTATTTTCCCCCCTCCCAAGGTGCACTTTTTCTACCCCTTGCAGGGGCACAAATCGATACCAAGATTGGGCCTCGACCGGCGCACCAGTTAATAGGTCTGTGCTTAGGTCAACATGATAACCTAGCTCCCTAAGCAGATGATCCTCAAAGCGCCGCAGTACCGTTTCTAGGGCTTCTTGCTGTTGCAGACTCTGCAGCGCAGACTGATAAAAAGCAAACAAATCTGCATGCGGGTCATTAACAGGCAATAAGCGTAGCAGCAATTCGTTCAGATACATGCCACTATACAAACCATTGGCTTGCAGCATCAACGGCACGCCAGCGGCTTCTAACTGTTTCAAATAACCCATGTCACCTCGGCCACCATAACTCAACTGCAAAGGTTGAAAAGGTTGCAATAAGGCCTTCTTCGCTGGCTGTCGCCCTTGGGCTTTACGCGCCCCCTTGACCATCAGGGTCTGTCGACCCGTATACATGGTCCACACGTCAACAATCAGGCTAGTATCCTGAAAGGCTCTGCTATGTAATACATAAGCAGGTTGCAGCTGAGCAGGATCAAACATGCAGGCTTCCTAAGCTTCTTAGTCGAGGCCGTCGTAGCCCAAACTTTGCAGTGCCCGTTCATCATCAGACCAGCCACTCTTGATTTTCACCCACAGATTTAACATCACCTTGGTGTCAAACATGCGTTCCATATCGTGACGGGCTTCACTGCCAATTTTTTTAATACGCTCGCCCTTATCGCCAATCAAAATTCGCTTCTGACCATTTCTTTCTACCAAAATCAGGGCACTGATGTGCAACACCTTGCCATCATGATCAAACTCTTCGATCTCCACGGTCATTTGATAGGGCAGCTCATCGCCTAGCTGACGCATAATCTTTTCTCGCACCAGTTCAGCGGCGATAAAACGTGAACTACGGTCGGTAATCTGATGCTCAGGAAAGAAATGCTGACTTTGTGGCAAATGGGCCATGACTGTTTCTTCAATACGCTCCACATGGCGACCATGTTTGGCTGCGATTGGCACCAGGGTGGCATCAGGCAACTTAGCTTGCACCTTTTGCAGGAAGGGTAACAGGTCTTCCTTGTCACCCAGTATGTCAATCTTGTTAATGGCCACGATCACCGGGCAGTTAACATGTTGCAGCTTTTCAAAGACGTGTTCATCCCCCTCATTCCAACAGGTACGATCCAAGACAAACACCACCGCATCCACATCTTTCAGGGCGCTGGACGCGGCCTTGTTCATATAGCGGTTAATGGCCTTGTCGTTTTGATTTAGGTGTAAACCCGGGGTATCCACATACACCACCTGCACATCACCCTCGGTTTTGATACCCAGAATCTGGTGACGGGTAGTTTGTGGGCGCCGTGAGGTAATACTAATTTTCTGCCCAAGAATATGATTCAGCAAGGTCGACTTGCCCACATTTGGGCGCCCTACAATAGCCACGTAACCGCACTGTTGGTCATCACTAGAACCATCAAGCCAATGCATTAAATCACTCATTTCAAGCTTTCTCCTGCTCGGCCTTGGCTAATAATTGCAGCGCTGCATGGGCCGCCTTCTGCTCGCCTATGCGACGGCTACTGGCTGTGGCTTGGGTGGCCTTACCTAACATGTCAACGTAACAGGACATAACAAATTCCTGCTCATGATCCTGGCCTTTTACCTGTACCAAATCATACACAGGCAACGCCTCTTGACGAGCTTGCAAATATTCTTGTAAACGGGTTTTGGAATCTTTTTGATTGGCCTGCAAATCAAGGGCTTGCAGGCGCGTACTAAACCAGTCAAGGATACGTGCTTGGCAGGTGGCCATATCACTGTCCAAGTAGATGGCCCCAATGGTGGCTTCTACGGCATCGGCCAAGATGGATTCGCGCCGTGAACCACCACTTTTACGCTCTCCAGTACCCAAGCGTAGACACTCGCCTATGTTTAGTTCTTTGCCCACCTCGGCTAAGGTGACTCCCTTCACCATTTGCGCGCGCAAACGGCTCATTTGGCCTTCTTTGGCCTTAGGGAATTGTGCATACAAGGCCTCAGCAATGACAAAGTTAACAATGGAATCACCGAGAAACTCAAGGCGTTCGTTGTTATTGGGCCCAACCGACCGGTGGCTCAAGGCTAACTGCAGCAAGGACTCATCCTTAAAGCGATAGCCAAGGCGCTCCATGAGAGATACTAGTGCCTGTTGTTTGGCATGCTTGCTAGGCGCTTTCATGTGATCTACTCAATGCTGCCTACGGTACTAAAATTAGGCAGGCTAAGGAAATTGTTCCACTGCATCCATACGGATACGGCCTTACCCACTATCAAGTCTTCGGACACCAGCCCCCAATAACGGCTATCGTTACTACCGTCTCGGTTATCACCGAGGACAAAATAGTGGCCCTCTGGAATAGGCTGTGGCAGAGCCCAACTCGCACCTTTGCTAGGGCGTTTCCACATCAGATGATTGGTTTCTCCCAAGGCCTCACGCATAATTTCATGGCCACTAATATCCATACCCACAGAGACCTGAGGCACTGGCTCACCATTAATAATAAGCTGCTTGTCTTGATAGATAATGGTATCACCTGGCACACCAACAACACGTTTGATGTACTTAACTGCCGGCTCTTTTGGGAACTTGAACACCATCACATCACCGCGCTGCGGGTCATTATTGTCCATCAACTTGGTGCCAGTTACTGGCATACGCAAGCCGTAGGTGTATTTGTTCACCACAATAAAGTCACCCACCTGTAAGGTTGGCAACATGGAACCCGATGGAATCTGGTAAGGTTCGAACAAAAAGCTACGCAGTAACAGCACCAGGGCCAATACCGGAAAAAAGGAGCGGCTATACTCAGCCCACACCGGCTCTTTCATTTCCTCTAGCTGGGCACTGTCTGGCAACTGCCCGCCAGCAGACACCACCTGTTCATTCAGGCGCGCCAGGCGCTTGGGCTTAGCCCAAAAGGCTTCAATAGCCCAACCAATGCCGGCGATCACACAACCGATTACCAACACTAATTCAAAATCAAATTCCATCAACCACTCCGTATTAATTGGGTACTAGCCTTTAGAGTCCAAACTGAGCAAAAAGTTTGCTATTAATTATCTACCTTCAACACTGCTAAGAAGGCATCTTGGGGTATTTCAACACTGCCCACCTGCTTCATGCGCTTCTTACCTTCTTTTTGCTTGGCTAATAGCTTCTTTTTACGACTCACGTCACCACCATAACACTTAGCAGTTACGTTCTTACGCAAGGCCTTTACCGTGGTACGCGCAATAATTTGGCCACCGATGGCGGCCTGAATAGCCACATCAAACATCTGCCGTGGAATCAGTTCTTTCATCTTCTCACACAGGGCACGACCGCGGCCCTGAGCATTATCACGGTGCATGATGACGGCCAGAGCATCCACGCGATCACCATTAATAAGAATATCCAAACGCACCAGCTTAGCCGGCTCAAAACGCACAAAATTGTATTCCAAAGAAGCGTAACCACGGCTTACGGACTTCAGACGATCAAAGAAGTCCAAGACCACTTCACTCATTGGCATATCGTAGGTTATGGCAACTTGCGTGGCCATAAACTGCATGTTCTTTTGCACCCCACGCTTTTCCACACACAAGCTAATCACGTTACCTAGGTGTTCTTGCGGCACCAGTATATTGGCTTCCACAATGGGTTCGCGCATTTCGTTAACGCGGCCCATGTCTGGCAGTTTAGACGGGTTGTCTACGTAGATGACCTCGCCACTATTGAGCTCCAGTTCATAAACCACCGTTGGCGCCGTGGTCAGCAAATCCAGATTATATTCGCGCTCCAGTCGCTCCTGAATAATTTCCATGTGTAGCATACCCAGGAAACCACAGCGGAAACCAAAACCCAAAGCATCTGAACTTTCTGGTTCATAAAACAAGGAGGCATCATTAAGGCTGAGTTTAGCCAAGGCTTCACGGAAATCTTCATAATCATCGGAGCTGGTAGGGAACAAACCAGCGTACACCTGTGGCTTGACCTTCTTAAAACCGGGCAGACTATCTACATCAGCGGTTTTTACATGGGTCAAGGTATCACCCACAGGCGCACCATGAATGTCTTTGATACCCGCTACCACATAGCCTACTTCACCGGCCTTCAAAACACCGGTAGACTCACGCTTGGGAGTGAAGATACCCACATCATCAATGCCGTAATGAATACCTGTGGATTTCACCACAATCTTATCTTTCTTACGCAAGGTGCCCTGCTTGATACGCACTAGGGACACCACACCTAGGTAATTATCAAACCAGGAATCAATGATCAAGGCTTGCAACGGTGCGTCTTCATCACCTTCTGGTGCTGGGATCAGTTGCACCAATTGTTCCAACACATCTTCGATGCCCATGCCGCTCTTGGCAGATGCCGCAACCGCATCAGTGGCATCAATACCAATCACCTCTTCAATTTCCTGCTTCACGCGCTCAGGTTCGGCCTGGGGCAAATCCATCTTGTTAAGTACCGGCACCACTTCCAAGCCTTGCTCAATAGCCGTGTAACAGTTGGCCACCGACTGGGCTTCCACACCCTGAGCCGCGTCCACAACCAACAAAGCGCCTTCACAAGCTTCCAGAGAACGAGACACTTCATAAGAGAAATCCACGTGCCCCGGAGTATCAATGAAATTCAACTGATAGGTTTCACCGTCGCGTGAGTCAAAATTTAAGGTCACACTTTGCGCCTTAATGGTGATACCACGCTCACGCTCGATATCCATGGAGTCCAGCACTTGCTGCTCCATTTCACGGTCACTCAAACCGCCGCACAGATGAATAAAGCGGTCAGCGATGGTGGATTTGCCGTGATCGATATGGGCAATAATAGAAAAATTACGAATATTGGGGTTTATGGACATGCAGCTTCTGCCAATTTGGTGGAATAAGGCTTATTTCAAGGCTGCGTATTTTACAGGAAAGGGGCTGCAACCTCCACCAAAACACGGTCATCAAAACAGCAGCACTCTCAACTCAGCGTGCCTCACGCGCATGGCGAGTGCTGCGGTTATGATTCAGGATGCCAATATGCGTTCTACTGGTGCAAGCGGAACGCCAAAAACATGGAACGCCCATCACGTACAATGCGTACGGCAATGGAACGACCAGTCGGTAGCGCAGCAGCCAGATCGGCAAATTGTTGCGGATCCACCACTCGACGATTAGCCATACTGGTGATCACATCCCCTGCTCGCAGGTCCAGTTCAGCGGCGGTTTCTTTATCCACCTCGCTGATGATAACACCGTTGCTTAAACGCCATTCAGTAGCCAAATCTTCATCTAAGGGTAATACTCGCAAACCCAAGCGTTCTACATAAACGTCCTGACTTTGCGCCAACTGCTTGGCCTTTTCTTCGGCATCAGCCAGGCTGCCAATAGTTACCTCAATCAGCTGCGATTCACCATCGCGCACCACGGTAAACAACGCCTGCTGTCCTGGCGGGATGGCCCCCACATGATGCACAACCTGGCCAGAAGTAATGACATCCTTGCCATTCACTTCGATGATAATGTCGCCTGCTTGCAGGCCGGCTTCAAAGGCCGGGCTATCGGCCACCACTTCTGCCACCAAGGCTCCCACAGCCTTATCCAAACCAAAGGATTCAGCTAGGTCTTTACTGACTTCCTGAATGTGCACTCCCAGCCAGCCACGGTTTACTTCGCCGGAGTCACGCAATTGCGCAAAAATATTAGCGGCGGTATTACTAGGTATGGCAAAACTCAAGCCCATAAAACCACCTGAGCGCGTATATATCTGTGAGTTTATACCCACTACCTCACCAGCTAGGTTAAATAATGGCCCACCGGAGTTACCTGGATTAATGGCCACGTCGGTCTGAATAAAAGGCACATAGGTATCTGACTGCAAACTACGGCCCTTAGCACTCACAATTCCAGCTGTGACTGAATAATCAAATCCAAACGGCGAACCTATGGCCAGCACCCATTCCCCGACGCGCAAATCGTCAGAATCAGCCAGTGTTAAATAGGGTAGGTTGTCAGCCTCAATCTTTAATAACGCCAGATCAGAACGCTCATCACTACCAATCAGTTGCGCGGCCATTTCGCGGCGATCATTTAGGCGCACTATAATTTCATCGGCTTCAGCAATAACGTGATGATTGGTCAGAATATAGCCATCTTCACTAACCAAAAAACCTGAACCCAATGATTGCGGGGTATTAGGCTGATGCCCATTTTGATCTAACAATCCAGGAAATTGGCGTTCAAAAAAATGTTTAAATATATCTGGAATCTGCCCCTGACCAGGCATATCAAATGGCTGCTGAGAGCGACGCTTTGGTAGTTCGCGCAGGGTACTGATATTCACCACCGCAGGAGCAGACTGGTCGACCAAATCGGTAAAATCGGGCAGTCCGTTAGCGCTTGCTGGCCGGGCCAGCAGACTTGCCAAGGCAAATAACAACAACATAAATGGCATATAGACTTGACGCTGAATCATGGTGTCTCCTTATTATCGGTCTATTAGCAGGTGATCTAGATTGAAACTGTCAGCACAGCATATAGTATTGGGACTTTGGGCAGAGAAAAAAGTGCCTAGCTTTACAAAGCTTTGCAAAAAGCCAATGTCTGCATTAGCAAGTGTAGCAAACAAATGCCTTAAGATAGCTTAATAATCTGCTCATGCTGCTCAGGGGTAGCGGGCAGTGGAAATATTTTTGGTTGCCAGTTCGACTGGCGCTCTTGGATCTTCACTTGGCGCCGCATAATCAACAAACCCAACAACAACCCCAGCAAACCACTAATCGCTATCCAGGCTTCGGAGGCAAACAGCCACTGCCCTAGGCCAGCGGCTATCAACATGGTCAGCAGGGGCCATAAAAACACCCACAAACTAGCCCGAATAAAGGTGCCTTGTGGAATAGCCACCTGCACTTCTTGACCCAGATTTAATGGCATATCTGGCGGCTGAGGCAATTCAATTTGCGAACGGTCGCAACTGGCCTGATTGAGCATGCGCTGACCGCAGCCGGCTTTCATGGAACATTGCTGACAGGTATTTAGGCGGATAGTGGACAGGGTCACCCAGCCATCCTGTAAGGCAACAACCGTAGCCGGCTGTTGCACATATTCAGGTTCAGAGCCAGATTGAGGACTGGGTTCTAAAGAGGATTTCACTAGTTACTAGTGTTTGCCGCCACAGAGCCGGCAACCTGCTGAGCGGTAGTAAGAGCCACGTCACCGACCAAGGTAACAAACATGGGTTGGCCATCAATAGTCAGTTGTTGACCAAACACCAGATTATCACCTGTATAAGCGTGGCCTTCAGAGATACTGCGCCCCATCAAGGGCTCGATATATAGGGTGAACTCACTACTGCCATCGCTAAAGCGCAAGGCCTCACGAGCAATAGCGCCAGTGTCATCTAAACTACGCTGAATCAACAGGAAGCCAGCAGGCAACTCAGACACCATCCATAGGGTATCGGTACCATCAATGGCCTGCAGACCACGCAATACCTCACCACTGGCTTGCACTGTGGCACCAGCAGCCGTACTAAACTGCTCAAATTGAGAATTGGACTGACCTGGCTCAACCAGTACTATACCGCTATCCACGGCTAGGCTTGGCTGGGTCAACAAATTGGTCTGCTGTATGCCTAGCACCATCATTAAGGTGGCACTGGCAGCAACGGCAAAGCCGCTTACTGGTTTCCACCATGATTGCATAGCCACAGCCGCACCAGCTTGATTGGCAGCTAGGTCCGTTTGTGGAGCATACTGAACGCTGTCTTCATGCTGTAAAGCTGCACGCACACCATCGGCCACACTAGTATCCATAGACACCTGCACAGCCTGACGCTTAAGCATACTGCTAGCAAGCTGATAACGTTGCCATTGGGCACGCACTTCTGGCTGGTCTTCACTGGCCTTCAATACACGCTGCAGCTCCATTTGTTGAGCTTCGCTATCCATCAGCGCACTGATAGACTCACGCATATTTTCTGTTGTCAGGTTCGCATCAGTCACAACTTTTTCCATAAACGGTTATTCAAGTTACAGGCTTTGACGCCAATATTGTTCATCAGTTCAATTTAATTTCAGTTTTTAGGTCGCATGTTAATCCGACCATGGCCTTAACAAGCAAACTACATATGCTTGGCAACCACTTTATCAATGGCTTCTCGTGCCCTAAAAATGCGCGAACGCACGGTGCCTACGGGGCAGTCCATAATTTCCGCAATCTGTTCATAGCTCAGGCCTTCAAATTCACGCAAGGACAAGGCTGTTTTTAGGTCATCTGGCAGTTGCTCCAGAGTAGCAAATACCTTGTCCTGCAGCTCATCACGCGCAAGTAAGTTTTCCGGTGTTTCGGCATCGGTCATCTGCTCGGCAAAACCATAATCTGCCTGCTCGTCAGCATCGACATCCTGATCAGGTGGCCGGCGACCCTTGGATACCAAATAGTTCTTGGCCGTGTTAATGGCAATACGATAGAGCCAGGTATAAAACTGACTATCGCCACGAAAGTTTTTCAGCGCGCGATAAGCCTTGATGAACGCCTCTTGCGTGACATCCATGGCCTCGTGGTGATCCTTCACATATCGACCAACCAAGCTGGTTATCTTGTGCTGATATTTCAACACTAACAGATCAAAAGCCCGTTTATCCCCGGCTTGGACCCGTTCAACTAGCTGCTGGTCGGTGGCTTGCTTATCGGACAAGACTGATCCTTGTTAATTACTTGATATGGTTTGTTTATTGGGGCATTAAGCTAACTTACAATAACTACCCTAACATTAATAGAGGGAAGCGTTTATAATGCGCTCTGGCAATTATTCCACCGTAAGACACAAGGCAAACGGGTGAGTTCCCCACATGCAGCAACAATTTAATTACGATGTTCTCATTATTGGTTCTGGTGCCGCTGGACTGAGTCTAGCATTGCAATTACCCAAGGACAAAAAAGTTGCCGTCATTAGCAAACGTGAGCTCAATGCTGGTTCTTCTTGGCGTGCGCAAGGGGGTATTGCGGCCGTGTTGGATCCAGCCGACAGTGTCGAAAGCCATATTCAAGATACCATCGTAGCCGGTGCCAATTTGGGCAACCCCAAAGCCATTCGCTTCACCGTAGAAAATGCCAAACAAAGCATAAACTGGCTTATTGACCAGCAGGTGCCCTTTACCGAAGAAACAGCCGACAGCTCGGGCTACCATCTGACCCAAGAAGGTGGCCATAGCCATCGACGCATTATTCACGCAGCCGATCGCACAGGTTTAGCGGTATCGGAAACCCTTATCAACCGCGCCCAAGAAGCCGATAATATCGACCTACTGACCCACAAGGTAGCCGTCGACCTAATTACCAACGCCAAGTCTGGCCTGCCCGGTAACCGCTGCATTGGGGCCTATATTCTTGACCAACAAAGCGGTCACGTTGATGCTTATCATGCTCAGGCCGTGGCCCTTGCCACCGGTGGCGCCAGCAAGGTGTATCTGTATACCAGCAATTCCGACGGTTCATCCGGCGATGGCATTGCCATGGCTTGGCGTGCGGGCTGCCGTGTGGCCAACATGGAATTCAATCAATTCCACCCCACCTGCCTGTACCACCCCAAAGCCAAGTCCTTTCTTATTTCTGAAGCCGTACGTGGTGAAGGTGGCAAGCTGCTGTTGGCCAATGGCGAACCCTTTATGCAACGCTTTGATGAACGCTTGGAACTGGCACCCCGTGATATTGTCGCCCGCGCCATTGACCACGAAATGAAGCGCCTAGGTGATGATTGCGTCTATCTGGATATATCCCATCGTGGCAAAGCCTTTATCCTGGAACATTTCCCCACCATCTATCAACGCTGCTTGGAATACGGCATCGACATCAGCCAGGACCCCATCCCGGTGGTGCCCGCCGCCCATTACACCTGTGGCGGCGTAATCACCAACGAGCAGGGCTTAACCGACATCGATGGCCTCTACGCCATTGGCGAAACAGCCTTTACCGGCCTGCATGGCGCCAACCGTCTTGCGAGCAACTCCTTACTTGAGTGCTTTGTTTATGCGCAATCTGCAGCCCAACACATGGTTGCCAACTGGCAGCCAAATGCCGATATAAATGACATTAATGCCTGGGATGAAAGTCAGGTGACCGATTCCGATGAAGACGTCATCCTATCACACAACTGGGATGAATTAAGGCGTTTTATGTGGGATTACGTGGGCATCGTGCGCACCAACAAACGCCTCACACGCGCGCAGCACCGAGTGGACTTGCTGCTGGGCGAGATCAATGAGTTTTACAGCAACTATCGGGTCACCAGTGATCTGGTGGAATTGCGTAATTTAGCTGTCGTAGCCAGCCTTATTATTGCTTCTGCAAGGCAACGCAAAGAAAGCCGTGGCCTGCACTACACACTGGATTATCCCCATTCAGCAAACGTCGCCCGTAATACTATTTTGACGCCGCCTAACTATCTATGGAATTAAATTTAGGCCCCCATCGCCCAGCCATGCGCAACCGTCGTAATTGCTGAGTTTCACCACTGTCGGCCAACAAGGGCCACCAGTATATACGACCATCCAACTGCCGCAGACGCAACACAATTAAACCAGGTATAAAACGGCAACCTGGGGCCGGATAGGCGCTGGTAATGGAACCATCGCGCAGGCGCAAATGCCAACCACTGCCAGTGACCTTAATCGATGCCAATGAGCGCGGCGCTTGCAGCCACGCATAGATCACCAACCAGCGCCAGTATAGCAACGCCGAGAATACCGCAAAGGCCGCACACAGCCAGAGATTAACGCCGGCAAACAGCAACAAGCCCTGCAAGGCTAACCAGGCAACAATAATCAGATAAGTAAGTAAAGCCGATGGCTTAAGGCTTAGCTGAAGCGGTAGCATAAGCCTGAATCCGTTCAACCATGGCCGCCAACTCCTGGTCGGCGCAGATTTCGTGCCCCATAAACCAAGCAAATAGATCAGGATCTTGCTGGGCTAATAGGCGCACATACACAGCTTGTTGCTGAGCATCTAGATTGACCAATTCTGCCCGAGCAAAAGGTTCCAGTAAGACATCCAATTCCAACATACCGCGACGACTATGCCAAATCTGACGTTTAATATCTGTTTCGTTTAACTGCTCAGTCATGGTCAAGACGCAAACTCTGTGTATTAATGGATATAGAATAGCACTGACCCTTGAAGGAGCCAGTCAGAGCCCCCATTTTAACCTGAAATGACTAGTTATTTCAGGCATTAAGGCGGATAATTCCCTTATACCTTGATCTAACGACCACCAAGTGACCACAAGAGCGCCCGTCAACATGCAACAATGGCAAGATTTTCTCCAGCAACAAGGCTTTGAATTACTTCCTCAGGGCGGTATTAAGCACGCCAATGGTAGCGAAGGCGCCGATGCTTATATCACGGATTTGTCCAATTATGGCACCCTCACCTTAGATGGCCCCGATGCCAGTAAGTTTCTTCAAGGTCAGCTAACCTGTCAGATGGACAAGCTGCAAAATGGCCAAGCCTTAATAGGTGCCTACTGTTCTCCCAAAGGCAGTGTGATTGCCAACTTCAACCTGTGCATGCACGCCGATCGCGTCATGCTGCACATGGCTGCCGATGTGGTCGACACAGTGCAAACAGCCCTAGCCAAATACATTGTCTTCTCCAAAGCCAAGCTACATAACGAAAATCAGGCTTGGGTACGCCTAGGCGTATGGGGCAATAAAGCCAAGGAAATTATTAATCACATTGCCCAAGTACCCAGCAATGAGCAAGAAGTATCAGCGTTTGAACAGGGGTTTGTGCTGTGCACCAATGCGGCGGCTCAACGCTATCTTGTCTACTGCCAAAAAGACGCCGCCATCGATATCTGGCTAGGACTAGCAGATTATGCCCGCCCCGCCTCCACCGCGGCCTGGGAAATCGAACAAATCAAAGATGGCCTACTCTATGTGGGCCAAGAAATTAGCGAACACTATGTGCCACAAATGCTTAACCTGCAAGAAACGGGCGCCATCAATTTTCACAAGGGTTGCTACACCGGCCAAGAGGTCGTGGCACGCATGCAATACCTAGGCAAACTAAAACGTCATCTGTATTTAGGCCGCATTCATTCGCCCACACCGCTCACCGTCGGTATGCAAATAGATGGCGAAAAGCGTGGCAATATCGGTCGCATCACCAGCCTGGCAGAAAATGGTGATCACAGCTACTGGTTTACTGGTGTAATTAACATTCGCGAAGCAGAAAATGACAACTTGTGCGTGGCTGGCATCGAAGGCAGCAGCATCGAAATTGATCCACTACCTTACGCCATAGATCCGCAGGTATTTGAGCGAGTAACCCTTTAACATAGTCTGTCCCATTGGGGTCTGACCCCGATGGGACAGACTATATGTTTTACTTGGCTTCTGGGCGCATGTGTGGGAATAGCAAGACGTCGCGGATAGATGATGAGTCGGTTAGGAACATTACCAGGCGGTCAATACCAATGCCTTCGCCGGCTGTGGGTGGCAAACCGTACTCCAATGCCGTTACATAGTCATCGTCATAATGCATGGCTTCATCGTCACCGGCGTCCTTCTCGGCCACCTGGGCCATAAAGCGTTCTGCTTGGTCTTCGGCATCATTAAGCTCGGAGAAGCCATTGGCCACTTCTCGACCACCCACAAAGAACTCAAAGCGGTCTGTCACAAACGGATCTTCATCGTTACGACGGGACAGTGGAGACACCTCAGCTGGGTACTGGGTAATAAAAGTAGGGGCGTCTAAGCGATCTTCTACGGTCTTTTCAAAGATCTCAATCTGCACCTTACCCAGTCCCCAGGAATCCTTAAGTGGGATACCTAAGCCCTTGGCTATGTCACGGGCGCCGCTTTCATCTGCCAGCTGCTCAGCAGTAATTTCTGGGTTGTAGTGCAAGATAGAATCAAACACAGAAATACGAGTAAATGGCTGATCCAGATCGTAATCCTTACCTTGATAGTGTACCTGAGTGCTTCCCAATACCTTTAAGGCGACATTACGCAACATGGCTTCGGTAAGGTTCATTAGGTCTTCGTAATCCGCATAGGCCCAGTAGAATTCCAGCATGGTGAATTCTGGATTATGACGCGTGGACAAGCCCTCATTGCGGAAGTTACGGTTGATTTCGAAGACCCGCTCAAAGCCGCCTACTACCAGACGCTTCAAGTACAACTCTGGCGCGATACGCAGGTACATTTCCAGATCCAAGGCATTGTGATAGGTCACAAACGGCTTGGCGCTAGCACCGCCAGGAATCACCTGCATCATGGGTGTTTCCACTTCCATAAAGTCTTCGGCAATCAAGAACTGACGAATGGCTTCGACAATCTGGGTACGCTTACGGAAGGTGTCACGGGACTCATCATTAACAATCAGATCAACATAACGCTGACGGTAACGCATTTCCTGGTCGGCCAGACCATGGTGCTTGTCAGGCAATGGACGCAATGCCTTGGTAAGCAACTGGGGCTCTTGCATATCTACAAATAGATCGCCCTTGCCGGATTTTTGCAACGTACCGTAAGCACCCACGATATCACCGAGATCCCAAGACTTAATATCAGCTAACTGCTCGGCGGCTAGCGCCTTACGGTTAACATACAACTGGATACGACCAGAGACGTCTTGAATTTCAATAAAGGCACCGCGGTTGCGAATAATACGACCCGCCACCTTAACAGGCTTTGCCAGTTCTTCCAGAGCCGGTTTGCTTTGCTCACCAAATTCGTTCTGTAAATCCTGCGCGTAGCTATCGCGACGGAATTTGTTCGGGAAGGCGTTACCTGTCTCACGGCGGCTAGCTAGTTTAGCGCGACGCTCAGCAATCAGCTTGTTGTCATCTTGGCCTACTTCCGGGGCGTTAGTACTTTCGTTACTCATCACAAGTTCCTGTGGTTACAGACCAGCCTTTAGGCTCGCCTCAATAAATTCATTTAAATCGCCATCCAACACACGGTCACAGTTGCTGGTTTGCACATTGGTACGCAGGTCTTTAATGCGTTGATCGTCCAATACGTAGGAGCGAATCTGGCTACCCCAACCAATATCAGACTTAGAATCTTCCATGGCCTGCTGGGCTTCCTGGCGTTGCAGCATTTCGCGCTCGTACAACTTGGCACGCAGCTGCTTCATGGCAAAGTCGCGGTTTTGGTGCTGGGAGCGTTGACTCTGACACTGCACCACGATACCCGTTGGCTCATGGGTAATACGAATGGCCGAATCGGTTTTGTTAACGTGCTGTCCGCCGGCACCGCTGGCGCGGTAGGTGTCGACCCGCAGATCCGCTGGATTAATATCGATTTCAATGTTGTCATCAATCTCAGGGGAAACAAATACCGAGGCAAAGGAAGTATGACGACGGCCACCGGAATCAAAGGGTGACTTACGTACCAATCGATGCACACCGGTCTCTGTGCGCAACCAGCCAAAAGCGTATTCGCCATCAAACTTGATGGTGGCACTCTTAATACCGGCCACATCGCCCGCACTGGCTTCCATCAGTTCAACCTTAAAGCCGTTGGCCTCACCCCAGCGCAGGTACATGCGCAGCATCATGTTGGCCCAATCCTGTGCCTCGGTACCGCCAGAGCCAGATTGAATGTCCAAGAAGCAGGCATTTTCATCCATTTCACCGGAGAACATACGGCGGAATTCTAAGGTGCTTAGCTTGTCCTGCAAACCATCCAGCTCAGCTTGAACATCGTTGAGGGTATCTTCGTCTTCCTCTTCCACCGCCAAATCCAGCAGTTCACGGGCATCTTCGATGCCAGCGTCCATGTCTTCAATAGTTTTAACGACGGCTTCTAAGGAGGCACGCTCTTTGCCTAAAGCCTGCGCCGTGTCCGGATCATTCCACACATCGGGTTGCTCCAGTTCGCGTTCAACTTCTACTAGACGTTCTTGTTTGCCAGCATAGTCAAAGATACCCCCTCAGCGCATCGGTGCGCTCAGCGAGGTCTTTCATGGTTTGGATATAGGGGTTAATTTCAAACATAACAACACCAAATTTTGAAGCGCGTAATTATACCTGAAAGCCCACTAGTGTGGGTAGAAAAGAACCTCGAAGTATGCGGATTTTTTGTTAATTAAGTGCATTTACACCCAAATCACGACAAATAGCCTTGAAATACTCAACCCCATCTTGCAGCGCGCGCATTTCCCCCTCTAGGGCAAGTTCCACAGGCATTTGCTGAGCCACAAAAGGCGGCCTGTCAAACACCGCAAAACAAGGGGTTTTGGGTATGTCTCCGTGACTTTCACTTATGGGTGCCACGTAGCCCCAGCTGTTTTCAAAACACAGACGGCTCAACCCCATGCCTAATAACCTGCTGGTCAATTCATTAAATGGCAGCGTGCCATCGCCGATGGCTACACCTTGGGTCCACAACTTGCCCTCATGACGAATCACTATATGATCTTTCATATGGATCCGAGCCACATGGGGTGCCATGGCCGTCAAGGCCACATGGGGATCTTCGGCCACATTTTGACTATTACCATAATCATACAGGGCTTTTACCCAGGGGCTGTCCACGGCATCAAGGATTTCACATACCTGCATACCGGTAAAATCTTCATGATTTTCCAGCACAATCAAAATACCCATTTGTTCGGCAACTGGTGCTAAGGCTTTTAAATCTGCGATAGTCCATTTAATGAGTTCACCAACACTAGCTTGATAACGAGTATAAACCCGTAATACGGTGGCACCTATGGCCTGTGCCACATTGAGTAACTCCGTCATATGAGGCACGCGGGTATCACTGGTATCCAGTTCACAGGCCATATTTAGCTGCTGCAAATGCGCCTTCACCTTGGCAAAATGCTCATCACTTGTGCCTCCTAAATCTCTATATCCAGGACCATTGGCAGAAATATTGACCCCGCTAAAGCCAAGCTCTTTGGCGTGCTCGATAAAACGCAGCACATCATAGCTAGCATCATGGTTTAGATGATTAATCATACTGTAGGAATGAAGATGGCATTCAATGCTTTTCACAAATAGGACTCCAGGGCCTTCACCTCACGTTCAAGAGCTCCATTGTATGCCTCTGACACAGCATCATCCACACCCTTATTAGCATAGTGGCGCATAATGTAATAGGCGGCCAAACGGTAACTATAAAAAGCCCGCATGATCTTCAAGCGCGCAACCACGGCTTCATTACCATAGTTTGCTAGGAACACATCCTCATCAGCCTGACTAGGTGCCGGCAAACCGTATAAATGAAAAATCCCAGGAGACAGAAAACAGGTTAGGTCTTCGCAGGGATCACCGAAACCTGGGCACTGAAAATCAATAAACACCTGCTGCTGGCCAGCCTGAATAATGTTGCCTGGACCACAATCGGTATGTAGCAACACCGGTTGTATGGATTCGACCACCACTGATTGGGGGCGCAAGGTTGCTAACTGCTGCCCCCAAGGGGTCTGCTGGTAGTCAGCATAAAAGGTATCAGCTTGTTGCAACAATTGCTCAGGCTGCATGGGCAAGGTACGGTAGGGGCCAGCCACATCGGCACTGTGTAACTGGCTAAACAAACGCCCTGATACATCAAAGTTACTCTGCCACATCTGGCCCGGTACAAATTTATACAGCAACACGGCACCACCCGGTGCCTGGGGCCAAAAGCTATGATAATCAGGCGCGATTGCCAAGCCACTAAGCTGCTCAAGGGCGCGGGCTTCGGCATCGGCAAGGGTAGGAAACAAGCCACCCTCAAGGGTGTCGGCAAATTGCTTCAGCACTAAATCAAAGCCGTCACCCTGAATACGATAAACGGCATTCCAGTAGCCGCCTTTTAGGGCCTTGACCTTGTCAACCTGAGCAATGGCTTGCTGGTCTTGCAGCCAGCTAATTAGAGAATCAATCATGGACATGTGCATGGCAATTAGTAGATGGGCCAACGTTACCCCAGATTAACCTAGCACGACAAGATGGTTAGCTTTGATAGAGTCGCTTAAGAATAGGAAATTCGATTTTTGGACAACGATCCATAACGACCTGTATGCCCGCCGCACGAACCGTAGCGGCTGCCTGATGGTGAACGATGTCGAGTTGCATCCACATGACCTTGGCGCCCTTGGCCACCACTTCCTCCGCCAAAGCCGGTATAGCAGCCGCGGCACGAAAGCAATCCACCATATCCACCTCTCCTGGAATGGCCGCTAAATTGGGGTAGCAGGTCAGGCCAAGTATCTGTTTGTGCATTGGGTGCACAGGGATGACTTGGTAGCCTTCATCGATTAGGTATCTGGCCACCCGGTTGCTGGCACGGTGGGCCTTGGGGGACAGGCCAACGATGGCAATACGTTGACAATCAAGGCGAATGGCATTGATCTGCTCGGCGGTTAAACCATCCACGGCCATAGTTGGATTTAAACCTCTTTTGGGCCGACGTAGACGCAGCCGGAGGTGCAGGTTTCTTTTAGTTCCAAGCGGCTAAGCTGTGGTAGCACTGGCTTTAGCTCTTGCCAGATCCACTGCACCATAACTTCAGAGGTCGGGTTTTCCAGCCCTTCGATGTCGTTGAGGTAGTTATGATCCAAACGCTCATAGATAGGCTTAAATACCGCTTTGATATCGCCAAAGTCCATAATCCAGCCGCTGGTTTCACCCACAGGGCCGGACACTACAATGCGCAACTGAAAAGTATGCCCATGCAAACGGCCACACTTGTGACCATCGGGCACATTAGGTAAACGATGAGCTGAATCAAAACTAAAATCTTTGTAAATTTCCATTAACGCATTCCGGTTAACTTATGGGTCTGCAGGCTTAGATTCCATTGCGGATGCAACAGACAGTACTCAATAGCCTGCTGGACATAATCACCATCATCACTGGAGGTAGCAATGTAGGAGGTATCCAGCGGCTGCAGATAAAAATGTTCAAAATCCAGATGAGCAAACTGCTCAGGCATGGCTTGATGCTGTGGGTAAACCAGCTTTAATTCGTTGCCACTCACCTGTACCAGCTCGGCTTCGCCTTTGGGGCTGACACACACCCAGTCAACGGCGTCAGGCACGGCAATGGTGCCATTGGTTTCCATGGCAATCTCAAAGCCTTCATCATGCAAAGCATGGAGCAAAGGTTCATCCACCTGCAACATAGGCTCGCCACCAGTCAATACCACCAATGGATGCCCCGGCATGCCTTCGGGCCAATGTTGCTCGATGACTTCAACCAGGTCTGCAGCGCTGGTATAACGACCACCGCTGGTGCCATCAACGCCAACAAAGTCAGTATCACAGAAGGTGCATAAACTAGACGCGCGACGGTTTTCACTGCCCGTCCACAGGTTACAGCCAGCAAAACGGCAAAACACCGCCGGACGGCCAGTGTGTTTACCTTCCCCTTGCAGGGTGTAGAAGATTTCTTTAACCGAGTACATAAGCCTGCTTAGCCTTCGTCTGCGTAGGGCACAGGGTCAGTCAGGCCTAGTTGGGAAAAGGCCCCACGTCGCTCAACACAGGAACCACACTTACCACAGGCTTTCTCCAAGCCCAAATAACAGGTCCAAGTCTGACCATAATCCAAGCCCATAGCCAGGCCAGTTTTCAAGATAGTCAGCTTACTATCATGCAAGAACGGGCTGACAATCTCCACCGCTTCATAGTTGGCAATGGCGGATACATCATTCATGGCATTGACGAATTCAGGGCGGCAATCAGGATAGATGTCATGGTCACCAGAGTGAGCACCATAAAACACCTTATCGGCTTCCAAAGATACAGCATAACCAATGGCCAGAGACAACAAGATCATGTTGCGATTGGGCACCACAGTGGACTTCATATTGTCTTCTTCGTATTCACCTGTGGGGATATCAATATCCATGGAGGTCAAGGACGAACCCTGCAGCAATTGATTGATAGCAGTGATATCCACCACCTTATGAGGAATGCCTTCGGCTACACACACAGAGGCTGCCACATCCAGTTCTTTGCTATGGCGCTGACCATAGTTAAACGACAAGGCATACAAGTCGTAGCCTTGCTGTTTAGCCAGATGCAGAACGGTAAACGAATCCATACCGCCTGAATAGATGACAACTGCCTTTTTGCTCATGGAGTGCGCGCCTGTTTGCCTATGCATTGCTAAAGGCGGCTATTATACCTATGCTGCAAGGGCTTTGACAGCCCAAGGGCCTACAGCACAAGACCACGCTGGTCATGATCGTGCACAATGCCATTATTAGGGAATATCAGGGACCAAAAGGGAGGTTCACCCTCCTTTAAATTACGCCGAACGCGCCAGCGGTGCCTTCGCTTGCTCCAAATTCGCCAATACAGAAGCGGTAAGCTCCGAACGGTTTAAGGTATAGAAGTGAATATCAGCAATGCCATTATCTGCTAGGGTTTGACATTGCTCTACGGCAATGTCCACGGCTACGCGGTGTAGGTCTGCGGTTTGGCTGTAGGGTGAGAATTGTTCTTCAATGGCCTTGGGTACGCTGGCACCGCAGGCAGCCGAGAAGCGCTTTACGGCGGCTAGGTCATGGATGGGCATAACGCCAACGATGAGGCGCTGCTGGATACCGGCCTTTTGTAGCTGCTCGGCAAAACGCAGGATGGCATCGGTATCGTAGCAGTACTGGGTGATCATTTGATCGGCACCGGCATCTAGTTTTTGCTTAAGGAAACCCACGTCTGTGGCCAAGGACTGCGCTTGAGGATGCACCTCTGGGTAGGCCGCCACGGAAATGGTGCCCTTGAACCACTGGCGTAGGCCGGCTACCAGGTCATTGGCATAGGCATAGCCTTGCGGGTGTGGCTGATAAGGGCCGTCAGGGCTGTCACCGCGTAGGGCAACAAAATGATCAACACCTAGTTCCACAAAGCTTTGGGCGGCCTTGGTCACGGTGTCCTTATCGGCGCCCACACAAGTCAAGTGCGAAGCTGTTGCATAGCCTTGTTTGAGCAGGTTCTTGCAGGCGGCGTAGCTCACGTCCTGACTTGAACCACCTGCGCCATAGGTCATGGAAACAAAGCCTGGTTGCCAAACTTGCAGCTGCTTGCTGGCTGTTTCCAAAGCCAATTGGCCCGCGCTGTTGCGAGCAGGAAAAAATTCAAATGAGTAGGACATGATAACCTCCGCTAATGAAGGGATATTATGCCAAGATTAAAAACGAGTCTGGTTGAAAGCTTTTAAAGCTAGATGAAGAGAATTTGATTAGGCTAAATAGAGCACCGCAGCTAACAGCAACACCAGCTCTTGCAGTTCAATGTTGGCACCGGCCGTATCGCCGGTCCAGCCCCCGAGCCTTGCCATCATGAGGGCGCGCCAATAGGTGCCAACTACCACCACTGCCGCCAACATAATAAGGCCCAGCCAGGATTGCATCAGTGCTAGGCCTGCACCAATAGCAATAAATTGCAGCCAATAGCCAAGGGCCTGGGCTTGGTTCTTTAACTCGCTACCTAAGCCTTGGCCTCGCACGTAAGGCGTATAGATCACCAGATACATAACCTGCAAGCGGGCCAAGAAAGGCACCAGCAACATAGGCAATAACTGCCCGTAATCCAATAGCTGGCTCAGCAATACCCATTTTAATAACAACACCAATACCAGCACAGCCACGGCAATGGGGCCGCTGGTAGGATCTTTCATAATGTCGAGGGTACGTTGCTTATCGCCAAAACCCCCTAACCAAGCATCGGCACTGTCCCCCAAGCCATCAAGATGTAGTGCACCCGTTAGCATCACCCACAGGCTCAAAATGATGGCGGCACTGACGGTATTATTGAGATTCAATTGCAGATAGCGCACAACAGATGGCCAAAGGAGCAACAAGGCACCCAGTAACAGGCCGACTAGGGGATAAAACAACAGTGCATTGCCTGCTACCTGAGGCGCAGGCATAGTGCGCGCTTGAGCAAACCACTTGTGCACTGGAATGCTAGTTAGAAACTGTAAGCTTACCAATAGGCTATGCCACCAATCACGCAAGCTCATTTTTCATACCCCAAATCTAGGCTAATATGAATATCATGCTCATCGGTTTGCGCTACCTTGTAGTGGGCCACCTTCAGATGCGCTACACCGGCATAGGGCAAATACAGGTGAAACAAGCCCTTGCCGCTCATCTTTAACACATGACCTAGTAAACAGCGGATCACACCTCCGTGGCTAATTAGCATCAGGTGTTGCAGATCATTTTCCAGTGCATGGGCGATATGCTCCTGCATCGCGGCGGCAGCACGTTTAGTTACCTGAGTGAGGTTCTCTCCACCGGGAGGTGACACGGTCATAGGTGCAGACCAAAAGGCCTTAACTGCCTCTTCTTGCTCTTGCCAGACCTCATCGCGATTGCGCCCGTCCCATGCACCAAAATCCATTTCCAGTAAGCGCTCGTCATGCTTTACGGTGGCGTTTAATTGCTCCGCGAAGTTAGCACAGCGTTGTAATGGGGAGGTAACAATCAGGTCAGGTTGCAAGCCGTCAACAGCAGCATGCATCTGCTGCCAGCCTTTATCGGATAAAGGCACATCCACGCGCCCCCGATACACTGGCCCACTAGTCGTGTGGCCATGACGTAACAGGGTAACGCGTAGACTTTTGCTCATAGGAATAGGTCTTAGGCACTCTTTTCAGACACGGCCGCTTCAGCGAAGGTAGCCATCTGGTTGTGCGTAGCACAGGCACTCTTAAGTATAGACAGGGCCACACCGGCACCACTGCCCTCACCGAGTCGCATACCTAGGTCGAGGATTGGCTGGGCATGTAACTTGTCGACCATGGCCTTGTGACCAGGCTCAGCAGAAGCGTGAGAGAAAAACATCCAGTTGCTGATTTGTGGCTGAATTTGCTGGGCTATTAGGGCGGCAGAGGTGGTAATAAAACCATCTACTAGTATAGTCATGCCTAGCTGAGCAGAACGAATGTAAGCACCGACTAAGGCAGCCACTTCCAAACCACCTACATGACGCAAGGCTTCCATTGGGGAAGTCATGGCCTCGGCATGCTTGGCTAGGGCTGCAGCAATCACCTTGCCCTTGTGGCTTACACCATCAGCATCAAGGCCGGTACCTGGGCCCACGTGATTATTGGCATCGTCATTGAGCACCCAAGCAGACAGCGCCGTAGCGGCACTGGTGTTGCCAATACCCATGTCACCACCGATAAACAGCTTAGCTCCTTTGGCGTGAGCACGTTCAGCGGCCGCTTTACCGGCTGCCAGCGCAGCTGCTAGCTGCTCACCTGTCATGGCAGCCTGCTGGGCAAAGTTAGCGGTGCCCGGCATTACCGTGGCATCTATCACGTTCTCCATGGCAGGCAGATCAACCACGATACCCACATTGACCACTTCAAAATCAGCACCCTGCTGAGCGGCCAATGCGGTAATGGCAGCACCCCCACGGGAGAAATTTTTGATCATTTCACCAGTCACCACCTGAGGAAAGGCGGATACGCCTTCGTCACAGATACCATGGTCACCGGCAAACACCACCACTTGGGCCTTGTCTACACTAGGCTTGACCGTGCCTTGCATGGCACACAGGCGCACGGCCATGGTTTCAAGATCACCTAGGGATCCGGGTGGCTTGGTCAACTGACCTTGACGGTCCAAGCCTTCGGCTTGGGCCTGTTCGTTTAGACTTGCCAGGGAATCATTGATCCAATCCATATTCATTTGCTTTCTCTTTTATTAGTGATTGGCTCATAGCTTTGCTAGCTTACGAGCAACGACTGTTGATAATTTATTCTTTCACCTTCACAGGCAAACCCGCAACGGCAAGGGTAACCCTATCGCATAGCTGCGCTAAAGCTTGATTCATGGTGCCAGATAGATCCTGAAATTGGCGGCTTAACTTGCCCATTGGTACAATGCCACTTCCCACTTCATTACTCACCATCACTAGAGCGCCAGGAAATTCCTGCACACTGTGCAGCAACTCATCGATGGCCCGCTGGGCACCTTCGGCAGCATGTTTTACCGCCACCGAATCATCATCCAAATCAATTTGGCACAGTTGATTGGTTAGCCACAAGGTCAAACAATCCACCATGATACATAAGGGCCGCTCATCAGCTTGCATCTGACCATGAGCATCCAACAATTGCGCCAATTGCATGGGCTCTTCTATCAACTGCCAGGTGTCTGGTCGACGTTGGCGGTGCAACGCCACGCGGTCGCGCATTTCCTCATCCCATACCTGGGCTGTGGCCACATAAATGACCCGCCCATGGGGGTGCGCCTGTAGCCAAGCATACACATCGGTCTCAGCCAGAGCACTTTTCCCAGATCGGGCTCCACCAAGAAATAAATGTTTGTCTTTCATTGTTACTTTGGTCTGACTGATTAGATTTAGAGGATGCTTAAGCGCTGCTTAGTTGCAGCTTTAAGTTTACCCAGATGGCCATGGGATTGATACTTAAAAGCGACCCTTGAATTCCATTTAGCTCGCCTTTTTAAGGACAACCCTTGTCTGTCATGGATTCCTTGCCTAGACTTAATGACCCTCAAGTACACATAGCCTTGGAGCCTAGCTGTGAAAAAGCCCACCACACCAGAACAACACCAAGAAAAAATGGCCAAGATCAAACAGCAGATCGACAAAAAAATCGCCGCTGCTGACAAGGAGCAAGGCATTGTCCTCATTCTTACGGGCAACGGTAAGGGTAAAAGCAGCTCCGCCTTTGGCATGTTGGCACGCAGCCTAGGCTACGGCCAAAATTGTGCGGTTATCCAGTTTATTAAAGGCGCTTGGGAATGTGGTGAAGAATTATTTTTTGCTGACCACCCACGGGTGGACTATCATGCCTTGGGTAACGGTTTCACCTGGGAAAGTCAAAATAAAGAGGCCGATCAAAAGGCCGCTAACAATGCTTGGGCCATGGCTAAAGA
>JAERSU010000226.1 GCA_016845445.1 Oceanospirillaceae bacterium | reverse complement strand
TCCCCGATAGCTCAGTTGGTAGAGCAGTAGACTGTTAATCTATTGGTCGCTGGTTCGAGTCCAGCTCGGGGAGCCACTTCAAGCACTCACAGGCCGCTTCATTGCGGTTTTTTTGTGCCTACAGAAAGTCGTCATTGCTCCACCATCCCCGTTATTGTTCCACCATTCCCGTCATTGCGAGCGCAGCGCGGCAACCTCCTCCCGTCAACTTCAATACTGAAAACCGTTAAGTCTCAGCAAAAACCCCATATTTAGGGGATGGTCACGTGGCAACAACTAGCTTTAAATAAACACTGGGGAAAGCAAATAAATAATAGCGTGGCAGCAAAATGAAAATAACGCCCACACACATTGACAACAGCATCCGCCAAATCAGCTGCTTGAGTCTGTTGTTACTGTTAATAACCAGTATTGATATGTTGTTGCTCAATTCCCTATTAATGACCAAGATAATCAGTTTGGGCTAATCAGACAAGGTCAAGCAGTCAAACCAGCACGCCCAATAACTTTGGAAATACTGAAGTAATGTTTGCTTAATAACAATTTTACCAATGCAACATCTCCTCTAAGCTGCAAACATAAAAGCAATAATAAAGAGGGTTTGCATGACCAACTACGCCTTCATCAACGGTGATGTCATTACCGTTGATGCCGATGATCGAATTTGTCAAGCACTGCTAGTGGAAGGCGATGTCATTCGCGCTGTTGGCACTAGCAAGGATATTTTGGCACTGTGTAATGCTAGTCATGAAGTGATTGATTTGGCTGGCCGCACGCTGCTGCCAGGTTTTATCGACGCTCACAATCACCTCACCCATCAAGGCGCAGCCTTTGCCACCGTTGACTTTGGCTATCCCGCTGTGGCTTCCATTGCTGATTTGCGTCAGGCCGTACAACAGGCAGCCGAAAACTGTGCGCCTGGTAAATGGATACGTGGTTGGGGCATGAATTATGAAAAGTACCCGGAAAACCGCCTTCCGACTCGTTGGGATCTCGATGACATTGCCCCCAACAATCCCGTCTGTATAGTCCATGTAAGTGGCCACAATGTGCTGGTCAACTCCCTCGCCTTAGAGTTAGCGGGTGTTGATGACCATGCAGAAGACCCGGATGGCGGCATGTTCGTACGTGATGACACTGGTTCAATTACCGGCTATGCCTACGATAGTGCCCAACAACTCGTCATTCCAACTAGTGTCAATGTGGGTCATCACGGCCCAGACATTGGTTATGACCTGCCTTTAAAGGAACTAGTCGATGATATTGATCGGGCTTGCCAAGCTTATCTAAAAGTCGGCATTACTTCCGTGGTTGACCCGCAAGTAACTACCCGAGAAATGCCAGGTTATATGGAGGCTCGCAAGCAAGGCAAGCTAACCATTAAAACCACCTGCATGTACCTGTCTAACCACCAAGATGCCATAAATGAATTAGGCATTACCGACCATATTGGTAACGATCTGCTATCCATTGGCCCCATGAAATACTATTGCGATGGTACGCTAATCGGCGGTACTGCCCTGTTCTATAAAGATGAGCCACAAGCCCAACATGGATGCCAGTGCAACAAGAGTGCTGGCCGCGGCTATACCTATTGGCCTGACATCGAGGCGTTCAAAGAGGCACTTATCGATACCCATGTTCGCGGTATGCAATTTGGTGTACACACGCAAGGTGATATGGCCATGGACATCGTATTGGATGCCATTGAGGAAGCCCATCGTCGCTTCCCCCGCAACGACACGCGGCACCGCATTGAACACTGCCATGGCCCCACCAAAGAACAGGTGGCGCGTATTAAACGCCTAGGTGTCATCCCTGTCACGCAACCTGGGCAACTATTTGAAACCGGTGACGACCTGCTCAACCTTTACGGGGAAGGTCGAGCCCTGCGGTTCTGCCCATTACGCGACATGCTTGATCATGGGGTGCCTACCGTCATTAGCACGGATGCTTTTGTCCAGTCTTACAAACCGTTTGATGCCATTAGTGCCGCTGTTAATCGACTTAGTTTGACTGGTACGGATATGGGCCAAGACCAACGTATCGCCCTGTTAGAGGCGCTGCGTTGTTACACCATAAATGCAGCCTATTCGGTGTACCACGAACATCGCAAAGGCTCCTTAGAGGTCGGCAAGTTGGCAGATCTTGCTGTGGTCGATGGCAACCTTTTAACCACGGCCAATGACCAGATCGCTAAGCTGCAGATTTTGATGACTTTTTCCAACGGTAATTTGGTTTACCGTAATACTAACCAGGAATCTAACTGAGTAAACACCCAATAATAATCAGGAGTTTTTTTATGCATAAACATGTTTTAGGTCTTGCCACTGCTGGCATACTCGCCTTTTCTCAAGGTGCCATTGCATCTTGTGGCGATGTAAAAATGGCCAACTGGAACTGGGCGTCCGGTGAATTTATGGCCAACGTCGACAAAATCATTATGGAAGCAGGTTATGGCTGTAGTGTGGAACTGGTACCCGGTGCCACGACCACCACCTTTGCCTCCATGAATGAAAAAGGCCAACCCGATATCGCCGGTGAACAGTGGACCAACAATATCGCCGCGCCATTAAATGAAGCCATTGCAGCAGGCCGCTTGGTTTCCGTTAATGATGGCCCCATCACCGGCTTAGGAGAAGGTTGGTTTGTACCTAGTTTCTTTGCTGAAAAGCACCCTGAGCTCAAAACAGCCATGGATATTTTGGAACGCCCTGACCTCTTCCCTCATCCTGAAGATCCATCCAAAGGTGCTTTCTATGGTTGCCCTGCAGGTTGGGGTTGTCAGCTTGTGAACGCCAACCTTTACCGAGCTTTCAACATGGAAGAAAAAGGCTGGATTTTGGTGGACCCAGGTTCAGCAGCAGGCCTAGATGGTTCTATTTCTAAAAACGTTGGCCGTGACCAAAACTGGTTTGGTTACTACTGGTCGCCGACCGCTATGGTGGGTAAGTACAACCTACATTTACTAGAATGGGGCATTGAATGGGGCGGTAGTGACAACTGGGACAACTGTATCTCCAAACCCGAGCAAGAGTGCCATGACCCACAACCAACGTCCTACACCAAGTCTGTGGTCAACACCATTGTGACATCTGAATTTGCTAAGTCCAATACAGAAG
>JAERSU010000225.1 GCA_016845445.1 Oceanospirillaceae bacterium | reverse complement strand
ATTGCCTTTAATATGCTAGCCAATAACGTGGTGAATCCCTTGGTTGCCTTGGTGTTTACTGCCAGCGGTTATGAGACCTTTCGTTTAGCGAAGAAGAAGCTTTCTGAACTTGAACCACCCGAAGAAAAGACTCTACCACTGGATGAAGATGCGGTTTCCCTTGTTAGTGACCTAGTGTTTAAGGATGTGTGGTTTCGCTACCCAGACACCGAAGACTATGTGCTTAAAAACATCAGCCTCACCATAAAGCAAGGGGATGTGGTGGGCATTGTCGGTGGCTCTGGTTCTGGTAAATCTACCCTTGCCTTTTTGATTATGGGGTTCTATCAGCCTGAACGCGGTAGTATCCAAATTAATGGCTATGATGTATCCATGTTACCTAAAGCGTTATTGCGTAGCCGAATTGCTTCGGTGCAACAAACCAGCTTTTTGTTTAATACCACTGTGTTGCAGAACATTCATTTAGGCAGGCTTAATGCCAGTGTGGATGAAATTCAGCAAAGCTTGGTGGACTCAGGCAGTGATGAATTTGTCGATGCCATGCCCCATAAGTTTATGACGGAGCTTTCGGAAGATGCCGACAATCTCTCGGGTGGTCAGCGCCAACGTTTGGCCATTGCTCGTGCGTTAGTGCGTAATGCAGACATTTTATTGTTTGATGAAGCTACCAGTGCTTTAGATAATCAAACCGAAGACACCATCAAACAAACCATTTATGCCGCCTGTGAAAATAAGACCGGTATTATCATTGCTCACCGCTTAAATACCTTAAGCTACTGTAAGCAGCTTATTGTCATGAAAGACGGCGAAATTGAAGCTCAGGGTACCCACACCCAGTTAGTTGAGCAGGACAACAGCTATCGCGCCATGTGGCAAGCCACTCAGCGACACGATAGCGTGGCTTCTCAGACAACTAACGACCATGCGCTATAGCTTTGATGAAATCCATGCTCTCAATCTATTGAGTGACAATGGGTATTACAGCAAACGCTTTAATACCCCCAAAGACCTCAAAGTCGTCACCATGATTATCTTGCTGATACTGGCAGGTATTTTAGCGGTGGCTATTTTGTTTAAGGTAGACAAAATCGTACCTGCCAAAGGTGTACTGGAAACCAAAGCCGAGCTTTTTGCTGTGCGTAATAACCAACAAGGCTATGTGCATGAGGTGCATGTCATTGAAGGGGATGAGGTGAAAGCAGGTGATTTACTCGTCACCTTTGATACACGCCTGCTAGACCTGGATATTGATGCCTTGCAACAACGCCTTGTTAGACTCTCACGTGCGCTTTGGGGCGATTATTATCAATTGGCTACTGTTATTACTGCTAACAAAAAGACCGCACTAGCCGCAAAACTGGCAGACATGCCCTTACCCATTGTTCAGGTTGGTTGGCAGCAGGCTTTAGTTGCTCCAATTGAACAAGCCCTACGCCAAAACAAGCAAGCCCAGCTTGATATCACCACCCAACTACAACAACGTCAGTTAGAGCTCAATGCACAAGAGCGTGCCCTAGCCATGGATAAGCGTCAGCTCACCAGTATGCAAAACCTCTATAAAAAAGCAAATTGAAAGCCGTGTGAATCTGGAACAGAAGCAACGCCAAGTACTGGATAGCCAAAACCAAATCGATACCACACAAGGCAACATTGATCTACTGAAATTACAGCGACGTCGTTTGAAAACGGATCGCAATAAATTACTTAGTGACTTTGAACTAGAGCGTATGGAGCGCTTTTATAACAACTTGGATGAATATCAACAAACCCACATTGAATTGGCCAAGCAGACACGCATTCGCCAAGACATGGTGATTTTAGCACCCATCGATGGCACGGTGGATGGTGTGGCTATTACTGGTCCTAAAGAACTATTAAGCCAAAACAGCACCCTGCTGAACCTACGCCCCGTGTTTAACCAAGAAGACTTATTAATCGAAATTCAAATTCCCTCAAGCTTTGCTGTGTGGGTAGAAGCGGGTATGCCTTTTCGGGCCAGTGCACAGGGTAATAACCCAGATGATCACGGCTATATCAATGGCATAGTGGACTTTATCTCCGAATCCACCTCTGAAGACAAACAAGGCGGCACACGTGTCTATCGCATGATAGGCAAGATTACCGAGTTTGATCTTTCCGTAAGAGGCTTGGAACCTGCTTTTCTTCGACCAGGTATGGAATTGAATGTTGAAATCAAAGCCGGCAAACGGCGCTTGATTAATTACATTTTTGATCCTTTCACCAAGCATTTTAGAACTGCTTTTAGTGAGCCGGGGTAGTTTTTATATGCGTTATCTTAAAGCAACTCGCATTCTCATTGGCATATACATTGCTAGTCATATGATTGTCGCAAGTCAAATGGTGCTGGCCGAAGAAACCTCCCAGACATTGACCTTAGCGTTAAGCGAATATGTTGCTCTAGCTCAGCAACAAAGCTTTGAAGCGATGCAGTACCAGCAAAACCATTTACCGCAACAGTTACAATTGAAGGTTGCCGATCAGCGCTTTATCCCGACCCTTGAACTGACCTCTAAAATAGGGCGAGAACAGAACGATTTATACAGTACCACCTATATTGATAACCATACCTCTGGCATTGATAGCACAGCCAGTGTGACTTGGTTATTACCCACAGGGGCTAATCTGTCACTGGACTACCAATACCAACATGGTCTAACCCATGGACTAACAAGCTTAGGCATACCGGAATCTAAACAGCACAACATCACCACCACTTTTAGAATCGACCAGCCAATTATTGGCGGCCTGTGGCAAAACCAGCAACACTTGCCACAGCAAAAAGCCCGCTTTCAATGGCAATACTACCAACTTCAAGGCGAGCTATTAAAGCTGCAAACACAGCAAGATGCCCTTTCGGCTTTTTTGGATTTTCAGGAACAGGTGGATCTAGTTAAACTACTCAAACAATCCCATCAATACAGCCAGTTCAGAACACAAGCCACACAGGCTCGTTTAGAAGAAGGCCAGGTGGTAAAAGCTGAATTGCTTTACGCGCAGCTAGATGAACATCAACGCCTAACAGAACTAAAAAAAGCACAGGATGAACTATCGTTAATACAGCAACGCATAAGTGCCCGCATTAACAGTCACCTTAGGATTAGCGTAAAAGCTTTGCCGAACATGCAGAGCCTAGATCGGTGCACTCACTCTCCAAACCAAACCCACAATACTGCCAAACTCATTAGCTCACACCCTGATTACCTATTGAATAAAACCAACGTGGAGATTGCCCATAACGAATATCAACATAGCCGTTTTGACCTATGGCCACAGGTAAACTTGTTTTATCAGAACACCGACAAAAACCAATTACTAACACAAGACACCAGTGAACAAAGCTGGGGCATAGTTGCTAGTTACAAACCCATCAATACAGCAACAAAGCTTAGTCAACAGCAAGCCAAAAGCGACTGGATAAATACCAGCTATACTTTAGAAGCCAAGCGCTTAGAAATGCACAAGGACCTAAATCTATTCATCGAAAACCAGCGCCAATTAAACGCACAACTAGATCTGACCCAACAAGGTGAGGCCTTAGCTAAACAAACATATTGGCACGTAGAAGAACGCCACGCCCATGGCGTAGACAGTGTGCTTGATATCAAGGCCGCTCAGGATGAATGGGTGCAACAACAACGCAAGAGCCTTTCAGCATTAAAAGAGCTTCTTAACAATCGCTTCGCTTACCAATTTGCAGCAGGCATCAATGCTAGACTGCTAGATTGCAACTAAATAAACCCAACAATCACTAGACATCAAAGATAAGGACATGTCCGACAAGATTATTATTGAATTGGTTAAACTAATCCTAAAGACACATCGCAATCAGAGGTCAATATGTTAGATCGGAGATTTATATATAAAGTGACAAAAAGGGCATTTAGACAAGAAA
>JAERSU010000224.1 GCA_016845445.1 Oceanospirillaceae bacterium | reverse complement strand
AGTCGTGCCACTTAACGCAGCACGTCATAGGCCGCTAGGGGCAGTACCTGCCAATCTTTAATCAACAGGTTACCTAAGCACTCTTGCATGGCAGGGTCAGCTTGTACGGCAAGTACAGCTTTGCGCAGAAGCTCGGCGGTTCGTGTGGAAGTCTGCAGAGACGTAATCAATGGCAAGCCTGGTACCAAACGGGTGGTGGCGACCACGCGCAAGCCAGCTACGGTCTCGGGTGCCTGTTTGGCTAGTAGAGCAAAGGTGACACTATCACAGCAGCACAGGTCGGCTTGGTGGGATTGCACCATGGCGAGGCTTTGACGGTGGCCGCCGGATACCAGCATGTCACCAAAGTAGGCCGCATGGCCCTGTTCACCCACACCCTGCTCTGCCAAGCGAAAGCGCAAGCAGTTATAACCTGATTGAGAGTCTTCACTATTATAAGCAAATGCTTGGCCCTTGAGCTCAGCAAAGCTTTGTGCCTGATTGTCTTCCTGCACCAGCACTAGGCTGCAATAGTGGGCACCCTCATTATGGGGTGTGTCATAGCATGGGGTCATCAGGTATTGCACCTTGCCATCCAGCTCATGAGTAAGGGGGTAGCCACAGGTTTGGCTAAGCAGCAAATCCTGTGCCTGCCAGTGGGCATAATAGTCTGCTGGCTGCAGTAATTGCTCTGGGGCTGCAACACCCAGCTTGTGCAACTGCTGGGCGATGGCCTGCCACCATTGGTTTACCCATGTTTGCGTTTCGTCTTGGTTGTACATGGGGTAGGCTGCTTGCATGAAGAAGGTCCTGTTAAAGCTCATGACGTTGATCAAGGCGCACATATAGCGAAACTTTGATTTCAACGTAACCTAGCGCGCCATGAAGACACAAGAATCCACTCCGTTAGAAACTCAACAGCCAACCCAATGGCGCACACCCGATGTGCCTGCTTTGCAGGGTATTTGGCAACGTTGGGAACTCCCTACTTGGTTAATGGCGGTATTTGTCTTTGCCAGCTACTACCTACTCATGACCAATGCGGCTGCATTGGCATGGTGGCAGCTTGCCCCCGTGGCAGGCGTATTGCTCTGTTTGCACGGTAGCTTGCAGCATGAAATATTGCACGGCCACCCTACTCGCATTGGCTGGCTTAACGACCTGCTGGGCTGGGCACCACTGAGCTTGTGGATCCCCTACTCCCGCTATCGCGATAGCCATCGTTTGCACCATCAGGTAGACACCCTAGCCCAACCGGGCGTTGACCCAGAAAGCTATTACCATCTACCTGCTGAGTGGCAACACAAATCCGGCCTGGTTAAATGGCTATGGCATATCAACTTTACCTTTGCCGGGCGCATGATCATTGGCCCTTGGTTAGTCTTGTATAGCTTCTTTACAGAAGAAGGCAGCTTATTGTTAAAAGGCGATGGCTACACCTGGAAAAGTTGGCTGCCTCACTTTGTGCTATCCGCCTTGTTGATCGTTTGGCTGCAAGAGCAAGGTATTAGCTGGTGGTATTACAGCCTGGTGTGTGTCTGGCCTGGGTTGAGTCTGACGCTTATGCGCTCCTATACAGAACACCGCCCCGAGTCTGATAACCATCGTCGCACTGCCTTGGTGGAAGGCAATTGGTTTACCAATACCCTCTTCATGGCCGTCAATATCCACCAGGTGCACCACGAGCATGCGGGTATGCCTTGGTTTATGGTGAAGCCTTATTACCTAGCTAACAAGCAGTATGTCTTGGCTCGCAATGGCAATTTTTACTTCCGTGGTTATTTGACTATTATTAAGCGCTTTTTGGTGACCCAGAAGGATAGTCCGGTTTATCCGAGGTAGGAATACGTCATAGCGAGGCCCGTAGGGCCGTGGCTATCTTCTGCAGTATTGCACTTTGCCGGATGGAGGTTGCCGCGTCGCTGCGCTCCTCGCAATGACGAGTGAGGCCGCAATGACGGGGTATATTGGTTTATCCCCACAACGTCTTTGCGAGTGCTTAGCTTTTCTCGTCATAGCGAGGCCCGTTGGGCCGTGGCTATCTCCTGCAGAATAGCACTTCGCCGGTAGGAGGTTGCCGCGTCGCTACGCTCCTCGCAATGACGGTTAAATTAGACGTGGATTAACGCTCCTGCCGGGGCGAGCAACCCCACTTGTGGCGGTAGCATTTGGAAAAATAGGTGGCTGAATTAAAGCCGCAGGCCATGGCTACTTCCAATACGCTTAGCGCCGATTGCTGCAGCAGTAACTTGGCTTTGTCCAAGCGCAGGTGCAGGTAGAACACCGCTGGGCGGGTGGCGAGTTTGTCCTTAAACAAGCGCTCCATCTGGCGTAATGACAGGCCCGCTTCTTGCGCTACATCTTTTAACCCTAGTGGTGTCTCTAAGTTATCCCGCATTATTTCGATGGCCCGAATCAAACGTGGATGGTGCACATTAAACTTGGTTTGCAGTTCCATGCGGTTGTCTTCATGGGCGGGGCGTATCTTTGGATGAATGCTCATTTCCGCTAGGCTGTTAGCCAGCTCATCGCCATACATTAAGCCAATATAGTGCAGCATCATATCTAAACCTGACACGCCGCCAGAACTGGTCATCAGCTGGTGATCAAATTCGTACAATTCACCACTGACATTAAGGCTTGGGAATTCTTCTCGCAGGCCATCGATGTTTTCCCAATGGATGGTGCACACCTTGTCGCCGATTAGCTTGGCCCTTGCCAGCAACAAGGTGCCCGTGGATACCGCCGCCATGGTGACCTGCTGGCGCGCTTGGTTCTTCAGCCAACGCAATAGGGCTTGGTCCTGCACCTCGTGTACATTTATGCCCGCCACCACCATCAACACATCCAGATCCTTTGCCTCTTGCATGCTTAAGGTGGGTGCCATCACCAGGCCAGAGCCTGTGGTCACGGGTTTGTTATTGGGCGTAATTAGGCTCCACTTAAACAATTCTTGCCCTGCATGACGGTTGGCCATACGCAGGGGTTCTAGGGTAACCGACAAGGAAATGGTGGAAAAACCTTGAATAAGTAGAAAACCAAAATGTTGGGGGTTGGGCATGTTGAATATCCGTTATTGTAACCATCCGTCATTGCGAGGTAGATAAAAACCCGTCATTGCGAGGGCGTAGCCGTGGCAACCTCCATTCGGCGAAGTGCAATATTGCAGGAGGTTGCCACGGCCCTACGGGCCTCGCAATGACGTGGTGAGGCCTTGCCCTCGCAATGACGTGCTGGGCCTTGTCCACGAAATGACGAAAGTGGTGTGCCTCGCAATGACGGGAGATTGACGACCTCACAACAACAATTAAACCAACCCATGTCGTTTTTTTCTAGTCTTTTGACCGTTTTGTTACCAAAATTAACCTATGCCTAGGGCAAACTATTTTGATGTCGCTACACTTGGGGGTCAGACCAGAGGTCAGACCCCATATAAGCAGGAGAATCCATGGCTCGTGAAAACCGCCGTACCGGTCGCCGTCGCAACGCCAATGCGGCCAGTTTAAAAGCCCCAGCCATTCAGCAGCTACCCAGGCGCAAACTACGCTCGCCTTTTGCGCCACTTACCCCCCTATCAGAAGACCAGCTGGAGCATATTCATAATGTCTCCCTACGCATTTTGGAAGAACTGGGCATTGAGGTTATGGGGCCACAGGCCATTGCCCTGTTTAAGCAGGCTGGCGCCGATGTTAAAACCATTGATAACAACGCCGCCATGGTGCGCCTGGATCGCCATCTGGTTATGGAGCTAGTCGCCAAGGCGCCAGGACCCTTCGATCTGGTGCCCCGCAATGCCGACAACACCGTCACCCTAGGTGGCAATCACATCAACTTTGGCATGGTATCTGGCACCCCCAACGTGCACGACAACATTAACGGCCGCCGTATTGGTAACATGGCTGACTTTGAGAAGCTCATCAAACTGGGCCAGTATTTCAACGTTATTGATATGTTTGGCAACCAGGCCACCGCCCCCACGGATCTGCCTGCCAATAGCCGCCACATGGATACCACCATGGCTAGTCTAGTGCTGTCCGACAAGCCTTTTTATGCCACTGGTATCGGTGCAGGCCGGGTGCGTGACAGTATCAACCTCACGGCCATGGCCATGGGCAAGAGCCTAGAGGAAGTAAGCGGTCAAGTGCACTGCATGACCAACATCAACGTCAACTCACCGCGCAAACTAGACGATGCCATGGCCTATGGCGCCATGCAGATGGCGCTTATGGGGCAGGCTACCACGGTTACACCATTTACCCTGATGGGCGCCATGACCCCAGCCACCATGGCCGGTGCCCTGGCCCAACAAAACGCCGAAGCCTTGCTTGGCGTGTGTTTAATCCAGCTTACCAAACCCGGCGCCCCTGTGGTGTACGGTGGCTTTACTTCCAATGTGGATATGAAAACCGGTTCGCCTGCCTTTGGCACGCCGGAGAATGCCTTGGCGAACATCGCCGGTGGCCAGTTGGCCCGCCGTTATAACCTGCCCTATCGCACCAGCGCCTGTAACGCCTCTAATGCGGTGGACGCACAAGCCACCTACGAAATGCAAAACGCCCTGTGGGGCGCCGTCATGGGCCATGGCAACATCATCTACCATGCCGCCGGCTGGTTAGAAGGTGGCCTAGTAGCCTCCTTTGAAAAGGTGATAGTGGATTGTGAAGTGCTGCAGCATATGTCAGAGATTCTGCAACCCATTGAGTTTACCGATGCCGACATAGGCGTTGATGCCATGGAAGAAGTGGGCGCCGGCGGTCATTTCTTCGGCTGTGATCACACCATGCAGCGCTACCAAACAGCCTTCTACTCGCCCTTCTTGAGCGATTGGCAAAACAGCGAAAACTGGCAACAGGCCGGTGCCAAAACCACCACCGAACGCGCCACCGAACTGTGGAAGAAGATTCTTAATGATTTTGAAGCACCGCAACTAGACCCTGCCCGCATTGAGGAGATGCAAGCCTATATGGCCAAACGTAAGGAGCAGTTGGGTAGCAATGAACCTGAGCTTGAACCACAGATGATGTATTGATGCGTCATTGCGAGGCCGTTGACCCAAATCGTCATTGCGAGGAGCATAGCGACGTGGCAACCTCCTGCAGTATGGCACTTCGCCTGATGGAGATTGCCGCGGGCTGCGCCCTCGCAACGACGTAGAAAGGCGCGCCCTCGCAACGACGGGGGGAAATACCGTCATTGCGAGGAACGAAGTGACGTGGCAACCCCATGCAGTATGGCACTTCGCCTGATGGAGATTGCCGCGGACTGCGCCCTCGCAGGACGTAGGAAAGCGACAATTACGAGTAGCTAGCCACCGGTTCGCCCAGTACATCCATACGCGGTTCAATGCCTAAACCGGGCGCTTCTGGTGCCCTTACCCAACCATCAAGCACGGCAAAATCACCATCGGCGGTTTTCAGGGACACCATGTCGCGGGTATCCAACACGCAGCGCAGCAGGTGCTTGGGCACCGTTTGCCCCATGTGCACTATGGCCGCAAAGGCAATATCAGAACCCACGGTTTCTTGCACGCTCATGGTATAGCCGGCAGCAATGCACATGTCTCGTTGTCGGCGACATTGGGTTAAGCCACCATTTTTGCTGATTTTAAGGCCAATACCTTCAGCGCCGTCTTCGGCAATGAGTTGTGCCACACTCACGTCATTGGTTACCAACTCATCCCAAATCATGGGCACATCCGTGCGCTTGCGCAGGGACATGTGTTCGCGCCAGGTGGCACAGGGCGCCTCCAACACAATATCCGCATCGCGGGGCAATAAGCGTAGGGTTCGCAAGGCGGTTTCCACCGTTAGGCCACCATTGGCATCGGCAATATAGTATTCACCGGGTTGTGCATCAGCTAGGCAGGCGGCAATGCGCTTGGCATCCAATAGTGGGTCTTCACCTATTTTAAAAGAATGACCACGATAGCCAGCCTCACGGTGGGCTTGTACTCGGGCGCGCATGTCTTCTGGCTCACCTGTATAGATCGACGAGATAATCGCCAAGGCATCATTCGTACGCCCACCTAGCAGGTCACACACAGGCATGCCTACGGCCTTGCCAAACACATCCCAGCAGGCCACATCGATGGCGGTTTTGGCATGGCTATGTCCTACCAGCGCCTTGTCCATGGCATCATAGATGCGGTCCACACGGCGTGGATCCAAGCCAATTAAATGGGGGGCCATTTCAGCAATGCCGGCTCTCACACCTAGGGCATGGGCGGCAACGTAGGTGCTACCAAAAGGGGTGCTCTCACCAAAGCCTTGCAAGCCGCATTGCGTAGTAATACGCACTATGGTGGCATCAAAGCTGGTGTATTCTCGGCCGCCGGATAGGCGATAGGTGCCGCCGGCATAGGATAGGTCTACCTGGTAGACATCGATTTGGGCTATTTTCATTTTTTATCCTAGTCATTGCGATAGCAATGAAGCAATCTTTTTCGGCATTGCACTTCGCCTGATGGAGGTTGCCGCGGGCTACGCCCTCGCAATGACGATAGTGGCAGCGCCCTCGCAATGACGAAAGTGGCAGCGCCCTCGCAATGACGTAAGTGGCTACGCCCTCGCAATGACGTGCTAGATCCAATGACAGCAGTTATGGAATCAATACGAGCTTACCGATAAAGCCCTTGGCTAAAAAGTCTTCTTGGGCCTGATGGATGTCGGTCAGTGGGTAGGTGGCCGATACCACAGGCTTTATCTCACCCGCCTCGATGTACTGCACCAGATTGCTAAACACCACCTCGTCTTGATAGGTGCTGCCGCGTAAAGTTAGGTCCTTTAGGTACAGGGTACGCACATCCAAATCCACCATGGGGCCGGCAATGGCGCCTGCTGTGGAGTAGCGCCCGCCTCGTGCCAGCACGTCCAACAAGGCTGGCCAACCTGGACCCGCAACTAGGTCCACCACCATATCAACACTGTCAGTACCGAGTTCTGCCACTAGGTCGGCATTACGGTCCAGCACCACATCAGCGCCTAGGGCTGCCACGGCCTCAACCTTACTCGCACTACACAGGGCAATCACCTTAGCGCCGCGACGCTTGGCCAACTGTACCGCCGCTGACCCAACCCCACCAGAGGCGCCGGTAATCAGCACCGTTTCACCATCAGCTAGGCGTGCTCGGTGTAACATGTTTTCGGCCGTTGAATAGGCACAAGGGATAGATGCCAACTCGGCATCGCTCCAATCACATTGCACCGCATAGGTGTGGATAGATTGTGCCGTCGCATATTGGGCAAAGCCCCCATCACATTCAGACCCATAGGTAATGCAATAGAAGCCTTTGTCACTATTTGGATCTTCTTGCAGGCTACGCACCAGCACCCGTTGGCCGATACGGGCAGCATCCACTCCCTCGCCTACGGCGACAATTTCGCCACACACATCAGCGCCCTGAATACGCGGAAACTGCAAAGGAATCCCAGACCAGCTGGCATCATCTTCGTCCACCGTGTCAAAGCCACCTTCCCCACCGGTGGCGGTATCGGTGGTCACCTGCTTGGAATACCAGCCGATACGGGTATTGATGTCGGTATTGTTAATGCCTGCTGCACCCACTTTGATAAGTACTTCGCCGGCAGCCGGTGTGGGTACGGCATGCTGGGTATTAACAACCAGTTGCTCCAAGCCGCCGTGGCCAATTAATTGCACAGCTGTCATGGTAGAAGGAATGTTGGTGGACATGAGAGGAATCTCGCGTGGCTAGAATGAGCCAATATTATGCGTGGCGCATAAGCATAGAACAAGCGAGGAAAAGGCATAGATTGGATGAGATTTAGTTATGCAAATTATGTCGGGCCTATCTCGTCATTGCGAGGCCTGTAGGGCCGTGGCAATCTCCTTTCGGCGAAGTGCCATCCTGCATGAGGTTGCCGCGTCGCTCCGCGCCTCGCAATGACACTCTATATACGTCATAGCGAGGGCCCAGCCCGTGGCTATCTCCATCAGGCAAAGTGCCATTCTGCATGAGGTTGCCACGGCCCTGCGGGCCTCGCAATGACGGAGTGGGTTGCGGCCTCGCAATGACGGAGTGGGTTGCGGCCTCGCAATGACAGGGAGGGCCTAATGACTATGATCCCCATGGTGATCATGCTGCATGGTTTCACCGCCGTTGGCATGGTGGGCTTCGACGGTGGCGGGCATGTGTACCATGAAGGTACGTTCAACACGGCCGGCGTGTTTGAATTCTAGCTCTAAGGTCACCTTGTCGCCTTCCATGATCATCTGCTGCAAACCGATAAACATAATATGTTTGCCGCCAGCTTTTAGGCTCAGGGTTTCACCAGGGGCGATACTCCAGCCAGCATCCGCGGCACGCATCTTCATCACCCCATCTACCATTACCATGCTGTGCAGTTCCACAACCTTGGCAATATCACTATGCACGGCAAGCAGCTGCTCGTCTTCCATGCCATTATTGGTAATGCTGATAAAACCACCGGTCATGGTCATGCCTGGAATAGGTTGCTTTATCCAGCTATGGCCCATTTCTAGATTGCTATGATTATGCGCCATGGCCGCCACAGGCATCGACAAGGCCAGTGCCGCACTAGCCAGCAGTTTATTCAGTTTCATGTGCTTCCTCTTTATGTCCTAACAATTGTACAACCGCACCTGTGCCGGAATGGCCTACGCCTTCAACCACATCGCGCTCTAATTCTTCACAGTGATCAATCTGCAGGCCATCAAGCTCTTGCGCTAGTTCTGTGGCTGTCATCATCATGGCGGCCACAGGTGGCCCACCCGTGCCATGCTCCAGTTGCGCAGGCGTATAGGCTTCTAGCAAAAACACCCCGCCAGCTATTAAGGCTGCATTAATCTGCCCATGCACCTGCTTACGTAGGGGCGGGGGCAAATGGCAAAAGATAGAGACAATGCCCTGCCATTGATTCTGGCCCATGTCATAGTCCGCCAGATCCACCACTTCGGTGGTGATGGACACGCCTTTTGTTGCAGCTAGCTTTTGCGCCTTGGCCAAGCCAACCTCAGACGCATCCACAGCAGTGACCTCATAACCTAGTTGCGCCAGGTACACCGAGTTGCGGCCTTCGCCATCGGCCAGACACAGGATCTTACCCTTGGGCAGTTTATTGGCCTGCTGACGCAGAAATTCATTGGGTTCGGTGCCATAGATATAGGCGTCGGTAGCGTAGCGATTATTCCACATAGTGATGCTGGGTGCTCAAGCAAGTGA
>JAERSU010000223.1 GCA_016845445.1 Oceanospirillaceae bacterium | reverse complement strand
ATTGCATCCTTAGGTCTGCGGGTGCGTAAAGGCTGTAGTTTTCATGGCTTGGCTTTGAATGTGGCTATGGATTTAAAGCCCTTTTTAAGCATTAATCCTTGCGGTTATCCCGGCTTGGATATGGTCCAGCTACAGGATCTGGTAAGCCCAATAGAAATAGACGATGTTGCTCAGCGACTTTTGCAAAACCTGCAACAGTTGCTGGGCCACGACGAGGTACAAACCTCGCAGCAAGTATGGCAGGCCAGCGGCCCACAAGGCTAACGGCAGGCACAAGAATAGGTTCAGAATAGATGACAAAATCCTATAAAGCCGAACAAGGTGTGAAATTACGTGGTGCTGATAAAGTCGCCCGTATTCCCATTAAAGTCATTCCCACAGAAACCATGCCACGTAAGCCTGAATGGCTACGTATTAAGGTGCCAGCCTCACCCGAAGTTGCCCGTATTAAGAGCAAGCTGCGCCAGCATAAGTTGGCGTCGGTATGTGAAGAAGCCAATTGCCCTAATTTGGGCGAGTGCTTTAATCACGGTACTGCCACCTTTATGATCATGGGGGAAATCTGTACTCGCCGTTGCCCCTTCTGTGATGTTGCCCATGGTCGACCAAAGGCCCTGGATGAAGGTGAGCCGGTAGAGCTAGCCACGGCTGTGGCTGATATGGGTTTGAAGTATGTGGTAGTCACTTCTGTCGACCGAGACGATTTACGCGACGGTGGTGCCCAGCATTTTGCCAATTGCATCAGTGCTATTAATGAGCGTACGCCTAACACCGAAGTTGAGGTATTGGTACCTGATTTTCGTGGCCGCATGGACATCGCATTAGATATTCTGGCCAACACGCCGCCACAGGTCTTTAACCATAATTTAGAATCCGTACCCCGACTATATAAAAAAATCCGTCCAGGATCAGATTATGAATGGTCTTTGATGCTGCTGAAAAAGTACAAACAGCGTTGCCCAGATGTTTTGACTAAGTCCGGCCTAATGGTGGGCTTGGGTGAAAGCAACGAAGAAATCCTTGCCGTGCTGCGTGATTTACGTGCTCATGATGTGGATATGTTGACCTTAGGCCAGTATTTGCAGCCCAGCCGTAATCACCTAGCTGTGGAGCGTTTTGTTACCCCAGAAGAATTTGATGAATTGGGTGAGCAGGCGAAGGCCATGGGCTTTAAGCATGTGGCCAGTGGTCCTCTGGTGCGCTCGTCCTACCATGCTGATTTGCAAGCCAAAGGTGAGCAGGTTAGTTAGTTTTATAGAGTTATTGCTAATAAACCTAACTAATAAGACAAGGTTTGCTAAAAAATTGCTGTTAGTTAACGGCTAATAGACGCTATAATGCCATCATGCGCCCTGCTCAATGCAGGGGTTATGAGTGATTGAGGTTATATATGAGCGCGAGCCCAAGAGTGCTTGTTGCAGATGACAACGCCATGAATCAGGAAGTGATTGTGGAGTTTCTGGAATTGGAAGATTATGACATCGACCAAGCCAGTGATGGGCAGGAAGCCTTAGATATGGTGAAGGCCAATGATTATGACCTTGTCATGATGGACATCATGATGCCGGTCATGGACGGCGTTATGGCAACCCGTAAAATACGTGAATTGCCAGAGCCCGCTAAGAACTCCGTGCGCATTATTGCAGTTACCGCCAAGGTTGCTCGTGATAATGCCCATATCTGGAAGGAAGCTGGTTTTAATGGCTATATTATTAAGCCATTTGACGAGGAAGAGCTCTGGTCGGTGATCAACGGTGAAGATCAGCTGTAATGTTAACAACCAAATAAGGAAGTCACTATGAGCGCTCGGGTTTTATTGGTTGAAGATGACGAAATGTGCCAAGAAATTGTCACTGAGTACGCCGAAGATAGCGGTTTTGAAGTCGATACAGCAGATGATGGTGCGCAAGCCTTAGAGCTTGTCGAGACCCACGACTATAAGCTGATTCTGATGGATATTATGATGCCCAACATGGATGGCATCGAAGCCACGCAGCGCATTCGTGCGATGGCAGATACCGAAAAAAGTCAGGTACCTATAGTGGCGATTACCGCCCGTAATCCAGAGTTAGAGCAAGAAGCATGGAAAGCCGCCGGCATAACTGATGTGATTGGCAAGCCCTTTGAAGAAGAGGATCTTGTCGGTATGTTAAAGCGTTATTTATAAACCCTAGCAGAATTCACCAAACCAGGCCTTTGCCTGGTTTTTTTATGGTTTTTTCTAAGCAAAGGAATCAGCCACTTGCAGGTATGGATATTCTTCTTTAATCTGCGGCTATGAAACAAAAATAAGCAAAGTAGGAGCTTACATGGCAGTAGTTCATTGGTTGGGCGCAGGCCTATCAACTCCCCCAGGTATTCAACGCTTGGTGCAGTCTGGTTATGAGTTGCACTTGTGGAATCGGAGTATCGATAAAGCTGAGGCTATATTGGACGGCCTTGATGGGGCTTGTCAGGCCCGTGAGCTGGATTGGGATAGCCTTCAAGGAGCGGTTGGCAGGGGTGATGTAGTGGTGTCCATGTTGCCCGGCAATTTCCATGTGCAAGCTGCAGAATTAGCCATTGCCAAGCAAGCGCACTTTGTGTCTAGTAGTTACATCAGCCCGGAAATGAAAGCCCTGCGTGAGGCCGCTAAAAAGGCCGGCGTGTGCCTGGTCAATGAAGTGGGTCTAGATCCTGGTATTGACCACTTAATGGCTCATTCATTGGTGGAAAGCTATCGTGCATCACCAGCCTATGCGGTATCCAATCGTATTGAGTTCTTTTCTTATTGTGGTGGTTTGCCTGCCCAGATGAATGACTTTACTTACAAGTTTTCCTGGTCCCCTTTGGGCGTGCTGAAAGCCCTTAAATCGCCAGCTCAATGGCGTGAGTTTGCCGCCACGCAAAACGGCAGCAAACCCTGGGAATCAGTGCGTAGCTACGACGCCTTGTTGTCTGATGGTAGTACCGAAACTTTTGAGGCCTACCCTAATCGTGACTCGCTACCCTTCATGAAACAATACCACTTTGACAAGGAGTGGCCCGTTGATACCTTTGTGCGCGGAACCCTGAGAGGTCAAGGTTGGACGCAGGCCTGGCGGCCTATTTTTGATTTGGTGGATAGTCTAGAACAAGTGCCAGCCGAACAAGCAGAAGCGCAACTCGCTGCCAAGGCGGATGAGTTGTGGCAGGCCTATGCCTATGATGAAGGCGAAGCAGACCGCGTGGTATTGTGTGTAGAGTTGGCCATTACCGACCCAGACACAGGCAAAAAAATCTGGCATCAAGCCTATAATTTAGATGCTTATGGTAATGCCCAGGGCAGTGCTATGGCGCGCCTTGTGTCGCATACCGTAGCCTTGGCTGTGGAGGCCGTGTTGGCTGGTAACGTACCTACTGGCGTGTGGGCAGCACCCAGAGATGAAGAGCTGGTGAATGCCTGGCTGTCTTTCCTGCGCCAGCAAGGTGAGCCCATAGTGCATACTGATTTCCTAGCCAATGGCTAGCTGGCGGGCTGAGCAAAAGGTAAGTGTGGTTGGCGCAGGAGCACTCGGCTTAGCCTGTGCTTATGCCTTGTTGCAGCGCGGCTGTAGGGTCAGCGTGTTTGATCGACATGCTGCTGGTGATAAAGCCTCCTTTGGCAATGCTTGCTCCTTGGCGTTAACGGATAGCCTGCCAGCCAGTATGCCAGGGGTGTGGAAACAGGCTCCCGGTTGGTTGCTGGATCCCCTCGGCCCCCTGTCTATTCGCTGGCGCCAGTTGCCACAGTTAATGCCTTGGTTTTGGCAATTTCTATGCCATGGCAGCATGCCTAAAGCCTTGGCTTGTGCGGCGTCCCTTGATGTGCTCAATCAACGCGTGTGGCGCGATTATGAACCTATGTTGGTTAATATAGGCTATCGCCATAAGGTGCAGCAAAAGGGCATGCTTAAGGTGTTTAGCAACCGCGCCAGCTTTGCTAAATCAGCCCTTGATTATGAACTCAAGTGCCAGCAAGGTTGGCAGGTTGAAGAGATTGACACGGAGC
>JAERSU010000222.1 GCA_016845445.1 Oceanospirillaceae bacterium | reverse complement strand
TGCAAACTTGAATAACATGCTTTGCTAGATCGACACCGACGATGGTATTGTTCATAGGACACCTTTACTGAGTGGTTGTGGAAGACTATCAGTTTAGCTTGCCCTTCGGCTGAAGGGCGAGGGGTGTCCTATTATCTCGCTGCGCTCGCGGGGCAAGCTTTGCGCAGGAGCGGCGATGTACAGGATGTACGCATGGAAAATATTTATGCCCACCATAAAAAGGTTTTGTGCAGAATCGGCAGAAATGGCGGAAATTAAATAGTGTTGCAAAAAAGAATGCTCTAGACTGCGAGCACGTATAAACAGTTAACAAAACAACTACTGGTGGGCTTGATTATGAGTTACCGCGATCGTCGCAAAATTGACCCAACCAAAGGCAATGCCTTTGCTGACACCCTAGAAAATGACAATGACCGTATGGAAATAGGCCCTACAGCCTTGGCCTATGCAGAATGGGAAGCTGCTGGCTTAACCCTGCCTAATTTGCCAGCTATGCGGGAATACCGTTGGCAACGTTTGGTGAGTCATATTAATGCACGTGACTACGGTGCGATCTTATTATTTGATCCGCTTAATGTGCGTTACGGCTCAGACTCCAGCAATATGCAGCTGTGGAATGCCCACAATCCGTTTCGTTGCCTAGTGGTTTGCGCAGACGGCTATATGGTGATGTATGACTACGCCAATGCTAAGTTCCTGTCCACCATGAACCCATTGGTGAAAGAACAACGCGATGGTGCCGATTTTTTCTACTTCGACCGTGGCGACAAGATTGAAGATGCAGCCAGCAAGTTTGCCGGCGAAATCCATGACCTAGTGCGCGAACATGGTGGTGGTAACAGTCGTTTGGCCATTGATAAGCCTATGTTACATGCCATGTGGGCGCTGGAGAAGGTCGGCTTCGAAATCTTCCCAGGTGAAGAACTGACAGAAAAAGCCCGCTCGGTGAAGTGTGCCGACGAATTGCACGCCATGCGTTGTTCTATCTATGCATGCGAGCAGAGCGTCGCCGCTATGGAAGCTGCCGCTCAACCGGGTATGACCGAAAACGATGTTTGGGCAGTATTGCATGCGGAAAATATTAAGCGCGGCGGTGAATGGATAGAAACTCGTCTGCTTGCTTCTGGCCCACGTACTAACCCTTGGTTCCAAGAGTGTGGTCCACGCGTCATTCAGAATAATGAAATACTGGCGTTCGATACGGATCTAGTGGGCACCTATGGCATCTGCTGTGATATTTCCCGCACCTGGTGGATCGGCGATGATAAGCCCCGTGATGACATGATTTACGCCATGCAGCACGGCGTTGAGCACATTCGTCACAATATGGAATTACTGAAACCAGGCATCACAATTGGTGAGTTGTCAGCCAAAGGCCATAAGCTGGATGCTAATTACCAAGCAGGTAAATATGGCTGCATGATGCACGGGGTGGGCCTATGTGATGAATGGCCACTGGTCGCTTATGAGGATAAGGTGGTCGACGGTGCCTTTGACTATGAGCTGGAGCCAGGTATGTGCTTGTGTGTTGAAGCCTTGGTGGCGCCAGATGGTGGCGATTTTGCCATCAAACTAGAAGACCAGGTGGTAATCACCGAAGACGGCTACGAAAACATGACCCGTTATCCTTTTGACAAGAAGCTAATGGGTGAAATGTAAACACACCTGGCACTTTGGGGTCAGACCCGGGTCTGACCCCAACCTATCTCCTGTCTTGAAATCTCCCTCTCTGCCCATATTAATCAGGTTTAGTACATCATTCTAAACGCTACCTGATATGCCTAAAGAAGAAAACCGTATTTATAAAGTCATCTTTGCCAACCGTGAAGAGGTATTTGAAGTCTTTGCACGCTATGTGTATCCCAGTGATATGTATGGTTTTGTGGAGGTGGAAGAATATCTGTTTGGTGAGCGTAGTCAGTTGCTGGTTGATCCTGGTGAAGAGCGCTTGAAGAATGAATTTTCCCAAGTGAAACGCTCCTATATTCCTATGCAGGCTATCATTCGCATTGATGAAGTGGAAAAAGAAGGCATAGCCAAGGTCAGTAAAGGTGGTGACAACTTGGCCGCTTTTCCTAGCAGTGGTAAGAACTAATGAGCGACTTTCAATTACATCCTCAGTTGGCGGCTGATTGCGTTGAAGTGCTGGATTGGCCCCTGTGTAAATTGTTGTTAATGAACAATGCTCAGGTGCCCTGGTTTATCCTAGTGCCTAGGGTGGCTGCTGTGGAAGAATTGCATGAGCTAGATGGTAAGCAGCAGTTCCAGTTGCTGCAGGAAATAGAGCTGGTAAGCAGTTATTTGCAGCACGTTTATCAGCCCCACAAGCTCAATGTGGCGGCCATTGGTAACAAGGTGCGTCAGTTACATGTGCATGTGGTTGCGCGTCAGCAAGATGATGCCTGTTGGCCAGAGCCTGTGTGGGGTAATCTTCCGCCGCAAGTGTATGAAGATGATCACCTAGTGCAATTGGTAAGCCAATTACGTAAAGCGCTGCAGTGACAACTGAGTGCAGCAATCTGGCGTGGAATATTGGTCTTTTTTGCAGCCATTCATGCAAGTTGGAAAATTTCATCTATAGTTAAAGTACAACTTAAGAAAGGTTCGCATTCTTCTCGAGTTGATTATAGTCTGAAGGTATCAGGATGATGCGTATTCTCAAGCTTTAACTTGCAATTTTGAGGGGACCTAGGTCCCCTTTTTTAATTACATGGATGTAATGTATGCCGCGAGAGGGCAGGATGCCCGTAGCGGCGATGTACAGGATGTAATGTAGACCCAAAACATTCCCTTCGGTCATGGGGCCGGCTCTGCCGAGGGCGCATGGATACCCAATGCACTCCTTTCAGTCGCGGGGCAGGCTCTGCGCAGGAGCGGCGATACCTGCTATATTTATTGATGGATGTACTGATTTCCAGGGAGGGATATGTATGCCAACAATATCTATGTTTTATGGCCTTGTGGTGCGCATGTTTTTCTTTGATGCGGATAGGCATAAATTACCTCATGTGCACGTTGAATATCAAAATCACTTAGCTGTTTATGCTATTGAGACAGGTCGAGTGTTAGCTGGTAAACTGCCAGCGAAGAAGCATAAATTAATGATTGCTTGGTTAGCTATTCATGAAGAAGAATTGATGGCTGACTGGCGATTAGCAATGGCGGGGCATACCTTGTTCCGTATTAGGGGGTTGGATCAATGATGATAACCAGAGTTATTCCTATGGAGAATCAACGGCTACATCTAATATTGGATAATGGTGATAGCGGTATATTTGATGTTAAGCCCTATGTTCATGCGCCCGTATTTCAACCACTGTTAGATGGCAATGAATTTAGTCAGGTGACCAGTGGTGGTTACTATGTCACTTGGCCCTGTGGGGCTGATTTGTCTATTGATACAATCTTGAGCCATTGGCAACCCGTGAGCCAATCTGCTTAGTTTTAGAGATTAACATGAGTTTAAAAGTCGAAATTATTCCGGTTACTGCATTTCAGCAAAATTGTTCCCTGGTATGGTGTGATAACACCATGGAGGGTGCCTTGGTTGATCCCGGTGGGGATAAAGAGTTGTTGTTAGAGCGGGTAGCCCATCATGGTGTGAAGATTACCCAGTTGTTGATTACTCATGCGCATATTGACCATGCTGGTGCCGCAGCAGATTTATCTGAACAGCTGAATGCACCTGTCGTGGGTCCCCATGAAGCAGATCAGTTTTGGATTGATCAGCTAGGTGATCAGTCGCGTATGTTCCAGTTCCCTGAAGCCAAGCCCTTTGTGCCTAGTCGTTGGTTAAACCAGGGTGATGAGGTGCAGGTTGGCAAAGAAACCATGCAAGTGATGCATTGTCCAGGGCACACGCCAGGGCATGTGGTGTTTCATCATGCAGAGTTAGGCGTGTTGTTTGTTGGCGATGTTATTTTTCAGAATTCCATTGGCCGCACGGATTTCCCGCAAGGGGATCATGCCACCCTAATTGCTTCCATAAATGAGCAGTTGATGGTGTTGGATGACGACGTGCAATTTGTGCCTGGCCATGGCCCTATGTCTTCCATAGGTCAGGAGCGGGTGAGTAACCCATTCTTAAAGTAAGCTGTAGGCCGGCCTCAGCGTGCCC
>JAERSU010000221.1 GCA_016845445.1 Oceanospirillaceae bacterium | reverse complement strand
ATTCAGTATACTGTATACACTGATATACCAATACAAAATAGCACAACCAGCAAGACTGTCAATTTAAGAAAATTTAACTGTAAGCCGCAATTTGGCTTAAGCGGGTGGGATTTGAAGAAATTTTAGTTAATTAGAATAGTGAGGTGGGGATATCTCCCCACCCCCTTAAAAGACACTAGTCGTTCAGTTGTTGAAGCAGATCCGCTAACTGAATATTCGCTTGCGAATCTACAAATACCCGTTGTTCCGTATCCACGGCCTCATAAAAGCTTGGAATAGACATTGAGCCCTTCACATCCATGGCAAAAAAGGGTGCCGAAGCCACCGCAGCACCTAAAACATTGGCCGCGCCACTTGGGCCAGGTGACGTGGCCAACAGCAGAGTAGGTTTGTTTTGATAAAACTGCATGTCATGACGACTAGTCCAATCAAACAGGTTTTTATACACCGCTGGGTAATAACCATTGTGCTCTGGCAAACCAATTATCAAAGCATCGGCAGCACCAATTTTATGGTAAAACTCCACCGCCTTGTCTGGAATACCAGATTCGCCTTCCCTTGCTTGGGTATACAAGGGCAATTCATAGTCATTCATATCTAGCGTGTCCACTTGCACCGAGCCATCGTGCTGGTTCTGTAGCTGAGCTACCGCCATATTAACCAGATGACCATTAATAGATTCTGCGTTACTGCTAGTGCTAAATGCGAGTACTCTCATGAGAACTTCTCTCTTTGTTGGGTTAATGTAGGGTCAGTTTAAGCTATACATTAATGCAATATAACTGCTATATTTACACTACCAGTGTGCATTTTTGTGATATTCATTATGGAACTATGGCAACAAACCCGAACCGTGCTTTATGTCTTACGCCACGGCACCATCACCGGCGCAGCTGATGCCTTGAATATCCACCGTGCCACGGTTATTCGCCATGTAGATGAGTTAGAAAATCATTTAAGAAGCAAATTGTTTCAACGCCACCAACGAGGCTACACACCTACAGAAGCAGGTTTAAAACTACAAAAGGTAGCGGAAACCGTTGATCAACAATTATTGCAGCTAGGGCAAGAACTAGAACATCAGACCTTGCAGCTAAGCGGTACCTTTATTATCACCAGCTTACCAGGCATGGACTATATACTGTTGCCAGTACTGCAGCAACTGCAGGCTCAGCATCCGCAAATTCACCTGCAACTGCATGCCTCTGAACGCCTCTATCAAATGGAAGTTGGCGAAGCCCACGTGGCCATTCGTGCCGGCGATCCTGCCACCGACCCTGACTATATTGTCATCAAATTAATGGACTTTAAAACCGCCCTCTACGCCAGCCAAAAGTACTTGGATAAGCATGGCCGACCAGGCAGCGTGAGTGAGTTAATTCATCACCAGCTCATTGGCCTACCCTCTAAATACCTGCGCGTGCCCTTTATGGCTTGGTTAGAGCAACATGATCTACTTGCCCAAATAAGCCTGGAAGTCAGCAATACCTCGGCCATGTTGGCAGCGGTAAAAGCTGGCTTAGGTTTGGGTTTTGTGCCGCCACAACAAGCGGCAGAAGAAGGTTTAATTGAAGTGCTGCCCGCTATCGAGGCCTGGCATAGTCCCTTGTGGATCGTCACCCATAAGGATCTGCATCACTCGCCTAAGGTGCAGGCATTTTTAAACATCCTTAATGAACACATACGGTTCCGCAACCATGACCGATAAGCTTGATTATTATCATGCATGGGATCCCGGACTTAGTACGGAATTGCCCAAGCACCTTAGGAAAAGGGAAACCATTTTTCATGCCGATAACAGCTTTACCAAACTAGCTGATCTGACGGAGCTATCGCGTTTAACAGGAATCAAAACGCAACGTTTGGTGGAATTCAAACCTCAACGTCTGCTGTGGCATGAACTCATTGTTAGAGTCACGGCCCATGTAGTGATCCCAGAAACGGAAGATGAAGAATTATTAGGTAAACGTTTTCGTAGTATCACCCGCCATATCATGGCCAATTATATTAGCCCTCAAGAAGCGGCTATCTACGCCCGTTTTACTGACTATCAACAGGGTGTAGCTAGACAAGTAAAACAACACCTAGAAGAAGCCTTTTTCTCTCCCTTAGTGGCTACCCCAGACAAGCCCAAATGGTGGCAACAGCTATTTTCCAAGTCTGTGACAGCTAAGGCCGCCATAGCGGATCCTGATGCGCTGGAATTCCAAGCCATTAAACACTTCAAACAACTTGGTCTGGCCGCTACCGACAGCTATCAACAAGCCCTCTATAAGAGCCTCTACGTAGTACTGAGTGCCATTGCCACTACCCACGGCCGACTTATTCGTGATCCAGAGCTATTGCAACAGCTCGTCTGCCGGCAGATGGATAATGACTATGGTAGTCAATTCATCGGTCAGCAGATATCACCTCTAATTGATAAGGCCATTGCCGATGAAGGCTATCGCCGGGTCAAAGATGCCGATAACCCCCTGCTTATTAGCCTCAAAGGCGCCTCGGCGGCTGGTAAAAGCACCCTGCGCCCCTATTTGCGTGAATTACTGCAACAACATGGCGCAGAGGATCTCAATTACTGCACCATCAGTCCCGATATTTGGCGCCGCCTGCTACTTCAATACGAAAGCCTAGGCCCCGATTACAAGTACGCTGGGCGCTTAACTAGCAACGAAGTCAGTATCATAGACCGTAAGCTAGACACCTATATTCGTCAGCAAGCAGAAATCAATCAATCCATCCCCCACCTAATGGTAGACCGCTTTCGCTTTGACAGCTTTAATGCCAAACAGGTAGGCAAAATCCTGGCCGGCACCTACGCTCAACACGTCCACACCATGCACATGTATTTTGTTATTACCCCACCCGAAGAAACCGTGGTACGTGGCTGGCACCGGGGCATTGAGCGTGGTCGCTACAAGGCCGTGGAAGACTTTTTAGGTCATAGTGTGGAAGCCTATTGGGGCATGCCTAGGCTGTTTTTTAAGTGGCTAGCTAACGCCAAGCCGCTATTTGAATATCAGTTTGTTGATAACAGCGTTGCCAAAGGAGAAGCACCTAAACCTGTGGCCTGGGGCAATCAAAGCTGCATGCATATCGTCGACCCAAGCAGCTTGATCAACATCGAACGCTATCAAAAAATCAACATCCATGCGCAACAGGCGAGCGAAGTGTATCCAATGGGTGATGACCTTTCTATCGCTGAGAACGATGCATTTCTACAACAATGCCTACGCCAACTACCCGAAGTAAGGTTTTATGCCACCGTCCACCAAACAGCCTATCTGAGTGCGCAACAAGGAAAGATTACAGTGCTAGATGAGAAGATTCTTAATCAGCAGATGGCGCAATCTGAGGTCCTGCAGCATCTATTTGCTAAGCATCTTTGTAAAGGTCATTACAATGGCTAAATGAACTAGCGCATGCTTTGACCACCACAGAAAAGATGCACCTTCTCCGGCTTAGCGGTTACTTGTACTACCTGATCCCGTAAGTCCATATGATTACCGGGCAATTTAGCAATCACACCGGTGTTGTCAGCTTCATGATGGAAATACAGTAAGGTCACATCGCCTAAAGCTTCAGTATAATCAACACGCGCTTGGAAAATACCTGCCTCCTCGCATGGCGTTAGATCCTCAGGTCGCACACCCACATTCACATGCTTGCCCATATCGGCGTCAGAAGTGGAAATGGAGGAAGTTACCATGTTACCTGAATCTAACTGCACTTGAGTTTGTTCACCGGTAGCAGTGATGACGCCAGACAATAAGTTCATAGCTGGTGAGCCAATAAACTGAGCGACAAATTCATTATTTGGCGTCTCGTACAGCTCCATAGGAGTCCCTACCTGCGCAATGCCTTTGTTGGCCAATACTACTATACGATCAGCCAGGGTCATGGCTTCCACCTGATCGTGAGTAACATAGATCATGGTGCGATCGGGCATGGTTTCTTTTAACTTGGCAATCTCAATACGGGTGGCGACACGCAGTGCAGCATCCAAGTTGGATAGCGGCTCATCAAATAGAAACACCTTAGGGTCACGCACTATGGCACGACCAATAGCCACACGCTGACGCTGACCGCCCGACAATGCCTTAGGCAAGCGATCTAAATAGTCATCCAGCTGTAAAATATGGGCTGCGTGATCCACCGCTGCATCGATTTCAGCCTTGGATTTTTTGGCTATCTTAAGTGCAAAAGCCATGTTTTCACGCACGGTCATATGGGGGTAGAGTGCATATGACTGGAACACCATGGCAATGCCACGCATAGCTGGGGGAATATCATTTACCAATTGACCATCGATGACCATTTCGCCTGCAGTAATATCTTCAAGGCCGGCGATCATACGTAGCAAGGTGGATTTACCACAGCCAGAAGGGCCCACAAAGACCACTAGCTCGCCCTGCTTAATATCTAAATTAATATCATTAAGGACGTTAACACTGCCCTTATAGGTCTTCTCAATAT
>JAERSU010000220.1 GCA_016845445.1 Oceanospirillaceae bacterium | reverse complement strand
CAGTAAGCATCAAGTGCGCCCTGGGCGGCACCTACGCTGGGCATAGATACGGCGCGAATAAACACCTGGCCAAAGGGCAGCTTGAATATAGGTGCTTCGTTGACTGCAATGCCCGGGCTGTTGCACATAAATCCTTCCTTAAAGCTGTGAATGCGGTAGTGCGGTACAAAAGCATTTTCTACCACCAGGCTTTTGCTGCCCGAACCCTGCAGGCCGGTAGTGTGCCAGTCGTCGATAATTTCATAATCGCTGGCTGGAATGAGGAAAGAACCCAGCTGCGGCGCATCACTATCGGGGTCCTTGGGCAGCAGGCCGCCGACGAAGATCCAGTCGCAGTGGTCGCAACCGCTGGAGAATTGCCAGCGGCCGGAAAAATTGTAGCCACCGTCTACAGCTTCTGCCTTGCCGCGGGGCATATAGGAAGAAGAAATCAGTACCGAGTCATCATCAGCCCAAACGTCCTGTTGCGCGCGGTCATCCAGCAAGCCGAGTTGCCAGCTATGCACGCCGACAACACTTAACACCCAACCGCTGGAAGGGCAGGCGCGGGCGATCTCGAATACGACATCGTAGACATGTTTCGGGTTCATTTCGTAGCCGCCGTAGCGCTTTGGCTGGATCATTTTGAAAAATCCGGCGTTTTTAAAATCTTCAATAGTGGCGTCAGGTACCCGGCGCAACTCGCGTGCTTCGGCTGCGCGTTCGCGCAGTACGGGTTGCATGGCTACGGCTCTTTGCAGTAGTTCCTCTACACTGGCTTCTTGTGGTTCGGGCATGGTGGCGTTTTTCCTCCTGGGAATGGCCTGGTTCTATCTCCGGCCGTATTGCTGGTTAACGAATATTTGGCAGTGAATTCTAATCGAAAAGTATACCGATGCGAGTGCCGGGAAAAACAACCGGTGCTGTTAATGATTAGTAAGGGATTGTCACAGGGGGGTGGGTGATAATGCGGCGCCTGCTTTCCTGCGCCCGCCGCCGGCGGGCGCAAATCACCAGTCAGGCAAACCACCAGGCAAAGAGTATGAGCCGGAATATTCCCTATCGTCCGTTGTGGATGAAGTTACTGAACACCGTTGGCGCTGTGTTTGACCGTGTAGGCATTCGCCCGCGGCTGGATGCTAACGACATTCTCCAGCGTGTGCGTAAAAAAACCGGCTTGCAGGGGCCAGCACCGGGCTGGGACCAGGGTGGCCTGGAGATGCTGGTGTGGTCGCTTAACAACGAGTCCCAACTGAATACCTTTGGCCGGATCGCCACCCGGCAAATGCTGGTGGGCCTGGTCAGCAATTACGTAACGCTGAATGACTGGTTCGACAAGCACCCGGAAGAAGAGCAGCAAGTCATCGAAAAGCCCGTATTTATTGTCGGCCTGCCGCGCACCGGTACTTCGGCCATGCATGGCCTGATGGCCACCGACCCGCTCAGCCGTTCGCCGCTGTTCTGGGAGGTCAATACACCGCTGCCCAGGCCGCATCCCGATCATATTGACGATGACCCGCGTATTGCCGAAATGCAAAAGCAAATTGATATGCAGTACGAAATGGCGCCCGGATTCCAGGCCATCCACAAAATGGATGCCACCATGCCGCAGGAAGATAGCGCCAGTATGCAGCAGGCCATGTACGGCATTACCTTGACGCTGATGTGGTATGTGCCTACCTATCGCAAATGGTTGATGGAAGCTGATCCGGAACCTGCGCTGCAATTTCATAAACGTTTCCTGCAAATGCTGCAGGCCACCGAACCGGACAATCGCCCGATAGAGCGCTGGTTGCTGAAGACGCCCGACCACCTGGGTTCGCTGGCAGCAATATTCAAGCTGTTTCCCGATGCGCGCATTGTATTTACCCACCGCAACCCGGTAGACGTGATTGGCTCGGTATGTAGTTTTGTCTGGACCTTGAGTGGTATGTTTACCGACACGGCACAGGTACCGGAGCTCATCGGGGACGAACAGGCAGACAGCTGGAATACACTGTTCGGAATTTGTATGCGCGACCGGGAACAGTTGCCGCAATTTGAAGAGCAGATATTCGATATTTATTTCGAGGATATAAAAAGCGACCCGTTCGGTACTGTACTGGGCATTTATAGCAAGTTTGGTATTCAGCCTCCGGCTGATATGCAGCAACGTATGCAGGCTTACCTGGATGAAAATCCTCGTGGAAAACATGGTAAACACGAGTACACACTGGCAGACTACCACCTGACAGAAGAGGGCGAGCGACAACGCTTTGCTGCCTATATAGAAAAATATGGCCTGTAGCGGGCCGATCCATTGGGGAAAATTGTTATGCGTGCGGCAGTATTGTTTGAACAGGGTAAACCGATAGAAGTAGTCGATGACGTCGACATTATCGAGCCGCGCGCTGGTGAGGTGCGTGTCGATGTCAAATTCTGCAGCCTGTGCCATTCCGACTACAGTGTGCTGTCCGGTGTTATGGGGCAATTGCCCGGCCCGGTAATTCTCGGCCATGAAGCGGCGGGTATTGTCGAGTCGGTTGGTGATGGTGTTACCCACCTGTCGGTCGGCGACCACGTCGTGTTAACACCCGTGCCGCCCTGTGGAACCTGTTACTACTGCCAGCGCGGTGACCACAGCCTTTGCATTAATGGCCACAGCATTGGCACCAACCGGCTGCCCGACGGCCAAACCGGTTTAAGTCGCAATGGTGAAGAAGTATTAAAGGGCATTGGTGTTGCTGCATTGGCCGAGCAGGTCGTTTGCCCGGCAACCGGTGCAATAAAAATTCCCGATGACATACCGTTGGACATCGCTTGCGTGGTTGGCTGCGCGGTGCAAACCGGAGTCGGTGCAGTATTGAACACAGCCAACATAGAGCCCGGCGCTACGGTTTTGGTATTGGGCCTGGGTGCTATTGGTATGGCCGTGGTGCAGGGCGCCAGGCTGGCAGCTGCCGGAAAAATTATTGTCTCCGATCCGCTGGCCGACAGGCGCGAGCTGGCGTTAACGCTGGGAGCTACCCATGTGCTGGATCCCACTGCTGACGATGTGGTTGCCATATCCATGGAGCAAACCGATGGTATTGGTATCGACTACGCATTTGAAACAGCTGGCATTGCAGCGTTAATCGAGCAGGGTATACAGGCCACACGTGCCGGCGGCACTACCGTGTGTGTTGGTGCACCACCGCTGGAGCAGGGCATCAAGCTCGACAACGTGGTGGTGTTTTCTTCCATGGAGAAAAAACTCTGTGGTTGCCTGTTAGGCTCTTGCAACTCCACTTACGATATTCCCAGGATGATGACGGCGTACAAAAACAAAACCCTGGACTTGGCATTCATGGTTAGTCGCCGGCGACCACTGTCCGAAATCAACGAAGCATTTGAAGACTTGCACAGCGGCAAGGAAATCCGCACCGTGATGAGCATCGAAGAATAATAAACTGTTTTTTTTAGTATGAACGGGGGAACCCCTTGAACCAGCCCAGTCAGCAATTTTCCGGTTGGCGCGTAAGCATTGCGCTGGCCATTTTGGCTTCATCAGGCATGGCGTTTAGCAACGCGTTTGGCGTGGTTTTTGAAACCGTGTCAAAAGACCTGGATATCGACATTGCCCTTATTGGTTTGGGTATGTCAATAATGATGCTGGCAATCGGCTTGACCGCCCCGATTATGGGCAGGTTGGCAGACAAGGGCCCAATACGACCGCATATGCTCGCTGGTGTGGCGGGTATGCTATTGGGTATATGGATTATAACGACTACGTCTAACGGATGGATTCTGG
>JAERSU010000219.1 GCA_016845445.1 Oceanospirillaceae bacterium | reverse complement strand
TGGGCAGCAGGAATAACTTCATTAAAACCAACGAGGTCCTGGTCAACATTGTTGACCAGGCCCTCGCTGGTTTTAATGAAGTTATTCCTGCTGCCCACGTAGACGTATTTGATGCCCCTGGTGCCATTGACATGCCTCTGCTTGCGCAAGACTTGGCTCTCACAGGCCGTTACGATGCCATTGCCTGTTCAGCCCTCGTACTAGATGGCGGCATCTACCGCCACGATTTTGTTGCTCAAGCCGTAGTAGATGGCATTGTGCGCGTGGGCTTGGATACCGGAGTGCCGGTACTGTCTGTGTCCCTTACACCGCACCATTTCCAGCCGACCGAACACCACAGCAAGATCTATGAAGAGCACTTTGTGGTAAAGGGCCGCGAAGCAGCTGAATCTGCCTTGATGACCGTAAAGACCCGTGAAGCCATTAGCGCTTTGCCAGTAGAAACCGAAGGCTGTTGTGACAGCGGGTGTGGCTGCTAAGCCATTTAATAGCGCTACGCTTAGGGGTCAGACCCCGCCGGCCTCAAAATTAGGGTCTGACCTAGGGTCTGACCCTGGCCGTAGGCCCATTTCACAACCTCGGTTAGCCACAACTACCTATCTGCCCGCAAGCCGTGCAAAAGTCACAGCCATCACGCTTGATGACCGCACTAGCTCCACAGTCATGGCAAATTCTGCCTTTCACCGTTAACGGGCTCACCACAGCCGATTTATTGTGTTCCATTTCTGACATCATGCCCATGGGATTGATTGGCAAACCTTCGTCATCCAATATGCCGAGCATGGCGTAACGATGAATTAACAATCGCGCAATATAGGCCACCGTTGATGGCTGTACTTGCTGTCGGTCTTGACCTGGCACATTGGCAAAAAAGTCACCTTGAGCTTCCGGCATATTCTTTAAACCACGCAACTTCTTACCGATCCAGGCTGGATCAATGACCCGCATGTCCATACTCAGGGATTTCGTTAGACCATTAAAATCGAGGGGGTATATGCCCGATAACCAAACACTATAGGGACGATGGGAACCATCGGGTAATAAACACTCTTTGACAAACATGGCAAAATCATCGCCTGTACTGGGGTTATTAACATCAACGGTCCAGCTCAAGGTGCCAGCGGTGCCACTTTTGGGCTCTTTACGGCTAAACATCGCATCAACCAATGGATGGCTGCGGCGCTTGTCACTTTCCTCAAAGCTACCTAACTGTTGGCAACGATAACGAACCAATCGTGCCATGGCCGCTACATTGCCAGCCACACGCACCTTTTCCCCCTCTGGCGGCATGGCTAAATCAAAGGGCACACCTGCGGTTTTGGACAGGCTCTCAAGTTTTAGTTTGAGCCATTCCTGGTCTTCACTACGCATATCCATGGAAAGATTTTTAGCCAAGGCCGTCAACCCGCGAGGTTGTTCAACGCCATTAATCCACACCTCAAACGGCAAGCTCTTACCATTGTTAGTATGACCAATAAACAAGGCAAAGGGCTGTGAGGTAGACTCTTCACCGCTGCCCACCATGTAGGTCACCCCAGGATTACCAGCAGCAAATTGTGGGCGGTCGGGCCAGCGCAGTGATGCCAAGGCCACTTCTGGTGTTTCATTAATCTGTATCTTTCGATTAGGCTCTGATTCATCCAGGTTTTCATTGCTTTGGCTTGAGTTATCATCCCCTTCCACACTCAGTACACTGCCCGTGACATTATTAGGTCGATAGGTAGTGATGCCCTTTAGCTCCGCTTTCCAGGCATCGGCATAAATATCGGCAAACTGGGCAAAGGGGTAGTCTTCCGGTACATTCACCGTCTTACTAATAGCAGCGTCAATAAAAGGCTGTATGGCCGCTTGCATCAACAAGTGATCACGGGCACTGATATCTAGGGCGCTGACAAAGGTGGTTGGCAACTGATCGATATCAGCATCGGCATGCAGATGACGCCACAGACGATAAGCATGGTCTTCCACAGCATAGTTTTGCTGACTACCATCAGCCATGCGTTTACTCCGGTTATAAGACCAGGAGAAAGCAGGCTCAATGCCGTTGGACACATTATCACCAAAGGCCAGCGAAATAGTGCCCGTTGGCGCTATGCTGAGAAGATGAGAATTGCGAATGCCATACTGGGCGATGTCGGCACGAATATCCTCTGGTAAGCGCTGGCAAAATTCACTTTGCAGATAAGCCTGCGCATCAAATTGTGGAAAGGCGCCCTTTTCTTTGGCCAATTCAATCGACGCACGATAAGCGGTGTCACGCATAAACTCGGTGATGTTAGCGGCAGACGAGCGCCCTTGGGCACTATCATAGGCCAAATTCAGTTCAATCAGCATATCCCCCAAACCGGTATACCCTAAGCCTATACGGCGCTTATCGCGGGCTTCTTGCTGTTGCTGAGGCAAAGGCCAGGCAGTAATGCTCAGCACGTTGTCCAGCATACGTACGGCCGGCTTAATCACGGCGGCAAAACCATCAAAGTCAAAATAGGCATCTTCACTAAAGGGCTGTTTAACAAAGGCAGTGAGGTTGAGCGAACCTAAACAACAGCAGCCATAATCAGGAATGGGAATTTCACCGCAGGGGTTTGTCGCCTCGATGGTTTCACAATAATGTAGATTGTTCTCGCTGTTAATATGATCAATAAACAGCACACCCGGCTCTGCCGCATGATAGGTGTTATTCATAATTACTGACCAGATAGATTGCGGTTCTACTACCTTATACACCCACATGCCATCGGCTCGCTGGTAAGCGCCCTGCTCGATCACCGCTGTCGAAGGCTTGGCTGCGTGCACTAGTTCAAATGGCTGTTTGTCCTCTAGTGCCTGCATAAAGGCATTGGTGACGGCAACGGAGATATTAAAATTATTGAGATTATTACTAGCAGCCTTGGCACAGATAAACTCCATAATATCCGGGTGATCTACCCGTAGAACTCCCATCTGTGCACCCCGCCTGGCACCTGCTGACTCCACCGTGGCACAGGATTGGTTAAACACCTGCATATAGCTAACCGGCCCTGAAGCCTGACTAGCAGTACCCTTAACATAAGAGCCCTTTGGCCGTATAGAAGAAAAATCATAGCCAACGCCACCACCACGGCGCATGGTTTCAGCTGCATCTTTTAAGGCCGAGTAGATGCCTACCTTATTGTTGCTAGCCGCGGAAATGGAATCGCCAACTGGCTGCACAAAACAATTGATAAGTGTGGCTTGCTGCAGATCTGTACCAGCAGCAGAATTCACCCTACCCCCAGGGATGAATCCCGCTTCCATGGTCCGTAAAAAGGCCTCAGCTGATGTTTCAGGCTGATTCTCAATCTCGGCGAGGGCCTTTGCTACCCGTTTACGAATGGCATAGATCATGGCCTCACCCGATAGATTCACCTCATCTAGTTTGGCGTATTTTTCCTGTAAAACATCGTAACTCACCTGCTGCATGGGTAAGCGC
>JAERSU010000218.1 GCA_016845445.1 Oceanospirillaceae bacterium | reverse complement strand
GGCTAAGAAAAAAGCCGAAGCGAAGAAATTAGCTGAGGCGAAGAAAAAAGCTGAAGCTAAAAAACAAGCCGAGGCTAGGAAGAAAGCTGAAGCCAAGAAACAAGCTGAAGCCAAGAAACAAGCCGAAGCTAAGAAGAAAGCTGAAGCCAAGAAGAAAGCTGAAGCCAAGAAACAAGCCGAGGCTAAGAAGAAAGCTGAAGCCAAGAAAAGGCAGAAGCCAAGAAAAAAGCAGAAGCTAAAAAACAGGCTGAGGCCAAAAAGAAGGCTGAATTAGCCGCGCAAAAGAAAGCCGAAGAAGCGGCCAGGAAAAAAGCCGAAGCAAAAAAACAAGCCGAGGCCAAGAAAAAAGCCGACGCTAAGAAAAAGGCCGCAGCAGAAGCCAAACAACGTGAACAGGAGCGTCTGGCAGCAGAACGTAAAGCCAAGCAGGAAGCTGAGCAGCGCTTGCAAGCAGAGCTGGCTGCACAAGCTAAAGCTGCAGAAGCTGCTAGGGTGGCAGCTGAAGAAGCGGAGCTGGCAGAGCTAAACGATGCTCTGGGGCAGTCCCTAGAAGAAGAATTGGCCTACGAAAAGAGTGTTACCGAAGCCCAGGCGGTGATGTCCGCCTTGGCCTATATACAGGATGAGGTGCGTAAACGCTGGGTGCGCCCAGCTGATGCGCGTAATGGCATGGAAGTGGAATTGCGCATTCACCTGGTGCCCACCGGTGAGGTGATTAATATGGAAGTCACCTACCGTAAGGATGCCACCAGTGCGTTTGTGAACTCCGTGCAAAAGGCAGTGAAAAAAGTTGGCCGATTTGATAAGTTGGCTGGTTTGGATCCGGTGCTTTTTGATGCTAATTTCCGCACCTTTAAAATAATATTTAGACCTGAAGACTTGAGACTATGATGAAACTGAAACAACAATTGGTGATGCTGGTTGCCCTATTGTTTGCCAATCTAAGTATGGCTTCTGAGTTGGTAATAGAGATTACCTCCGGGGTAGATGACCCCGTGCCCGTAGCCGTGGTGCCCTTTGCCTGGACGGGCAACAAAGCCTTACCGGAAGATGTGGCCAATGTGGTGGAGTCTGATCTGGAGCGCAGTGGCCAGTTTAAAGCCCTCAAGCGTTCGGCCATGCTGAGTTTTCCCAGCAAGCAAGAAGACGTGCATTTTCGTGACTGGGGATACCTCAACACCGAGTATTTGGTGATCGGTCAGGTGTTGCCGACGGAAAAGGGCTTTAAAGTTGACTATATGTTGTTTGATGTGCAGCAGCAAAAGGTCATGGATGCTGGCGTCTTTAGTGGTGGCCGCAAGAATCTTCGGGCCCTGGCACACAGCGTCAGTGATGCTGTGTATGAGGCCCTCACTGGCCTACGTGGCGCCTTCCGTACCCGGGTGGCCTACGTGGCAGCTGATCGCAAGGTTAACCCTAATTATTATCAATTGCTGGTGGCCGATGCTGATGGTCATAACCCCAAGGTGATTCTGAAATCCAAGCAGCCTATCATGTCGCCAAGCTGGTCTCGTGATGCCAACAAGATTGCTTATGTGTCCTTTGAAAGCCAACGCCCAGCCATCTATATTCAAGATTTGCGCACCGGTGATCGTCAGCGTATCAAGTCCTTTAAAGGTCTTAATGGCGCGCCTTCCTGGTCCCCGGATGGCAGCAAATTGGCCTTGGTATTGTCCAAAGATGGCAACGCCGAAATCTACGTGCTGGAGCTGGCCACGGGTAAGCTTAGCCGGGTTACCAAGCACTATGGTATTGATACGGAGCCTTCTTGGACGCCCGATGGCAAAAACATCATCTTTACCTCTGACCGTGGTGGCAAGCCGCAGATCTATCAGGTGGAGCTAGCTAGCAAGTGGGTAGAGCGCCTCACTTTTGATGGTGATTACAACGCCCGTGGTAGCCTCACTTATGATGGTCGCTTCCTGGTTTTGGTTAGCCGTCATGATGGCCGTTTCCACATTGCCGTACAGGACTTGCAACGTGGCACCATGACCACCCTGACACGTTCTACCTTGGATGAGTCACCCAGTGTGGCGCCCAATGGTTCCATGGTGCTCTATGCGACTGAGTCCAATGGCAAGGATATCCTTGCTGCTGTGTCCATCGATGGCAATGTGAAATACAAGTTGCCGGCCGCTAAGGGTGTGGTACGAGAGCCAGCTTGGTCGCCATATTTGGACTAGATAAACGTCATTGCGAGTAGCGCAGCGACGCGGCAATCTCCTGCAGCATGGCACTCCGCTGTATGGAGATAGCCACGGGCTTCGCCCTCGCTACGACGTGGTAAGGTTAACCTCCAGCCGTCATTGCGAGGAGCGCAGCGACGCGGCAACCTCCAGGCAACGCAGTGCCATTTTGCAGAAGATTGTTTTGCAGCGCTCAGAATGACAAAAAACTGGCCAAAAGTAGGTACTTTTGGCCCTGTTAGATAAGGGGTATTTGTGCTATCATGCCCACCGAATTTTACTTGTAGATGGCCCATTTAAATAGGAGCATTCAAATGCACATGGGAAACCGCAGCAAACTACTAGCCGCTGGTCTAATGATGACCCTGTTGGCTGCATGTACTAACCAAGACACTACCACTGATACTTCTGCTAGCTCCCAAGCTGCTGCTGAAGGTGCAGAGACGGCAACATTGGTTGCTGAAAACGTTGAAGCTACTAAGGCTGCTGAAGCAGCTGCCAAGGCTGCGGCTGAAGAAGCGGCTGCGCAAGCTGCTGCCGAAGAAGCTGCCAAAGCTGCCGAAGAAGCGGCTGCCCAAGCTGCTGCTGAAGAAGCTGCTCAAGCGGCTGAAGCTGCCAAGGTTGCTGCTGAGCAAGCGCGCCAGCAATCTGAAGAAGCCACCAAGGCTTTGGCTCACATCATCTACTTCGACTTTGACCAGTCCACTATCCGTGCTGAGTTCCGTGAAGTGTTAAATGGTCACGCTGCCTACCTAGCAGCTAACCCAGGTGCTCGCATTGTTCTAGAAGGTCACGCCGATGAGCGTGGTACCCGTGAATACAACATGGCTCTAGGTGAGCGTCGTGGCAACTCCGTAAGCCGTTACCTAGTGGTACAGGGCGTATCTGTTGACGCTATCGAAGTGGTAAGCTTTGGTGAAGAGCGTCCAGTTAACGACGGTCACGACGATGCTTCTTGGGCTGAAAACCGTCGCGTAGAGATCCGCTACGTTAGCTACCAGTAAAATTGAACTAGCTGGCCAGTCCAGCTGTCCAAGTTACTGGGTATAGTTACTAATAGTCACTATGCTATACCATCGTTCTGGTTGCCTGGAACGATGGTTTTGTTTTTTTAGGTACTAGCGCCATAGATATTGCTACTAGTTTTGAGATAGGGGATAGGGTATGTCATTTAAAGGTTTATCATTTGCTGGCGTCACGACGTTGATGCTGTCGATGCCTGCCATGGCCGCGACCAAGGTGTTGGTGCCGGTGGAAGATTTATCTGCTACTAATCCTGTTGCTACTACGCAAGCTACTAGTGCCGCTACTGAAGACAAACAACAAAAAGCCGCCAATGCCGAATTGCTGATGCAGTTGGAAACCCTGCAACAAGAATCGGCCATGATGCGTGGCCAGATTGAAGAGCTGAATTACAAAATTAAGCAGATGCAGGATAACCAGAAAGACCGCTATGTGGATCTGGATCGCCGTATCAGCAATTTAAACAACCTGCTTCAAGCTGTGCAGGCGGCGCAGAATGCACGCCCTGCGCCTGTGACCGTACAGCCCCAGCAGGCGGCCGAGCAGCCTGCTAGCACGGCTAGCACCACAGTAACGCCCGTTAAACCCGCACCTCAGCCGGTGGCTAATCCTGCCCAGCAACAGGCCGATTACAAGGCAGCCTTTAATCTAATCAGGGAAAAAGAGTATCAGCAGGCGATCCAAGCCTTAAATACCTTTGTGGATAATTACCCCCATGGTGCCCTCACCGGCAATGCCCATTATTGGTTGGGTGAGGTGTATATGGTAGAGCGTGAAACCGCCAAGGCGGTGGAACAGTTTAATTTAGTTTTACAAGGCTTCCCCGAGCACCGTAAGGTACCTGATGCCATGTATAAGGCTGGCCGAGCACTGATTAAGCTAGGCCAAGAGGTGCAGGGCAAACGCATGCTTGAGCAGGTAATCGCGCAATACCCAGATTCCTCTGCTGCTCGCCTGGCTCGCGAACTACAGTAATATTGGGGTCTGACCTCTGGTCTGACCCCCAAGTAAAATTAACCCTTAGGCCACCAAACTAAGCGCCCTACAGGCAAGGTCAGACCAGAGGTCTGACCCAGTACACCAAAAGAGATTGATATTATGACCGATGCGCAAAATGATCCTCTGTTGATGAGCGAAAAGGCCATTGCCGACCGCGTTCTGGTACAGGAGCATTTAGCTCATGAACACCTTAAAGCGCAGCGTGATGAAGACAACATCGCCGCCGCTAAGGCCCGCATTAAAGCCCTGTTAGAACAACAAGACGCTAAGCTTGTGGCCCACTACTACACCGATGCGGTGCTGCAGGAACTCGCTGATGAAACCGGCGGCTGTGTGTCTGATTCTTTGGAGATGGCCAAATTTGGTAATCAAAGTGATGCCTCTACCCTGGTGGTAGCAGGGGTGCACTTTATGGGCGAAACAGCCAAGATTTTAAACCCAGAAAAGCGCATTCTGGTACCGACCTTGGAGGCTACCTGCTCCTTGGATATAGGTTGCCCAGCGGATGAATTTAGTGCCTTTTGCGATGCCCACCCAGACCATACAGTGGTGGTGTATGCCAATACCTCTGCGGCGGTAAAAGCCCGCGCCGATTGGGTGGTGACCTCAGGCATTGCCTTGCAGCTGGTGGAACACCTAGCCGATGAAGGCAAGCCCATTATCTGGGGCCCAGACCAACATCTAGGTCGCTACATTGCCAATGAGACTGGCGTTGACATGACCCTATGGCAAGGCTCATGCATTGTGCATGAAGAGTTTAAGGTAAAGGGTATCGATGACCTAAAGCAGGTGTATCCCGATGCTGCGGTACTGGTGCACCCAGAATCGCCCCAAGCCATGGTGGATATTGCCGATGCCGTTGGTTCCACCACCCAGTTGATTAAAGCCGCGCAGCAGCTGCCTAATGAGCACTTTATTGTGGCTACCGACCGCGGCATCTTCTACAAGATGCAGCAGGCCGCGCCTGGCAAAACCTTTATTGAAGCCCCCACTGGCGGCAGCGGTGCCACCTGCCGTAGTTGTGCCCACTGCCCATGGATGGCCATGAACGACCTGCAAAAGATCGAACATGTGTTGCGCACGGGTGACAATGAAATCTTGATAGACCCAGCCCTGCAGGTGGCCGCTTTTAAGCCCTTAAAGCGCTTGATTGATTTTCAACCGAAGTAAATAAGCGTCATTGCGAGGAGCGCAGCGACGCGGCAACCTCCTGCAGCATAGCACTTCGCCGCATGGAGATAGCCACGGGCTACGCCCTCGCTACGACGTAAAAAACGGCGTCATTGCGAGGAGCGCAGCGACGCGGCAACCTCCTGCAGCATAGCACTTCGCCGAACGGAGATAGCCACGGGCTACGCCCTCGCTACGACGTAAAAAACGGCGTCATTGCGAGGAGCGCAGCGACGCGGCAACCTCCTGCAGGATAAGTTCAGACCCCTTGCACAAAGGCCAGTACTTCCTCCACATGGCCTTTAACCTTTACCTTGCGCCATTCCTTTAGCAATACACCGGCTTCGTTAAACACAAAGGTTGAGCGATCGATGCCCAGGTATTCTTTGCCGTACAGCTTTTTCAGTTTAATCACGTCAAACAGCTGACACAGTTGCTCCTGTTCATCGCTAATGAGCTCAAAGTTAAATTCTTGCTTGGCTTTAAAGTTATCATGGCGCCGCATGGAATCTCTTGATACGCCAAATACCTGACAATTAGCCGCCTTAAAAGCGCTTAACTGGGCGTTAAAGTCGTTGCCCTCGGAGGTGCAACCGGGGGTGGAATCCTTGGGGTAAAAATAAATCACCAGCTTTTGGCCAGCATAGTCACTGCTGTTAAAGTTGCTTGCCCCGGTCATGGGTAGGCTAATGGGGGGTAGCTGGTCACCGATTTGTAGATGGCTCATGGGTAGGTCTCAATGTTGTCATAAGGATAAGCAGGATTTTACCTTAAAATGCACTGTTAGTGGGCTGGTTTCCTGCTACAATTCCCTGAACCTTTTTCACAAATTAGGGTCTTAACAGCAGCCCTTTTTGATATCTATAGGACAAAGCATGAAGCAGCCAATGTGGCCGTTATTGGGATTGGCAACCAGCCTAGTATTAGGCGGTTGTAGCAACAACAGTGTAACCGGTGAAGACAGCGTGTTTCGCAACAAGGCGCTGGACTACACCGAGGCATCCACGGTACAGCGCTTACAGGTACCCGATGACTTGCAGGCTGATCGTTTGCAGAATGATTTATTGGTGGTGCCCGATGTGGACACCAGCAGTAGCCAGGCGGGTATTAAGGAAGCCCCGCGCCCCAATTTTGTGTTTGCAGAAATGGGCAGCCAAAGTGCGCAGTTGTTGGGCGCTAACGAAGCTAAATACATTGCCGTGGATGGTGACCCAGAACGGGTGTGGCAGCAGGTGGCCAAATTCTGGCAATTACAGAATATGCCTTTAGCGGTGAATCAATCAGCCGAAGGGCTGATGGAAACCGAGTGGGTGGCCTTGCCTGGGGTGGACGAAGACCCTGGTTTGGTTGGTAGTTGGTTGCGTTCTCTGTCTGGCGGTGACAATGATCTGGCTTATAGCAAGGTGCGCACCTCCATGGCCAATAGCCAGTCGGGTCTGATTATGATCAGTTTGGATTATATGCAAGCAACTCACGCGCAAGTGGCTGAGGGTATGCAGGTAGATTGGCAAAATCAGGGCCAGCATGTGGAAGGCCGTTCTAGCTTAATGTTTGAACTGCTGCAGTATTTAAGCCGCACCGTGCGCACGGCGCAAAAGTCGGCCTTGCAGCAGGACACAGCGGCGGGTCTACTGGGGCAGGATCAGGATGGTCGTCCGTTGATTCGTTTGCAAACCAAACAAGATGAGGCCATGCAGTTGCTGTTGGCGGCCATGCAAGATATGGATGTTGGTAGCCATGATATGGCGGCAGGCAAGATTTATTTTACCCATACCACACACCTACAAGCTGTGGCAGCTGATGCCGAAGAAGGCGGTATTTGGGGCTGGTTTAAAGGCCTGCATACGGGCGGCGATAGCAGCCAAACCGGCGGACCTATTACCTTGGATAGCTCCATCTTTGGTGGCCAATCTGATGCTGAGCAAGCACCTGAAGAAGTCATAGTCTATACCGCCAAGGGCATTGCGCCATCGGTATCTGATGACCCTAAAGAGCGTAAAGGCTTTAAAATATGGATGGGTGGTGAAGTCATTTATATTTTCGAAGATGAAGACCAGGGCGTCGTGGATGCTGATGGTGTCTACACCTTTACCGGCAACTACCAGTTGCACCTCACCCCAACACTAAAGGGTGTGTATGTGCAGGTGTATACCTCCAAGGGCGTGTACGCGGCCAATGCCCACGCTGAAGAGATTCTGTGGTTGATTAAGCAGGGCCTATAAGCATGCACGCTGCCTTGTTGGACTTAAGTAGTCTTGGCCCTGACGATTTGCACTTTGATGCCCTTGAAGCGGCAGTGGACTCCCTTGACTATTATGCCCATACCCAAGGTGTAGAACAAACTGTGGCGCGCCTGCAGGGCAAGCAGGTGGCCATTGTTAACAAGGTGCCCTTGTCGGCGGAAGTATTGGCCCAGCTACCAGAACTAAAGCATATTCAGGTGGCGGCCACCGGCACCAACAACGTTGATTTGGACTACGCCAAGCAGCACGGCATTAGTGTGCAAAACTGCCAAGCCTATGGCGTTGATTCCGTGGCCCAGCATACCTTGATGCTGATGCTCACCTTAAGCACCCGGTTGCTGGACTATCGTCAAGCAGTACAGCAGGGGGCTTGGAGTAGAAGCCAAAATTTCTGTTTACTGGATTACCCCGTGGAAAGCTTGGCGGGCAAAACCTTGGGCATTGTTGGCTATGGCGAGCTGGGGCAGGGAGTGGCGCGCTTGGCAGAAGCCTTTGGTATGCAGGTAAAGGTGGCTACCCGTCCCGGACAGCCAAGTTATGGTGAGCGTTTAGCGCTAGCAGAGTTGTTGCCCCAGGTGGATATTTTAAGCCTGCATTGCCCGCTGACGGCCGACACCAAAGACCTGATTGCGGCACCACAACTGCAACTCATGAAACCCAGTGCCCTATTAATTAACTGTGCCCGTGGTGGCATTGTTAACGAAGGGGATTTGTTGCAGGCCTTGGCCAACAAAACCATCGCTGCGGCCGCCACCGACGTACTGAGCGTGGAACCGCCACCAGCCGATCACCCCATGTTGCAATACCAGGGCAATAATTTAATTATTACCCCACACAGTGCTTGGGCCAGTCGCAAGGCTCGGCAAACCATCGTTGAGCAATTGGCGCAAAACATCACTTCCTTAAACACTGACGCAGCGCAATTTTTACTGGTCTGATTAGCTTGGTGAACGGCTGTTTTGGCTTTCATTTAAATGTCTAATAT
>JAERSU010000217.1 GCA_016845445.1 Oceanospirillaceae bacterium | reverse complement strand
TGCCATCACGGTCGGTAAATTCTTGGCCGACCAAGGAATCATATTTGGCTTTGATAATTTCGCCTTCCTCCACGCTCTTTTGTGAGCAGCCTTCATGCGCTGCGGGGATCATGACAATCCCCTCATTGGGTAGATCAACGCCTTGCAGGTTTAGGCTACGCTCGGCGGTGCTTTCATGGGCTGTCAGGCGACCATCATAAAAGGCATCAGAGATAAACTGGCAGATACTGGGGCGCATACGACGTGTCTGGCCAAGGAAGATGCCACGTTCAGCCGGAATGGTGGAATGATCGCCCAGTAAGAATTCCAGCACTGACAATCCAGCTTCACCCGGATGGGTGCCTTGGATAGGCTGACCCAATTGCATCTGGTCACCGACCAGAATAAGGTTCTTGGTCGCTGTAGCCATTGCCACCACATTGGCCGTGGCAACCTGTCCAGCCTCATCAATGAACAGATAATCCAGTTGGCCGTCAAAATGCGGGCTGGCAAAGGTCCATGCTGTTCCAGCGAATAGATCAGCACCAAGGCTCATATTGTCAGTCTTGATTTCTGAGCGGATAAATTGTCCATCAAACATGGTTTCATCATTCCCGCTGCTGGCTTTTTTAATGCCATGAAAGTTCACGCCTTTTTCAGCGGCAACGCTTTCCACTTTTTCCAGCAAGTTATGAATAGCCTTGTGCGAGTTGGATGTGACCCCGATTTTCTTGCCGCGCTTGATTAAATCCACAATGATGTGGCTGCTGGTGTAAGTCTTACCTGCGCCCGGTGGGCCTTGGATAAAGAGATAGCTATTTTCCAGCGCGGCAATGGCTTCCAGCGCATCCCCTTGCAGATCATCAGACGTGATGACCGCTTCACCTGCTTGCTTGCCCTGAATGCGCGGTACGTTTCGTGCCAGCAATTCGGTGGCGGCGTGAGTGCCTTCCGGCGCTTCCAGCACGTGGTCGGCATAGCGGTAAATGGCTGAGCGGATGATCTTGCTGTCAATCGGTCCCGGCGGGCCAATAGACAGGCTTTCCGGCAATGGTTCTTTGCTGGCTCCGCGCTTGATCTTGACGATGCAGGCATCCTCATCGATCTCGACAATGGTGCCTGCATTTTCCATGACGGCAATATCAACGGCCTGAGCACCAACCTTCAGCTTGTATTCTTGTGACGGGAAACTGTAGCTGTAAATTAGAGAGCGCTTCTCTGGCTCGGGGCTGCCAACCTGCTGCAGGCCACCAAGGCACTCCGTATCGTCAATCAACTCATCTTCAAATTTGTTCTGCCGTTCAAAGCTGCTCCACCACTGCGGCTTGGCTTCCCGGTTATGAAACTCCAGCAGGTGCGATAGCCGCTCGTTGATCGGCGGTGGGTTTTCTGCTGTCACGCCAAGGCGGGTTTGGTAATCCTCATATTCGATTTCCCAATCTTTACGCTGTAGCTCTTCTTCCTCAGCATACTCCGGAAGCCCCTTAAACCATGGTGCATCTTCGGGCTTAAGTGTCAGCAACCAATCGCGTAGCAAATGGGTGGAAACACAATCCACCTCATTGTAATCAGAAATCTCCTGCAGCAATTCATCAGCACCTGTTTCGCGCCACTCATTATAAACGATGATGCTATCGGCGGCGGTCGCAACGGAATTGGCACGCTTGTCCATATAGAATGCTTCCATATTCTTGATGGAGTAGCCGGGTTCAGATGTACGAATGCTTTCGCGCACCACCAGATACAGATCAATGAATTTCTGATTACGGAGCAGATTATCCAGCTGCTCTTCGCACACAGCATAACGGCAGGCCAAGCGTTTCAGGGCTGTGGTTTCATAATGGCTGTAATGATAGATATGGGCGTCCGGATGTTCAGATAGATGATCTGCCAGAAAACCAATGAAGCGTTTGAAGGGCTCTTTTTCTGCTTCATGCTCATTCGCCCAGACCGGAAGGAACAGTTCCTTACCATCTTTGAAATAATACACACCAAACAGATATTCCAAACCATTCGGGTAAAGCGGATCGCCTTCCATATCAAAGAACAGGTCACCGTCATCCGGCACAGGCATACGGGTAAAGCCTTTGCCCGGCGTGAACGGAATGATCTCGCATTTATTCTCGCCCGTGGTGGCCTTGTGATGTTGCAAAACGGCTTGTGAACGCAGGCGTAAAAACACATCACGGCTCAAATCAGGGATTTTGGTGTCGGGCGTTGTGGCGGCCAGTTCAGCAACTGTACGGATGCCAGCCTTACGCAGCTTGTCCATTTGTGAGCGCTGAATGTTGGCCACAAGGCTTAAATGGTCATCTTGTTCCCACTGCGCTTTGCAGCCTTCACGCCATGGACAGAAATTGCAATGACCGCAAGGCTCAGGATATGAGTCTGTTGGCAGGTTTTGCAGATAGGTTTCAAAACGGCCTTTGGCGCGGGTATAGTAATAAAAGAAGTCAGCCACACGGAAGCTGTGTTTTTCATGGTCGCCGAGAAACAGATGCATATCAGCCGGGCGTAACCCCTGCAGATCGGTCAGCAGCTCAGAATAGACGCAAAGCTGCATGATATGCTTGGGCTCGGCTGTTCGTGCCAATTTGGTATCCAGCACCTCATAGCTGAAATCACCTAAGCTGGATGGTGTATCGCACTTAATCAGAAAATCGGCATCACCCCGCCAAGGCGGCATAAAGAACACGGCCTGATAAATCACATCCGCACCGGACTGCATGGCCTCCAGTGTTAGCTGTGCGCGGTCTTGTAGATTGCGATCTTTGGGAATTTCAATGACGGATTTGCCTTCGTCTTTGAGCTGCTGTAGATACGCCGCTTCGTGTTCCAAGCCTTTTTGCTGCAACAGCTGGCCCGTGGTGCTGGCCTCAGCCTTGTCCATGTCCTCGCTCAGCGCCTTGACATCAAGGAAGCTCGCATGGTGGCACCCTAAGAAGGTGACCAAGTCCGATGGTGAGTAGAGAATCTGATCGTTACCGTATTGCTGCATATTATTTTTACAAAAACGCCATTACTGTATTTTTCTGATTGACACACAGAATATCCTGCGATACATTGACGATAACAGTAATCGAATTACAGAGTTTTGTCGAGATGATTTTGAAGTTAAAAGATATAGCCACGGTTTCATCGGGAGTGACATTTCGCTCTCGGATTGAGGCATCTAAAGACGGCGGTGTGAGGGTCATTCAAATGAAAGACCTTGGTGATGACAACTTCGTGCATCTAGGTGAAAGCATCCACATCGACCACACTCAACCTAAGCCGAATCAGCTTGCTAAGCGAGGGGATATTATTTTCCGTTCTCGTGGCCAGACAAACACCGCTGCACTTCTGAATGAGGGTGCGGAGAGCACAATTGTGGCAGCTCCGTTATTCCGTGTGCGAGCAGATGTAAAAAAGGTTGTACCAGAGTTTCTGCTTTGGTGGATCAACCAACCGTCTTCGCAAATATATCTGGCTTCACGATCAAAAGGCACCATGGTCAAAATGGTCAGCAAGCAGGGCTTAGAAGATTTAGAAGTCAACCTGCCTTCATTAGAGCAGCAAAAAAAGGTGGCTGAGATTTTCAGTCTCTCCATGCGAGAGCAGCAACTCTTAGAAGAGATTAAAAATCGCAAAGCGATCTACACTCAAGGAATTTTGATGCAGATGGCATAGGAATCTCGCCCAACAGCGAGTAATAAAAAACCCGGCTTCGATGCGGCAACATCTACTCCGGGTCAAACTCAGTCAAGAGCAAGGAATTAATACTATGACACGAGGAAAAAATCAACATGTAGTAAAGCACCCGGACGGATGGGCCGTTAAGGGCGCAGGTAATAGCAAGGCAACAAAGGTTACCGACACGCAGAAAGAAGCGATTGAACGTGCCGAACAAATTGCCCGCAACCAACAATCCGATACCAAAGTCCATGGCCGTGACGGCAAAATCAGAGCCGGAAACAGCTATGGCAACGATCCATACCCACCGAAAGATACGAAATAACCACAAGGAGCACAAAAATGACTAATGAAGCAATTAAACAACAAGACGTAAATAACGCTGCATGGGCTGCTTGTGATACCTTTCGTGGCGTGATGGATGCAGCTGGTTACAAGGATTATATCCTTGTAATGCTGTTCCTGAAATACATCTCGGATGTATGGAAGGATCATTATGAGGAATACCGTAAGCAATATGGTGATGACGATGTGCGTATTCGCCGCAAGCTAGAGCGTGAACGTTTTATCCTGCCGAAAGATGCAAGTTTTTACGACCTGTATGAAAAGCGCAATGAAGCGAATATTGGTGAGCTGATTAATATCGCATTGGACTCAATTGAGACATCCAATAAAAGCAAACTGGAAGGCGTATTTCGTAATATTGATTTTAACTCAGAAGCTAATCTGGGCAAAACCAAGGACCGTAACCGCCGTTTGAAAATGCTACTGGAAGATTTCCACAAGCCTCAGCTTGATATGCGTCCAAGCCGCATCTCTGAAGATGTTATCGGTAATGTTTATATTTACCTGATTGAGCGCTTTGCTTCTGATGCAGGCAAGAAGGCTGGAGAGTTCTACACCCCGCACAAAGTGTCTGAGCTGGTTGCCAAACTATGTAAGCCAAAGGTTGGCGCTCGCATCTGCGACCCGGCATGCGGTTCGGGTGGCTTATTGATTGAGGCTGCCAAGGCTGTCGGTGACCGCAATTATTCCATTTACGGCATGGAAGTGAACGGCAGCACATGGGCTTTGTGCCGCATGAATATGTTCCTGCATGGGGCCGACTCTGCCCGTATTGAATGGTGCAATACGCTGACTTCACCAACGTTGGTGGAAAATGATCGTCTAATGAAATTCGATAATATTGTTGCTAACCCACCATTCTCGCTTGATAAATGGGGCGCTGACGAAGCTGAGGCCGATACATATAACCGCTTCTGGCGCGGTGTGCCGCCAAAATCAAAAGGTGACTACGCCTTTATCAGTCACATGATTGAAGCAGCTGTTGAGAAAGAAGGTCGTATTGCCATTGTTGTGCCGCATGGGGTTCTTTTCCGTGGCGCTGCCGAGGGGCGTATCCGTGAAAAACTAATCAAAGATAATCTGCTTGATGCCGTTATCGGTCTGCCGGGTAATCTGTTCCCGACCACATCCATCCCGGTCGCTATTTTGATCTTTGACCGCTCTCGTGAA
>JAERSU010000216.1 GCA_016845445.1 Oceanospirillaceae bacterium | reverse complement strand
GTAGACTTACCTGAACCAGATGAGCCAATTAAACTAATCACATGACCACGAGGCGCCACCAAATCCACACCCTTTAGCACTTCAAGGTCGGCATAAGCCTTGTGCAGGTCGCGTATTTCTATTACAACTTGTTGCGGATCTAATGCAGTCATCTCTTTTACAGCTTTATAGGGCCTATGTATGAATACAAATTAGCCCTGAGTTCAAAATATTGATCACCTGCATACTATTCCCAATTCAACACTTCCACAAGAAAATGACCCTCTACGTGTCGCACTGCTGAAATATTTGCTCCATTTAACCCAAGAATCACGCAAAACAGGGTACAATGCGGCCATTCTCGTATTTATCAGCCAAGCCTATATGAGTGTCAGCGAACAACTACAACAAGTACGTCAGCGCATTGCTAATGCCTGCCAATCTGCTGGTCGCGAGCCACACAGCGTTGAGCTACTTGCAGTAAGCAAAACCAAACCCTTAAGTATGCTGCTCGAGGCCTATGATCAGGGTCAGCGCCAGTTTGGCGAAAACTATCTGCAGGACGCCTTGGAAAAGATAGAAGCCAACCCCCACGATGATATCATTTGGCATTTTATCGGCGCCATCCAAAGCAACAAAACCAAAACCATTGCAGAAAATTTTGCCTGGGTGCACACCCTAGAACGGGAAAAAATTGCCCGTCGCTTGAGTGAGCAACGCCCAGCACATTTGCCACCACTAAAAGTTTGCATTCAGGTAAATATTAGTGAAGAAACTGCCAAATCGGGGGTCAGTTTAGCTGAATTACCTAATCTAGCGGCCATAGTAAATGAACTACCTAAGCTCGAACTGGTAGGCTTAATGTGCATACCTGCAGCCCAGCAAACGGAAGCCGTTCAACGTCAGGCCTTTGTTGCTATGGCAGCAGCACTAAGGCAATTACAACAACATTATCCCCAATGCCAGACCCTCTCCATGGGCATGTCTGGCGACTTGGAACTAGCCATTGACGAAGGTACCACCATGGTACGCATTGGCACAGACATATTTGGCGCCAGAGCGCCTAAACCAGCATAAGGAACCACCATGTCACAGACAGGCACCCTGGCCTTTATCGGCGCCGGCAACATGGCCCAAGCCATTATCAAAGGCCTCATTAAGCAAGGCTTTGCCGCGAGCAATATCACTGCCACCGACCCCGACCAGGCTAAATTGGCACAACTGCAAGCCGAAATTGGCATTCAGGTTACCCCCGATAACCACCAGGCCTGCGCTCAGGCTGACACCATAGTCATTGCCGTCAAACCCCAGGTTATGCCTGAGGTCATGCAGCATCTAGGGGATGCCATTGATGGTCAGCGCCACCTAATTATCTCCATCGCTGCCGGTGTCATGGCCAGCAGCATGAGCAACTGGTTGGGTAAAGACACTGCCATTGTACGTTGCATGCCCAACACCCCCGCTCTCGTTGGCAAGGGAGCCAGCGCCCTGTACGCCAATGAGCAAACTAGTGACGAGCAAAAAACCATTGCCGAACAGGTATTACAGGCTGTTGGCATCAGCATTTGGGTTGACGATGAAGGCTTGATCGATACCGTCACTGCGGTGTCTGGCAGTGGCCCGGCTTATTACTTCCTGATGATGGAATCCATGATTGCAGCCGCCCAAGGTCTAGGCTTAAGTGCAGAACAAGCCAAGGCGCTAGTATTACAAACCGCAGCGGGAGCTGCTGAGATGGCCCAGACAGGCTACCAGAGCCCGGCCGAATTGCGCGTTGCAGTGACCTCCCCGAAGGGCACTACAGAAGCGGCTTTGAATAGCTTTTATGCTGATGGCTACAGCGATTCTGTGGCCAAGGCCATGCAGGCGGCCTTTGATCGCTCGCAAGAACTAGCTGAATTGTTTAAATAACAGTCATTGCGAGAAGCGCAGAAGTTCCCAGTCATTGCAAGGAGCGCAGAAATCTCCAGTCATTGTGAGGAGCGCAGCGACGTGGCAACCTCCACAGGCACAGTACAATGCTGCTGGAGATTGCTTCACTGCGTTCGCAATGACGGGATAAATGGGTTTAGGCTAGTTTCTTGTACTTCACCCGGGTTGGCTGGTGATCTTTACCAGTGCGCTCTTTATAGTCCTCAGCGTATTCACTGTAGTTGCCGGTAAAGAAGTTAGTCTGCGAATCACCTTCGTAAGCCAGAATATGAGTACAGATACGGTCAAGGAACCAACGGTCGTGCGAGATAACCACCGCTGCACCTGGGAAGGCTAGCAAGGCTTCTTCCAAGGCACGCAAGGTTTCCACGTCTAGGTCGTTGGTCGGTTCGTCCAACAGCAAGACGTTGCCGCCCTGCTTGAGCAGCTTAGCCAAATGCAGACGGTTACGCTCACCACCGGACAGGTCTTTCACAAACTTCTGCTGGTCAGTACCTTTAAAGTTAAAGCGGCCAGCATAGGCACGAGATGGCACCTGATAGTTACCTACGGTGATAATATCCTGGCCATCGGACAGCTCTTCCCAGACGGTCTTGCTGCCATCTAGATCACGGTTTTGATCGACATAAGCCAGCTCTACGGTGCTACCAATTTCAATTTCACCGCTATCGGGGGTTTCCATACCCGTTAGCATCTTAAACAGGGTCGACTTACCCGCACCGTTACCACCAACAACACCAACGATGGCGCCTTGAGGCACGACAAAATCCATGTTATCGACCAGCACACGATCACCAAATCCCTTGCTGACGCCCTGTACTTCGATGACCTTGTCACCCAAACGTGGACCAGGTGGAATGTAGATCTCCTGGGTTTCGTTACGTTCTTGGAATTCCCGGGAGTTAAGCTCTTCAAAACGTGCCAAACGGGCCTTGGACTTGGCCTGCCGGCCTTTGGCGTTGCTGCGCACCCATTCCAATTCCGACTTTACGGCTTTTTCGTGGGACGCCTGTTGACGACCTTCTTGAATCAAACGTTGTTCTTTCTGTTCCAGCCAGGACGAATAGTTGCCTTCATAAGGAATGCCGTGACCACGGTCCAGTTCCAGAATCCAGCCAGCGGCATTATCAAGGAAGTAGCGGTCGTGGGTAATGGCCACTACGGTGCCATTGTAATCCACTAGGAAGCGCTCCAACCAAGCCACAGACTCAGCATCCAGGTGGTTGGTAGGCTCGTCTAAGAGAAGCATATCTGGTTTAGCTAACAATAAACGACACAGGGCCACACGGCGGCGCTCACCACCGGATAAGTGCTCCACCTTGGCATCCCAGTCTGGTAAACGCAAGGCATCTGCGGCTACTTCCAAGGTGCGCTCTAGATTGTGGGCGTCGGTAGCTTGAATGATGTTTTCCAACTTTGCCTGTTCAGCAGCTAGCGCATCAAAATCAGCATCTGGATCGGCATAAGCTGCGTAAACTTCATCTAGCTTTACCAGGGCATCCTTGGCTTCGCTTAAAGCTTCTTCCACACATTCACGCACGGTTTTTTCATCGTCCAACTGTGGTTCCTGAGGCAAGTAGCCAACATTGATACCAGGTTGAGCACGGGCTTCACCGTTAAATTCCTGATCAACACCAGCCATGATTTTAAGCAAGCTGGACTTACCCGAGCCATTCAGACCCAATACACCAATCTTGGCACCGGGAAAGAAGGACAGGGAAATATCTTTAAGAATCTCGCGCTTGGGTGGGACCACCTTGCCGACGCGATTCATGGTATAGACGAATTGAGCCATTCGGACACCTGTAAATTACACTAAACTAAAGCCACCATTATAACGGTTTATTGCCGCTAAATTGAGTTCTGCTGCCCATGTTTTTGGGATGTTTTGCGGTTTTTATCTATTTGACCTTTAAAAAATCCAGCCAAGTCCCTATTAACCATGCAAATGCCGTCTGCATATATGTTTCTGGTTATGCGATAATGCTATTATGTGTGACCTTTTTACTACCTCGTAGTACTTAACTCTGATTGAATTTGAGGCCCCTAGTGTCTGTTACCCACGTTGCCACTTCAAAACTACCAACGCCGTTTGGCACCTTTGATATGCACGGGTTTGTTGACCCAGCAAGCGGCAAAGAGCATGTGGCACTAACCATGGGGACTCTGGCCGGACAAACGGACGTACTGTCACGCATGCACTCCGAGTGCCTCACTGGCGATGCTTTATTTAGCATGCGTTGTGACTGTGGCTTCCAGCTTAACGAAGCGCTCAAGCGCATCGCCGATAAGGGCCAGGGTGCACTACTGTATCTACGTCAGGAAGGCCGTGGCATAGGCTTGATTAACAAAATCAAAGCCTATCATTTGCAAGATCAAGGTGCCGACACCGTCGAAGCCAACGAGCGTTTAGGTTTCAACGCTGACGAGCGTACCTACGAGATGGCCAAGGATATGCTCGACCATCTTGGCGTCCTTTCCGTTCGTCTGATGACCAACAATCCCCGCAAGGTAAAAGCCCTCACAGATTTAGGTATCACCGTCGAAGGCCGTGACCCTATCCAGGTTGGCAAAAACAGCCACAACAACGTCTACCTGGCCACCAAAGCCAGCAAATTGGATCATATGCTGGACTAATTCAGCCAGGTTCTGACTATCAATTTCCTCGCCCACGCTCACCTGGCCCATGTCACCGATACATCCATTACAGGTAATTTGTTAGGCGATTTTGTCAAAGGCAGAGACCTGTCCCACCTACCGCTGCATTGGCAACAGGGGATTCGCTTACATCGGGCCATAGATGTATTCACCGATGAGCACCCCATCGTCAAGCAACTGCGCACCCAACTCGGCCCCCTACGCCGCTATGGCGGTATCGTTCTAGATATTATCTTTGATCATCTATTAGCCAAACACTTTGCCAGCTTTTCAGCGGCAGAATCCTTAGGCAGCTTTAGTCAACGGGTATACCTTGATATTCAACAGCAACAAACCCCACTGCCAGCAAGCTTCGCGCCTATTAGTGAGCGTATGATGACCTATGATTGGCTGAGCAGCTATGCCCATGAAAACATACTAGTGCGGGTGTTAGAT
>JAERSU010000215.1 GCA_016845445.1 Oceanospirillaceae bacterium | reverse complement strand
CCAAGGGTGCCGTGCACAGTATGACGCAAGCCATGGCTGTGGACCTCGGTCAGTATAGCATTCGTTGTAATGCCATTGCGCCTGGTTGGATTAAGTCAGAGTTGAGTGATAAGTACATCCATGCGCAGGAGGATCCTCATGGAGCATGGCAAGGTTTATATGCTATGCACCCAGTGGGTCGCGTTGGCGAGCCATTGGATATTGGTCATACAGCGGTATTTTTGGCCTCTAAAGAAGCCGGTTTTATTACCGGTCAGGTGATTGTCGTTGACGGCGGCCGCACAGCCAAGTTGCCCTTGCCATTTTAATAGCCATAGCACAGGGCTTGTCAGACAAGCCCGGCAATGATGTAATAAGGTCAAGCCGCAGAAGGAACCTATGCTTGATCGATCACAATGAGCACAACTATAAACCCTGGTTAGCCGCAGCTCTGGATTTGGGCTCTAATAGCTTTCATGTCACTATCGTGGACACGCGCAAGCACCCTTATCGAGTCTTATTTCGCTATGGTGAAAAGGTGCAGCTAGGGGCTGGATTGAATGCTGACAATCAGTTGTCTGCTAAAGCTGTTGAGCGAGGCTTGGTTTGCATCCGTGATATGGCCAAACGTATGGCTCAGGTAGCCCCACAAAATCGCTATGTGGTGGCGACCAACACCCTTAGAGTGGCTCATAATAGAGCTACCTTTGTTGCCCCTGCTGAAGCCATCTTACAAACCAATATTCGTGTTGTTAGTGGTGATGAAGAAGCTGAGCTGATCTATCGCGGTGTCATGGATGAAATTAAAACCCTGGCGGTGGCAGCCGATCCCAAGTTGGTGATTGATATTGGCGGTGGTAGTACCGAGATTATTTGGGGAGATGATAGTCCTCAGGTTCTCAATAGTTTTTCCATGGGGTGCGTGGCCTTTAGTGCACAGTTCTTTCCCCAGCGCCTTATCAGTGCCGCAGCCTTAGACCAAGCTATTGACGCCACCAAAGGCATATTGGCAGAGCGTAAGCAAGACTATACTCAACAACCTTGGCAGGTTTGTATCGGCTCCTCCGGTACGGTAAAAGCCTTAGCGGCCCTAAGTGAGCAAACGGAGCATGGATTACCAATGCTAACCGCCGCAAGCATGCACGACGTGCGCACTCAGATCATGCAATTTGCTAGCCTGGATGAGGTCCGCTTGCCTTATTTACGCCCTGATCGTGGTGAAGTGCTGCCGGCGGGTTTTGCCATTATGCAGGGTGTCATGGAGACCTTTGATCTGCAAAAGGTGTATTTTTCTACTGGCGCTTTGCGTGAAGGCGTGATCGCCTCAATCACTAGATAGCTTGTTCATCATAAGTCCTTGCACTGTCAGGCAAGGATTAACAATAAATTTACTATATATTGCGTTCTAAGGAAGAAACTGACCTAGGTCAAGCGGATGTTAGACGTAAAAAACGCCGTACCCATAAGCCCACCAACAGTACCGATACAGGAAATTGTTGCTGCAGAGAAGCTGGATTTAGCCAATGATTTAGCTCAAGACCAGCAAATTGCTGTCATTGAAGAAACCTCCTTGAGTAATCAGTTGCAGGAGGAGAAACGATCTTTTGCAGCCGATGTCATTGAACGACTCAATGTGGATTTAAAGCAATTTCTTATCCGTTCCAACATGCAGGACTATTTTGCTCAACAGGATGTGATGCTAAAGAACTTGCAGGCCTACGAATTACAAAATGAAACTGTGCAGATGGTTGATGAAATCGCCTAGTGTAGGCTAATTACTGCCCATCCCCCGCATGACATGCAGTGGCTCACTAATAGAATAGCCCACGCTTTGTTTGTTGCTAATAGTGATTAGCGACTTGTCTACGGCGGCTAACTTACGGCGTAGTCGGCTAATAATGACTTCTAGACTGGTTTTTTTACTGTGTTCTAGGTCTAAACCTACGGCTTCCATTATTTCAAAGTACTCCACCACATTGGGGCTTCGTATTGATAAGCAGCACAGTAACTTGGCTTCCGTGGCGGTTAAGTCGATCACGCCTTTAGCGTGCTGTAATTGATGGGTTTCCATCTTCAGCGTTAGTCGTAGTTGTTGTTCATGATCGTTGAACAGACCATGTAAACAAGCAATCAAGGCCTCGGGTTCAAATGGTTTGGGCAAATACAGCATGGCCCCAGAAGCATAGCCTTGGGAGAGGTGGTGGGGCTGACGCAAGACACTCATCATGATAATGCGTATGCTGGGAACGGCCTGGCGATATCGCTGGGCAATTTCAAAGCCTTTTTCACCCGGTAATTCGTTGTCTAATAACAGCAAATCAGGCAACTGCTGGTCACATTGGGCATCCAGCTCTTCGGCATCGTTAAACAGCAGGCAATCATAGCCTTCGTCCTTGATAAGCTGCTGTGTAGCACTACCCAAGTGTGGGTCGTCTTCACAGATATAAATAACTCTAACACTCATGTTGTTATCCTCACCGCGGCGTAGAAAATGCCATCCTGCACGGTTAAAGTGAGCTTCATATCATTCACATCGCACAGGGTTTGGCAGATCCATAGGCCAAGGCCGGTGCCACGCTGGCCGGATACATTGTCCGATCTGAAGTATTTTTTTATTAACAGCCCAGTGTCTACATCAGCTAGGCCTTCACAGGCGTTTTCTACCATTACTAAAACGGCTTGATCTTCAGCTTGAGCGGTGACTCTTATGTCAGGACCTAGGGAGTATTTAAGGGCGTTGCTGAGTAAATTCTTCATCACCACCTCCATTGCTAAGCGGTTACCGGATATAACAAGGTGCTTGTCAATGGCGCAACTAAGTTGCTTGTTTAGCTCATATTCTTGGCAAACTTGCAGCCACTGTTGTTGGATGACATCTTCGACATTATAGGCTTCATGTTTAGCAAAGGTACCCTTAATACGATCCATCAAACCAATTTTGTTCACTACCTGTTCAATACTGCGTAGCTGGTAGCTAAGTTGTTCACGAATGGGTGACTTAAAGATCAGCAGTTTTAAGGTGGTGAGGGGGGGGTTATCTCGTGAGATAACATAGAGAGCAGCGCCGACTGTTCTTCGATGTGATGGTTTAACTGGTTATTCTTAGCGGTTAACAGTCTACTTTTTGCCAACGCATTGGCTTTTTGGCGGCGTTGAACAGCGGAGTTAATTAATAACATATAACCCAATAACAACATGGAAATAAGGGCAAATAGATAGGCAAAAGGTAGCAATGAACCATTACCAAAGCCAAGTCGAGAGACCGTGGCAAAGACTACAAATAACAGCAGTATGATGTATATCCACATGACTTTACGCAGTATGAGGCGTTGCATATGATTTTTGCGTGGCGCCAAGGGGATAGCGATGATAAAGGTCATGGTTGCCACAACTAGGGTGATGGCATTGTTCATGAGGCTCTGTCTTTGATCAGCAAAAATATACATGACAAGATTAAATAAACTAACCATGATAGTCAGTACAAAGGCCTTATTTAGCCATCGAGCCTTCACCAGGTTGCGTAGTAGTTGCCAATGAAAAGTAACGCCGGTGATGGTGGTGGTAATGGTTGCTGCGCCTAATAGGTGGCTGTTGAAGTAGACGGCAGAAGAGATCAAGCTAGGTATGAAATAACTAAACGCGAGTAAAAGCAAAAACCAAGCAGTTTGGTGAATAGCAAAGACCCCATACAAAAGCTCGCCATTCCACCAGTAGACCAAGCCTCCTGCTAGTGCGGCTAGCACAATGAGACCCATTGCTGTACTTATGGATATCAAGCCAAAGTAGGTATGCCATATTAATTCAGGTTTTGATAATAGGCTAATATTGGCCTGCAGGCTTTCCGTTGCAAGGATACTTATGTTAGCGGACACAGCTTTATCTGGTACCGAAAACACCAACTGATCAATATCAAAACTATGCTCAAGTGTCAGGTCTAGGGTGCGGTCACCCTTAATGGTGTTTGCAATCATGCGACCAGTCACATCATAGAAAAGCACATCAACGACATCTAAATAGGGTGGCGCTACCACCAGGTGTTGGGCTGATCCAGGCTGGGTGAATTGCAGGTTGAATAACAGCTGTTCATCAGATTGGCCAAGATTGGCCTGATGCCCCTGCTGCCAATTGTCAGTAGCATCGCTAGTGCGCCATTGGCTAATGAAATGGGCGTTGCTTGAAGGTGAAGCCAAATAGTAGAGCCAACCTAGGCCCAGCAAGATCAGCATAAAGCCGACCAAGACCAGATGTTGCCTAATGGATAATGGCATAAACCATTTTTTAGCTAGACTTTTCATAAGCATAATGTAACAGATTATAGTGAGAAGTCCTTGCAGCCTTAAGCAAGAATTAATTTTTAGGTTTAGACTGGGCGTAAAGTCGAGGGTTTTTACAATACCAAGCTCTGTTATCTTTCAGGTTGATGGGGCTTGGTAAGTGCTTCTATGGTAATTGCTTGGCGTATACCGCCATCCATCCAGCGCTGGAACTCTTGGCCTTGACACTGACTGTTGTCGAGCCACAAATCATATTCATCTGCTAATAGGGCAAAGGGGTAGGATTTGTCATGGATATGACAAAATTCTGCCTGTGGAGGCAGGGTGATAACGCTAAAGGAGGTGATGGCTTGGCCTTTAATAACCTGCTGCCGATACAGTCCCGCCATGGCAAAGGCAGAGCCATCGCTTGGGCGAATATAATGGCATTGTCCGGCTTTCCATTCGTAAAAGCCGCTCATGGGGACTATGCAGCGTTGCTGTTGATAGGCGTTGTGCCATAGAGAACTGGATTCTAAGCGGCGGCTTTGGGCGTTAAAGGTCTTGTACTTGGGATGAGGACGAACATGCTCTGGTTTGTTGGGGTGGGCTTCCATGAGCATAGACCAGTAGGCGTTCAGCAACTGATTATCGGAGTGCTTGATGACGATTTCAGCTTGGGCTCCTGGGGCAACATTGAAGTTGGGTTTTGGTGCAGGTACACCCAGAGCTTCACAGAGATCGTAAACCCCTTTGTGGTCGGTGACATTAAAGCGCCCACACATTTTAAAAGGGCATGAATGTCAGTTGTTCAGCATCGGTACCACAGGCACCAATGGGCACGATGGCCAAACCATCACCATGCATGGCGGTACTAAGCACACCGGAATTCTGGTTAGTCATGGCCTCAACCTGCATAACACCATCTTTATAACCGGTGATACGGGCGCGCAAGTATTCCTGTCTGACAGACGGTTTGGCGGGTGGATTAGTCAGTTTGGCTTGCTGCAGATTGCTGTCGACATGGCGGGCGCCCTGCAGGGTGAGCAGATAGGGGCGGGCAATGACCATAAAGGTAACCAGTACGCTAGCTGGATTGCCAGGTAAGCCAAAGAAGGGGGTGTCACCAATACGGCCGTAGGCTAACGGCTTGCCCGGTTTGATGGCTAGTTTCCAAACTTTTAATTCACCAAGTGCTTCGACGCAGGCTTTAACATAGTCTTCTTCACCAACGGATACACCGCCACTGGTTACTACCACATCAGCCTGCTCAGAAGCTTGTTGCAGTGCCTTAAGGGTAGCTTCAGCACTGTCTTCAACGATGCCTAGGTCGACAAACTGCATGTTTAAATCGGCCAGCAAACCTGCCATTTGATAGCGATTGGAGTTATAGATTTGGCCAGCTGCAAGGCTGTCGCCAGGATTTACCAGTTCGCTACCAGTGGAAATAACCGCCACCTTTAGTGGACGGTAAACTTTTACTTGAGCGATACCCATTGATGCCAAAACCCCCATGTGGCGAGCGCTTAGGCGTGTGCCTTTGGTCAATACCTGGGTGCCTTGTTTGACATCTTGACCAGCGCGACGAATGAAGGCTCCGTCTTGGTGATCACCTAGGATACGAATGCCACCGTTAACGGCTTCGGTCTCTTCTTGCATAACCACCAGTTCAGCGCCAGCCGGTGTTTCTGCACCGGTAAAGATGCGCGCACAGGTGCCTTCTTCTAAGGGGCTTGGTGCTTGGCCTGCAGCAATGCGTTGGCTAATGCTAATGACCGGTTGGTCAAGGTCAGCCAGGCGTAGAGCGTAGCCATCCATAGCACTATTGTCGGCCGGTGGTACGTCAACTAAGGCTTGCAGGTCCTCTGCCAAAATGCGGTTGCTGGCTTGGTATAGGGGTAGGGTTTCTACATCAACCAAACATTGCGCATCCGCGAGCATGGTGGCAAGGGCTGCTTCGATGGGCATTAATCCGGGTTTCATGCAATCGCTTTCCTGTGTTAGTGAGCTTGGAAGTAGGTCACCATGTTGACAAAGTTGCAAGGACGATGGCGATTGTCCAGTTGTTCCTTAATGATCTTGTCCCAGGCGGTGCAGCAGGCACCAGTGGAACCCGGCATGACAAAGATAACCGTACGATTGGCAACACCGGCTACAGCGCGTGACTGGATGGTAGAACTGCCGATTTCCTGGAACGACAGGTAGCGGAAAAGTTCACCATAGCCCTCGATAACCTGATCAAACAAAGGCATTAAGGCATCGGGGGTCGTATCCCGCGCAGTAAAGCCAGTACCGCCGGTTACCAGCACAGCATGGATGTCTTGCTCAGCAATCCAGTTGCTTACGGCTGCGCGAATTTGGTAGATATCGTCCTTAACGATAGCATAATCACCAAGTTGGTGGCCGGCATCTTGTAATCGGCCAATCAAGGTGGCACCAGACTTGTCCGTTTCCTTAGTGCGGGTATCGGAGACTGTTAGTACGGCTATGTTTAATGGCTTTTGTGGGGTGTCTTGGCTCATGCTGGGGACCTTATGAATGCAGCGAATGAATATCAGCTGCATTGTATGCGCTTTTTTACCCTAACGATAGATTTGTTGGGCACTTGTTTGATGTAGGTCGGCCTCAGCGTGCACCGCGAGCAAAGCGAGTGCAGTGGGTATTAGTCCGACATGTTGGGTTAAAACCCAACCCACAGGTTAGAAGCCCGTTTGGCTATAAAACTCAGCAATGTACTGACCACCCTTAACGGTGACGATGATGCGCATCTTTTGCTTATCCCCTGGATTGGCAAGAATGCTTGCTAGGGGGGTATTGATATACCAGTAGTAGGGGTCTTCTTTCATGCCCATGCGGTAGGCGGTTGGCTGGTCTTGTTGGTCAACTAAAAACAGGGTGACGGTATCCAAGGGGAAGGTGGAATTGACCGTGGTTCGGCCGCCTTCTTCATAGATATTAAGCTGGAATTCACCGCTTTCTAAGAGGCAGTTTTTGGCCATCACATCACACACCCCGGTAGGAGAGGTGAGGTTAAATAGACGGGTTTTCATGGCTTGGCTTTCAACCCAAATATCGCCAGCAGCCCAGCCAAAGATGATTAGAATCGGTGCAACAAAGAGCGCCACCTTGGCGTGACGGTTCAGTTTGAAATAGGCGCGTAGCATGGCGGTTTTCTCAATTAAAAGTGCAAGTCTGATTTTACCAGAGTAGAAACTAAAAGGCCCCCACTAAGTGGGGGCCTTTTTATCAATCACTTAAATGTTTTTAGTGATCGTGAGCGGCAGCAACTTCACCGTGTGGAGAACGGAAGTTGTCAACCATTTCCTTGATTTCCTGAGGGGCTTCTTCGCCAGACTTCAGTACAATGAAGGCCACACCGAAGTTAACCAGAGCACCGATAACACCGAAGGCGTTAGGGGAGATGCCCAAGAACCAGTTTGGCTCCATACCACCTAGGAAGGAAGTACCTGGGATAAACATGATGCCCTTGTGCTGGAATACGTACAGCAGGGTTACACCGATACCGGAGATCATGCCGTAGATAGCAGCCTTGGAGCTCATGTTACGGGAGAAGATACCCATCATCAGAGCTGGGAAAATGGAGGAGGCGGCCAGACCGAAGGCGATGGCTACCGTACCTGCCGCGAACCCGGGTGGATTCAAGCCCAGATAACCGGCTAATAAGATAGATAGGGTCATGGTGATACGACCCGCCATCAGTTCGTTCTTCTCAGACATGTCAGGCGTTAACATACCCTTCATCAAGTCGTGGGAGATGGCAGAAGAGATGGCCAACAGCAAACCGGCTGCGGTAGATAGTGCGGCGGCTAGACCACCAGCAGCTACTAGAGCGATTACCCAGTTAGGTAGGTTTGCGATGGATGGGTTAGCCAGTACCATGATGTCACGGTCAACTTTAACCATCTCGTTAGCTTCTTTGTCCGCTACATATTGGATCTTGCCGTCGCCGTTCTTGTCTTCAAACTTCAACAGGCCAGTGCGTTCCCAATCTTTGAACCATTGTGGACGCTCTTCGTATACCAGGTTTTCACCGGCAGCTGGCTCAATAGTGTTCATTAGGTTGAAGCGCGCCATAGCACCTACAGCAGGAGCAACAGTGTATAGCAAGGCGATGAATACCAGGGCGTAACCAGCGGACTGACGGGCAGCCTTCACGGAAGGTACAGTGAAGAAGCGCATGATAACGTGTGGTAGACCAGCAGTACCAATCATCAGAGACATGGTGTAAGCGAACATGTTGATGCCGCTACCTAGCTTAGCAGTGGTGTATTCCTTAAAGCCTAGGTCGGTAACAACCATATCCAGCTTGTCTAGTAGGTATACGCCGCTACCATCGGCCAATGTGGAACCTAGGCCCAGTTGTGGGATTGGGTTACCAGTTAGCTCCAAGGAGATGAAGATAGCAGGAATAGTGTAAGCAGTGATCAATACGCAGTACTGAGCGATCTGGGTGTAAGTGATACCCTTCATGCCGCCTAGTACGGAGTATACGAATACCACGCCCATGCCGATGTACAGACCCATGTCATAATCTACTTCCAAGAAGCGGGAGAAGGCAACACCAACACCTTTCATCTGACCAATGATGTAGGTCAGGGAAGCTAGGATCAAACAGATAACGGCCACAGTACGAGCAGTCTGAGAGTAGAAACGGTCACCGATGAACTCAGGTACAGTGAACTTGCCGTGCTTACGCATGTAAGGAGCAAGACACATGGCCAAGAGAACATAACCACCGGTCCAACCCATTAGGAATACGGAACCGCCGTAACCCAAGAAGGCAATGAGACCCGCCATGGAGATGAAGGAGGCTGCGGACATCCAGTCGGCACCGATAGCCATACCGTTTTGCAGTGGCGTTACACCACCACCGGCTGCGTAGAAATCGCTAGTAGAACCAGCACGGGCCCACCAAGCAATTGCGAAATATAGACCAAACGTGCCGAATACGGCGATGTAGGTATAGAGTCTTAACTCGTCCATTAGGAATCTTCCTCAACGTTGTATTTCTTGTCCAATTCACCCATCTTCTTGGAGTACCAGAAGATTAATGCTAGGAAGGTATAGATAGAACCCTGCTGGGCAAACCAGAAACCTAACTTGTAACCACCGATGCGAATTTCGTTCAGTACGTCTACCAATAGCAGACCGAAACCAAAAGAAACAACAAACCAAATGACCAAGCAAGTAAGGATCAGGCGGAGGTTATCCTGCCAGTATGAATTTTGATTTTCCAAAATTTTCTCCTCGGAGTTATCGTCAGACATGCGAGCAATAGACTGACTTTATTGTTGTGGACAAAAAGCATGGCTCATGGCCAAAAATAGCAGCCTTGAGTTTATGCCCATTGTCGGCGTGAAGTTTACAGGCAGGGGTGATTTTATGAATTGTACTTTAGTAGGGAACGGAGCAATTAGCGGCCTAAATCAAGGCACAAGCCACAAGCCTCTGGTATGATTCCCGCCATCAACGGATTGTTTAGGCATGTGGTTAGTAACCCATTATGGTGAATTCTGAACTAGCTGAAATTAGCGATTTTATAAAAGATATCCCTCCTTTTGATAACCTATCTGCAGAGGGGATAGGGCAACTGGTTAAAAGTATTCACATCGAATACGTGCGCCCAGGGCATGTCATGCCGCCTGATGAAGAGGCGCATCTGTATATTTTACGTAAAGGAGCGCTAGCCTATTTTAATCATGACAATGAGTTGCTGAGTAAATATAGTGAAGGGGATATGTGTTCGGTGTTTCTGTTTCCAGATGATGCCGCTAGCATTCGCGTGGAAGTAGAAGAAGACACCCTGTTATACGCTATCCCCAAAGACCTATTGATGACAGCCATTGAAGAATCCACTGAAGCCACTGGGTTTTTTCGCCAAACTGCCGCGCAACGTTTGCAGAACCGCATGCAAAAGCACAACGAAGGCGCGGTGATCTCTTCGACCTTATCCAATGCTTTGGTGGCCGATTTTTATCATGGCCCAGCGGCAACGGTAGACAGTGGAGACAGTATTCAAGTTACTGCCATGCGCATGAATGAACTGGGCTATTCCTGTATGGTGGTCACCGAAGCCGGTAATATGGTGGGTATAGTAACGGACAAGGATATTCGTCGGCGTTGTGTGGCCATTGGCTTGGATATTCACGCGCCGGTGGCGGAAATAATGACCACGGATGTGGTTACGCTGGATGTTAATCAGAGCGCCTATGATGCCTTAATCACCATGACCAGTAGTCGAGCGCATCATCTGCCGGTAACTGACGCCGGTGAATTGACAGGGGTAGTGACCGTTACGGACATGCTTAATCAGGAAGGTGACAATGCTATCAACCTTGTGCACCTGATTCGCAAAGCTAAATCTATTGAAGAATTGGTGCGTTTGAGTGCCATGTTGCCGCGCTTACAGATTCGTATGGCACGTTTAGGAACCCTTGCCGAGCATGCAGGTAAGAGTATCAGTGCTATTACTACGGCCTTAACTAAGCGCTTGATTCAATTAGCAGAGGCAGATCTGGGATCGGCGCCTGTGCCCTATGCCTGGCTGGCTGCTGGATCGCAAGCGCGGCAAGAGCAGTTTGCCCATTCTGATCAAGATAATGCCATTATTATCCATGATGATATGCAGCCAGAGGATGATGCCTGGTTTAAAGCCTTGGCAAAATTTGTCAATGATGGCCTGCACGCCTGTGGTTTTGTCTATTGCCCCGGTGATGTCATGGCCAGCAATGATAAGTGGCGGCAAACAAAATCGGTTTGGCATCAGTATTTTAGTCAATGGGTGGATACACCCAAACCCAAGGCCTTGCTTTATTCGAGCATTTTCTTTGATCTGGCTACTATTCATGGTGATGCATCCCTCTTAGGGGAAGTGCGTGAGCGCATGTTATCGAAAACCGTCACTAATACCTTGTTTATTGCCCACTTGTCCCGTAATGCCTTGAGCTTTAAACCACCCTTAGGTTTTTTTCGTGATTTTGTATTGGTGGAAAGTGGCGACAATGAAAAGGCCTTGGATCTAAAGCACAACGGTATTACACCTATTGTGGATTTAGCCCGTATTTACGCCCTGCAAGAAGGTGTGTCGGCGGTCAATACCGTAGAACGCTTAAAGCAGGTTGCCGGTACGCCATCGCTTACCCAGGCGTCGGCACGTAATCTGATTGATGCGTTTGAATTTCTTGGCCATTTGCGCCTGGTGCATCAGGCTGATTTATTACAGGCGGGCAAAGAGCCCAGTAATTTTATGAACCCCAAGTCGATTTCCAAGTTGGAGCGTGAGCACTTAAAGGATGCCTTTAAAGTGATCAAAACCCTGCAGAGTAATCGCCAGGTAACCTACTAGTGAATATGATTGCCCAAGTACTACCTAAAGCCCTATTGAGTATGGATAAGCGTCGCCGTTTATGCCTGCTTAAGGCACCAGCGGGTTCTGCCATGCATGATTATTTATCGACACCCTTGCCAAACAAAGATGCCACCATCGCCAGAACGAATATTCTTTCACTGGATTTTGAAACCACCGGCTTAAATGTCAATAACGATCAGCTGTTAAGCATAGGCTGTGTGGATATGAGCCATGGCAAAATAAAGTTAGCAAGTGGCTATCATCAGGTGATTCGTACCCATGGTAATCTGTGTAAGACCAATGTGGCTATACACCAGATTACCGACGCCGAAAAAGAGCAGGGGGCCGAACTGCAGCACGCCATAGATGACCTGCTGCGTTTGATGGCAGGTAAGGTTCTGTTGGTTCACTATGCTAAAATTGAGCGCAACTTTTTAACCCAGGCCTGCAAACGCATCTACGGTTTTGTACCGCCTTTTTTAATGATTGATACCCTGGCGATTATTAAACGACGACTGGATAAGAGCGATATGCCCTACGATCCGTCTAAGCTTAGATTGGTGAATCAACGGAGTAGTTTTGGCCTGCCTAGTTATCATGCCCATAACGCTTTGAAAGATGCCATTGCCACGGCAGAATTGCTGCAAGCTGAGCTGCAAACGCACCATAAAGGATTGAGCACAAAGCTGCGAAAACTCCTTTAGTTGGGCCTTTTAATTCCCCATAAAACCCTTCTCAATATCTCTAACTATCTAATTTGTATCTATTTTTCTAGGTTGTAAGTTGTTATACCTTGGTATGACATCCTATGGTCTAATTTTCTAATTTTATGGTTTAGATACACTGAAAATACGTTGCCAATTTTCCCTATCGCTGATAGCGGTAACGTTTGTACAAAAAAAATAATCAGGAGATTTCCATGACAGATGTAAAATCCGATAAGACTGCTTCCGGTTGGTCCCGTCGCGACGTACTTAAGGGCGCTTCCGTAGGTGCTGTTGGTGCTGCTACGCCAATGTTCTTCACCAAGAATGCTTGGGCAGAAGAGGCCATCGGTAACTACCCAGTGAAGGGTAGTGAAGTTGTATTTGGTTTCAACGTACCTCAAACCGGCGCTTACGCTGATGAGGGTGCGGACGAACTACGCGCATACAAGCTAGCTGTTAAGCACCTTAACGGTGGTGGCGGCATGCTAGATACTTTGAAGCCAAGCAAGTTGACCGGTAACGGTGTGTTGGGTAAGAAGGTTACTTACGTAACTGGTGATACTCAGACTAACGCTGACGCTTCTCGTACTTCTGCTCGTCGTATGATCGAGCGTGATAAAGTAATCATGGTTACTGGTGGTTCTTCCTCCGGTATCGCCATCGCTCAGCAGTACCTATGTCACGAGCTGGGTATTATCTTTATGTGTGGTCTGACTCACTCTAACGACACCACAGGTAAAGACAAGCGTCGCTATGGTTTCCGTCACTTCTTTAACGCTCATATGACTGGTAAGGCTTTGGCTCCAGTATTGAGCAACGAGTACGGTTCAGATCGTCGCGCCTTCCACCTAACTGCGGACTACAACTGGGGTCACACTCAGCAGCAATCCATGCAGCAATTCACTGAAGCCGAAGGTTGGAGCACCGCCGGTAACATTCTGACTCCGCTAAAGACTACTGACTTCTCTCAGTACCTAGCGCAGGTTATGAACTCCGACGCTGACGTACTGGTACTGAACCACTACGGCGCCAACATGGTTAACTCTCTAACCAACGCTGTTAACTTCGGTATGCGTGACATGCAGAAGAACGGTAAGAACCTAGAAATCGTTGTACCTCTGTACTCACGTCTGATGGCTGCTGGTGCGGGTTCTGCTAACATCGATGGCGTACTGGGTACGTCTGGTTGGAACTGGTCTCTACAAGACGATGGTTCCAAGGCATTTGTAGATTCATTTGTTGCTGAATACGGCTTCCCACCTTCTCAGGCTGCCCACACTTGTTACGTACAGACTCTACTGTATGCCAACGCTTGTGAAATGGCGGGTACCTTCTACCCACCTGCAGTAATCAAGGCTTTGGAAGACTTCGAATTCACCGGTGCTGGTAACGGTTCTACTCTGTACCGTGGTGCTGACCACCAGTGTATCAAGTCCATGCTTGTGATGCAGGGTAACTCCCCATCTGCACGTACCAGTGACTTTGACTACCTGAAAGTTGTACAGGAAGTGGATCGCGAAACTGCGAACTATGACCCAAGCATCTTCCCAGGTGAACTGGGTCCATACAAGCCAGCTTAATAGCGGCCTGTATAAGCGCGAAAAGGCCTGCGTTATGGCAGGCCTTTTATGTGGGCCGGACAATTGTCCGGCTCGCCATAACTAACTAAAAATAACACCAAGAACACTTAGGAAATAACGCCCTAGGATGTTTTTACTATTAGAATTTTTTAACCATGTCTTGCAACAACAGCAATTGGAGCACCAGCAATGTTTGACCTGTCGATCAATGCATTCTTTATGCAACTGCTCACTGGCCTGCAGATAGGTTCCATCTACGTGCTTATCGCACTGGGTCTGACCTTGATTTTCGGTACTTTGGGAGTGGTAAACTTCGCCCACGGTGCCCTGTACTTGGTAGCTATCTACCTGGCCGTATCCATTAGTGACGCGTTTGGCTTTGGCCTAGCGCTTGTTCTCGTTCCTGCGATTCTTTTCGTCCTTGGCTTGGCGATGGAACGAGGTTTGATTCAATATTTTTACAATCGCCCGCACACCGATCAAATTCTTGTTACATTTGGTCTGGCTATCGTTATTCAGGAACTCCTGAAGTGGATCTTCGGTGCTAACAACGTACCTTTCGCTATCCCACAGTGGGGTAACGGTATCATCATGATGCACGAATGGTTCCCATTCTTAGAAGGCTTCGTGGTATACCCTAAGTGGCGTATGATTCTGGTGGTAGTGTCCATCGTAACCGTAGCTGCTGTCTTTGCTTTGCTGCACTTGACCACTTTTGGTCTGGTTATCCGCGCCGGTATGCGTGACCCAGAAATGCTTAAGTTCCTGGGTGTGAACATCAACCGACGCTTTATGATTGTATTTGGCCTGGGTGCCATGATCGCTGGTATCGCCGGTGTATTCGGTGGCCCAGTAACCCAGGTATCGCCAGAAGTCGGCATGCACCTGCTTGTACCATCCTTCCTGGTAGTAGTAATCGGTGGCATGGGCTCCTTGGGTGGTGCGGTATTGGCCGGCATCCTCATTGGTATGGCCCAGAGTTTCACCGCTCACGACATTAACCTTTCCACCATCATCGTTTACCTGATTACCGTCATCGTTCTGCTGGTTCGTCCACGCGGTCTGCTAGGTGCTAAAGGGGTATTTGAATAATGAACACGCAACAAAGCTTTTTCGAACGCAACCGCGCGGTAATAATATTCGCCATCATTGCATTGTTAATGCCCCTATGGTTCCCACTGATTGGTGGTTACCAGGGCCTAGACACTAAGATTATGATCATGTGTATCTTGGTAGTGGGCTTTGACCTCCTGTTGGGTTATACCGGTTATCTCTCCTTTGGTCACGCGGCCTTCTTTGGTATTGCCGCCTATACCACGGGTATTATGCTGAAGGACTTTTCCGGTCAGGTCATCCCCGCCATTGTTGTTGCCGTTGTGCTGTCAACCTTGGTATCCGTAGTGATCGGCCTGTTAACCCTAAAGCGTACAGGTATTTACTTCTCTATCTTGACTCTGGCATTTGCCGAGATGTTCCACGCCATGGCCATGGCCATGCTGCAAGAATGGACTGGTGGTGAAAATGGTCTGACGGGTATGATGACGCCAATGCTAGGTAGCATTAAAATGCAAGGTGCAGTGGTGTTCTACTTCAGTGCCATTATTGCCATTGTCATGTTCTACCTAGCTAAGCGCATCGAACGTTCGCCAGTGGGCCTGATGATGCGTGCTATCAAATGTAACCAAACTCGCCTTGAGTACACAGGTATCAACGCGCGTAAGTATAAGTTACTGACATTTATAATCTCCGCTTTCTACGCAGCCATTGCCGGCGCCTTGATGGTGGTATACGAGCCATTCGTAGGTCACGAATTCTTAGGCTGGCACCAGTCTGGTGAATTCGTACTGATGAGTGTAATCGGTGGTGTAGGTACGCTAGTTGGTCCTATGCTGGGTGCAGGCTTCATGCTGTACTTCGAAAACGTACTGTCTGCTGATATCGGTGAACACTGGTTGTTGTTCCTGGGTATCATCTTTATGGCAGTCGTCATCTTTATGCCAGGCGGCTTCATGGAAGCTATTTCTCGCCTGCAAGCTCGATTCAACAATAAGTAAGGAGAGTATCAATGCCTATCCTAGATATTCATCAGGTCTCCTTGAACTTTGGTGGCCTGAAAGCTCTACAAGATGTAAACCTAAAGATTGAAGAGGGTTCTACCCACGCTTTGATCGGCCCTAACGGTGCGGGTAAATCCACCCTGTTAAACGTACTAACTGGTATGTTGGCGCCATCTGATGGTTCCGTCATGTTTGACGGCAAGCCGCTATTGGATGTGCAACCACACGATATCAACCAGCTAGGTATCGCTAAGGTTTTCCAAACGCCAGCTATCTTCCCGGAGATGACGGTACTGGAAAACGTCACCATCCCAGTGTTTGCTGCCCGTGATGGTGCCTTCCGCATGAACATGTTTGAAGGTATTGACCATCAGCGTCCACTGATCGAATTTGCTGAAGAGCAGATTTGTGAACTAGGCCTGAAAGACAAGATGCATACCAAGGCCGACAGCCTGTCCCGTGGTGACAAGCGTCGTTTGGAAATGGCCATCTGCCTAGCGCACAAGCCGCGCTTGTTGCTATTGGATGAGCCTACTGCAGGTATGGCCCGTCACGAAACTGAGCAGACCATTGAGCTGCTGAACGGTATGAAGGACGGTATTACCAAGGTTATCGTTGAACACGATATGAACGTCGTATTCTCCCTAGCGGAGAAGATCTCTGTACTTGCTCAAGGCCAGATTATCGCTGAAGGTGCCCCAGATGAAATCAAGGGTCATCCGAAAGTAATCGAAGCCTACTTGGGCGAAGCGCAGGTATAAGGAGATAATAATGTCTGATTCAAATGTATTTTTCTCCTGTCGTGACCTGAACTCTTACTATGGTGAGAGTTACGTTGTACAGGGTGTATCCTTCGAAGTTAGCGAAGGCGAAATCGTGGCTTTCCTAGGCCGTAACGGTGCCGGTAAGTCTTCTACGCTGCGTAGTATAGCCCGAGCCGATGAGCCAGCTTTAACCAGTGGTGAAATCTGGTTGGACGGTCAGGCTCTGCATGAAATGCAACCTTACGAAGCTGCCCGTAACGGTATTCAGCTAGTCTGTGAAGACCGTCGTATCATTCCTGGTGTGACCGTTGAAGAAAACCTCATTCTAGCGCAGATCGCTGAACCAAAAGGTTGGACCAAAGAGCAGGTATACGAGCTGTTCCCACGTCTAGCTGAGCGTCGTAAGCAGGAAGCGTCGTCCTTGTCTGGTGGTGAGCAGCAGATGCTAGCCATCGCCCGTGCCCTAAGCCGTGACATCAAGTTGCTGCTGTTGGATGAGCCGTATGAGGGTTTGGCACCGGTTATCGTACAGGAAATCGAGCGCATGCTGCAGAAGGTGAAGGAGCAGGGCATCACTACCATTATCGTAGAACAGAATGCCATGGCTGCTTTGAAGCTGGCTGACAAGGCGATCATCATCGATACCGGTGAAATCGTATTCAACGGTAGTGCTCAAGAAGTGATGGATAACCAAGCCTTACGTGAAGAGTACTTGGCCGTATAAAGCCAATATCAACTGCCAATCTAAAAAGCCAGCTACCTAGCTGGCTTTTTTGTTGCTCGAATGCCAAAAAATCACTTGAGATTCAAGCCCCTAAGGCCTATACTTGCCACCTCATTTGCAGCCTTGCCCACAAGGCAGTAAATCGACATTATGGTAGCCTTATTGGTCCTCTCGCGACGAGAAACCGTTGACCTGGTCAGGCCCGGAAGGGAGCAGCCAAGGCGGTGGATTTGTGCGCCGGGATGTGGCTGGTAAGGCTGCCTCCATTCTATTTTTATTCACAGCTTAGAATGCTAGGATAAAAGCACTTTCAGTCAATCTTTTTACTCTTCCAATAACTAAACTTGGTTTTGAACTTGGATTGTAAATGGAGCAGCAGCTTGTCTATTGAATTGCATCAACAGCGCATGAACAGTGTATTACGGTGGGTTGAAAATCACCTTGATGAAGACCTCAGCGTAGATCGTCTGGCTGATATTGCTTGTTATTCTCGGTTTCATTTTCAGCGTCTATTTAAACTCCACACGGGTAAAACCATTGGGGCTTATTGTACTCGTCTGCGTTTGCATCGAGCTGCTCAGCAGATGTTGACTGGCACTCTGCCATTAACTGATGTGGCCGCTGTCGCTGGATTTGAAAACCAGCCTTCCTTTAATCGCGCTTTTCGTCAGCAGTTTGCCGTAACGCCAAGCGCTTTTCTGCGTCAACAACTCCAATTTCAATCTTATTGATTACCTGACTATGGAGAAGTAACCATGCCTGAAGTAACCATCGTAAATCGAAGTGAAGAACCCATGCTTTATTGCCCTAAACAAGGGCCATATGGCGAGTCGGCAGGGGAAGCATGGGGACAGTTGATGTCCTTTGCCTATAGCAATGGGCTGATGAACAGTGCAGTTACCTCCTATGGTCTAACCTTGGACAACCCAAACTATGTGGATGAGGAAGATATTCGCTACCATGCCTGTTTAACAATCAATACAGATATAGAGCTGCCATCTGGTATTTATCGAGGCACATTACCAGCTGGACGCTATGCGAAGATTTTGCATAAAGGACCTTACGAAATGTTAGATGAAACCTATGGCTATCTGTTAGGCGTTTGGTTACCGGCATCCAATGAGGTACTTAGGGATATTCCATGCATTGATAAGTACCTGAACAGAGATCCAAGGCGTACCAAGCCCGAGAACCTTCGCACGGAAATATACCTGCCGCTCGAAGGCTAGATGTTACTAGTTTTTAACTTATATTTTTTAAGGTGGTGTAATGGGTAAATGGAAGCTAATTGGTCTTAGTGTTTTGATTGTAGTAGGTGTGCTGGCTGGAGTAGGTTATTGGTTTATTAGCCAGCCAATGTACAGCGTTGGTGATGCTAAAGAACTGGCACTAGAACCGCTAAAAGTAACTGACAAGGAATGGCACGTCAGTGATCGTACACAGTTAAGCTATTTTCACAAAGGTGTGGGTAGAAAAGTGCTCTATGTGCACGGTGGGCCTGGTATTCCGCCAAAAGATACGATTCCTGGTCTAGATGCGCTAGCTAAGGATTATTACCATGTGTATTACTACGCTCAACGGGGTACGGGCAATTCTACGGCATTGTTTACAGGCTCTATCTCGGATAACACCTGGGACAATACACAAGCCTTGGAGTCATCACTAGGTATTGCTCAGCAGGTGGCTGATATTGAACGCATTAGACGCCTTATGGGCGAAGAAGAACTAATTATTGTAGGGCATTCCTATGGTGCGCTGCTAGCTTCTCTATATGCTGCTGAGTTTCCTGACAAGGTAGCCAAGCTAGTACTTATTGCTCCAGCCGATCTCATCGTATTCCCATCACAGTATGGTGGTCTATTTGAACAGGTTAAGGAGAATCTAGCAGGCGCTGAGCTAGCAGCCTATGAGGAATGGGAGCAGCAGTACTTTGACTTTTCAGGGTTATTTCAGCGTAGTAACCAAGAATTAGAGCAGTTGGATAAACAGTTCTTAAGGTACTTTGAGCTGATTGCAGGAAAAGTACCAAACTCTGCGGCAGGCTCTTCCAGCGTGTGGCATTCAAGGGCGCAGTATTTCAGCATGGGTATGACACATGATTGGCGCAGTGAATTGGAGGTGATTAAAACCCCTGTATTGATAGTTCATGGTAGCGATGATATCCAGCCGGTTGGAGTAGCTCATTTGTATGCGGATTCCATGGCTAATGCAGAAGTTAAAACTTTAGCCGGGGCAGGGCATTTTATGCACTACACCCATGCGCATGAGTTTAGTAAATTTTTGATTGAATTCCTGCAATAGCAACAGCTGTAGATAACATGTCGTTGGTTATTTATATTTGCTAAAAATCGCGGGCCATGACGTCCGCTAGCAATCTTGCTTTCATATCATCGCAATACGCCAGCGTAGGTGGGGATTTCCAGCACTACTTGCAGACCGCCGTCGGGGTGGTTCTCCATGCTCAGTTTACCCCCTAATAAATGCAGGAAATTGAGGGTGTCTTTCACGCCTCGGCCCACATCTGCGCGTTTGTTGTGGTAGCCCAATTCGCCAAGGTTTTCGAGCAAGGCTTGACTAATACCAGGGCCGTTATCCCTAATGGTTAAGCTAATGAATTCGTCGGTCTGTTGCGCGCTGACATGGATTGATCCGCCATTTGGCATGGCTTGGATGGCGTTTAAGATTATCGCTCGGCAGGTGTTTAGGTACTGATTTCTGGGCACCCCACGAATCATGATGTCGTTCGCCACATGGTTGCTAAACTGGCATTGATTGGACTGGATTTCGGTAAATAGCAGAATGCCTAGTTCGTCAATTAAATGCTGTAGCGAGAAGGTAATAGTGTCTTTGTTTGGGTTGGTGGTACTAGGCGGCAAGTCAAACCATTGTGATAATTCTTTTATGTTAAGGGCGATATTTTTATTGGGTTCAATAATGCCGCTGTGGGCGTAATTCAATAAATTGTCCTCAACGGATAGCAATAGGTTTTTGGTACCCAACAAGTTCTTGTAGCTACCATTATCAGGTAGTCTGCTAATCTCTTCTGTTATTAACTCAGCATAGTCGTGTAGGCCCTTGGCTAGTTGTTGCAATAGAACCGCTTTTTGCTCAGCAATATGAGTTTGTTGGCTAATGTGTTCGATAAATTTCGTGGTGTTGAGCAGGGTGTCTATCTTGTTTTCTTCCACGCCGTCGGCATAAGCCTGGTAATTGTGAATCTGTTCGGCACGTTTTAGGGCCCTTAAATCTTGCACATTAATTAACCAGATTAGTTGATCTTCATGTTTGATGGTATTGCTGCTAACCCATACAGGTACGTCGCCATCAGTAAGGGTGCGAAGTTGCATTTCATGTTGATTGGCACCTCTAGATTGAATGATGTCTAAAGTCTGCAGACCCTTGGAAATAAGCCATTGTTGGATGTGATAACTCGTTACACTGGTATCAAGAGGTAACTTAGCCAAATTTAGAAAGGCCGGGTTGGCACGCAGTACGGCGCCTTCCTTATCAATAATGACCAGCCCATCAGACATGCTTTCGATTACCGATGTCAGGTAGCGGTTTGAAAGTTTTAAATCGCTGGTTCGATGTTCAACTTTTTGCTCTAAGGTAGCATTGAGATGTTCTAGGTTATCTGTGTAGGTTTTTAAATCCAAGGACATGGTGTTGAACAGTTGCGCCGTTTTGGCTAGTTCATCCTTGCCTCTAATGGTGATCTGAGTGCCGTACTTGCCTTTAGAAATGGCTTCCGATGCGTCGCGTAAATCAACTAGTTGGCGTACCAGCCAGTTGCCTAGCAAGAGGGAAAATAAGGCGGAAAGAAGTATTTCTATAATGGCGATGATACTGGCTTTTTGTAGAGTCTGAGCCAGTGTCGCTTGCATTTCTTGAGCGTCTAAACCGATTTCTACCTGGCCATAGTTTTGCTCACCAATTTGAATAGGGGAAACCACTCGATATAAAGACCGGTTATTAACAAACCCCACTTCCTGACTGGCTTCTTGTGGATGTTGGCTAAGTGCTAAATTGCCTCCACCAGACAGGTATTGTGCATAGTTCCATACCTTGACATAAACGATGCCCTCTCCGGTTAGTAGCTGTTCTATGGACGTTTCCAGGGTGGCAAGATCATAGGATACAACCGGATCTTTAATCATGGCGATAAATAGTGCGGTACTACTATGGGCTCGTTGTTGCAGTAGGTTTTCGTTGGAATCACGCATCATGTTGATGGTGCTCCAAACTAAAAAGAGCAGCAATGTGGCTTCAATAAGGGCAATGCCTAGTATGGTCTTAAGTCGAAAAGACATAATTTGCTAGTTAACTTATGTGGGCAATACTCATTTAAGTAGGTCTATGTTCAAAGCGCGCACATCGTCCCAGTCGCTATAGTTAGCGGCGGCAAAGCCTTTGAAGTTAATCGCCTTAAGCAATGCTTTTGCAGCAGGGTCATTGTTCATGGTCATCAAGGCTGCTTGTACCGCTTCAATAGTGGAAATCTGAAGACGCGGGTGGGCCGCTATGGCATGAGGCGTGAAGGCCTTACTGCGCCAGAATATCTTTAGTTGCTTGTGGATGTCTTGTTCGGTGTTATTAAACGTGCGCACTACACCGCCACCAGCAGGGAACAGACCCTTTGCCACCGCACGGTAGACCGAATCGTGCGATTTTACGTAGTTGGGTTGGTAGTCAACACCGGCTTCATTGAGCGCCGAGCGAGTGAGGATGCTAGCAGCAAAAGCGGCAGGGGCAGGGAAGGCAAGGTTGCCTTCTAGGTCGGTGATGGCTTGTAGCGAAGTGTCTTTGCGGGTTACCAGAATACCGGTGATGGCCTTGTCTTTTTGTTTGGCAAAGGCAATATAACCAGGATTGTCACCATAAACCGTATAGTGATAGGGGTTCATATAGGCTAGGTCATATTCGCCTTGCTTAAGCCGCTTTTCGAATTCCGGAATATTAGGGGCAGTGGCAAAGCGAATGGTGACACCACTGTGCTGGCTTATATAGTCAAAAACAGGCCCCCAATTCTTGGCAAGTTTGTTGGCAGCCTGTTGTGGAACCACGCCGAATGAAAGGATTTCATTGGCTTGGCTGTGAGCGGCCAAGCTGGATAGGAAAATAAACATCGACAAGTGCAGGACTTTAATAACATGTAGCATAATTTTTCCTTGGAGGCTCGCTGCCAGCGCTTAGGTAAACTAAGTTATTTAGTCACTTCATCATACTCTTCTGAGCCTTTAGAGCAATGATTATGCCTTTTACAGGTGCTATGTTCTTGCTAAAAGGTTGCTGCAAATCACCTTTACAATTAGCAATATTTGCTAACTTAGCTTATCAGTGGTTACCATGATGTTTGTTATGCAGTGGCTATTGAGATTCAGCAAACGCTTTAAAACGTAACATGTCCGCCGTGGTTTGCTTTTTAAACATTCCTGGCATTAACCACGCCATAATGCGTAGCATACCGGTGCATTTAAATACCGTATTTAATGTCCACAGGGTTTTGCCTTCTTGTTCAACAAAGTGATTACTAACCTGATTCCATACCCCCTTGGTTTCGTAGGTGCCAGCAAAGGTATCAGGTAGGTTGCGTTCGGTAATGGTCTCGATCATCACCACCTCACGTTTACCCATTTGGTATTGCAATTCAGAGGTGGCGCCAACCTGGCCAGCTTCACCACTGAGGTGTTTGAAGCTCAATAGTGAAGGTTGCCAGTGGGGCATATTGTCGGGGTTATCAAATAATTCTATGACACGATCACGGGGCAGATCGATTTCTACGGTGACAGAATAGTGCATATTAGATCTCAATGTTGTTGTTATGCCGCTAGTATAGACTCTGTTATGCTAGCTGTCATGGCGAATATTGCCCTAGTGCGGTAGCGCTAATCTGTCTTGTCATAATCTGGGATTGTTTATGAATTACGATCAAACTGCATTAATTCACTTGGCATTTATGCTGCCAGCGCCCTTGCTTGGTGGTTATCTACTGTTAGCCCGTAAAGGCACTCATAAGCATCGCAAATTAGGTAGTGTTTACATGCTCATGATGACCATTGGTGCCTTTGTGTCCTTGTTTATGCCTGCCAAGGTTGGCCCACAGCTATTCTTGCATTGGGGCTGGATTCACCTGCTAAGCTGGTGGACTTTATTTTCCATCGTCATGGCCTTGCGAGCCGTCAAGCAAGGCAATATTGGTACCCATCGAGGTTATATGATTGGTCTCTATATCGGTATGGTGATAGCCTTTGCTTTTACCTTTACCGAAGGCCGCATGTTGGGCCAACTGCTTTCTTAAGGACTAGCAACAATGACAAGTGTAGCGGTGCTATGTAGTGGTGGTGATGCACCGGGAATGAATGCCGCCGTGCGCTCGCTGGTGCGTAACGGTTTGCAACAGGGTTACCAGATGCTCGGCGTAGAAGATGGCTATGCAGGTTTAATTAAGGGCCGCATGGTGGCGCTAAATAGTTTAAGTGTAGCGGATATTTTGAATCGTGGAGGGGCTTTCTTAGGGTCGGCTCGATCGCCAGAATTTATGACGCCACAGGGCCTCCATGCAGCCGTAGCTAATTGTCACAAGCACCATATCGATGTGTTAGTGGTAATCGGCGGTGATGGTTCTTACCGTGGTGCAGCCACCTTGGTGGAGCAGGGCATAAAGGTTATAGGTTTACCCGGCACCATAGATAATGACATAGGCTGTACTGATTACACCATTGGCTTTGATACCGCGGTGAACACGGCTGTGGAGGCCATCTATCGCTTGCGTGATACCTCGTCTTCTCATCATCGCGCCAGTGTGGTTGAGGTGATGGGGCGCCACGCAGGCTACATTGCCTTGTATGCGGGCATTGCTGCGGGTGCAGATATGATTCTCTTACCGGAGCAGCCTGTTGCTGCTGAAGCCGTGGCGAGTGAATTATTGCGCCATCAGCGGGCAGGTAAAGATCATCAATTAATTGTAGTAGGTGAAGGTTGGGGGAATTCAGAGGAATTGGCCAAGTACCTCCATCAAACTACCGGTATCCGCATCAATCATGATGTCTTAGGCCATATACAGCGCGGTGGCGAGCCCTTGCCCATGGACCGAATTCATGCCTCTTGTATGGCACAGTATGCCATCCAGTTGATCGCTGCCGGCAAGCTGAATGAACTAGTTGGTTGGCGTGCTGGTGAATACATGTCAGTGCCCATAGCGGTGGGCAGCGCAGAAATTAAGCCAATACCTGCAAGCATGGTCGACTTAGCGCAAGTTCTTTCCCATTGATTGATTGAATCAAGACCTGTGCCCACCTATAATGAGACCTGATTATTTGCTAATTGGATTCTAGCTGCATGGCATATCAGGTTCTGGCCCGTAAATGGCGGCCACAAGACTTCCATTCCCTGGTAGGGCAAGAACACGTATTGCGTGCCCTTGTTCATGCACTGGACGAACAGCGTCTGCATCACGCCTATCTGTTTGCTGGTACCCGCGGTGTCGGCAAAACCACCATAGCGCGTATTTTGGCTCGCTGCCTTAACTGTGAACAAGGCATTAGTTCCACCCCCTGTGGTACCTGTTCAAGTTGTGTGGAAATCAGTGAAGGTCGTTTTGTTGACC
>JAERSU010000214.1 GCA_016845445.1 Oceanospirillaceae bacterium | reverse complement strand
CATTAGGCCAAGGCCAATAAAGCCTATGGATGGATTTGAGTTCATGGTATTGTGCTAAGCTATTAATTATCCTAGATGAGGCTTTTGTTACCCCATGCAATTGTGCGCCAATATTACCATGCTCTACAACGAAGTCGATTTTTTGCAGCGCTACCAGTGTGCTGCAGACGATGGTTTTACCGCTGTTGAGTGCCTGTTTCCTTACGCTTATAGCGCCAATGAGGTGAATGCTATGCGCTTGGATGCTGGGGTAAAACAGCTGTTGTTCAACACCAGTGCTGGCAACTGGCAAGCAGGCGAGCGCGGCATGGCCTGTCATCCTGATAAGGCCGTGGCCTTTCGCGACAGTGTTAGCCAAGCCTTGGACTATGCTGTGGTACTAGATACTCAACTGGTGCATGTTATGGCGGGTTTGTTGCCGGCCGATCTATCATTAGCTGAAGCAGAGCAGGTGTATGTGGAAAATCTCCGCTGGGCAGCACAGCAGGCGCACTCAGCTGGTGTTACCTTAACCCTTGAAGCCATTAACCCGCTCGATATGCCTGCTTATATGCTCACCACTCAACAGCAGGCTAATCAACTGCGTCAGCGTATTGGGGCAGACAATGTAAAATTGCAATTTGATTTTTATCACTGTCAAAAGTACGAGCACAATAGCCTGCAGCAGATTGCTGCCCTGTGTGACCAGGTAGCCCATATTCAGATCGCTGGCGTGCCTGATCGCCATGAACCTAATACGGGTGATTTTGACTACACACAAGCGTTTGCCTTGTTAACCCAGCTTGGATATAGGGGCGGCATCGGTTGTGAGTACCGGCCCAAAGGCAGTACTAGGCGGGGTTTAGCTTGGCGTCAAGACTATGCAGTTAAGTAATATAAGCCCTAATTTCATCCAACAACTGGCTTTCGACTTCTATGCCTTTGGTTAATGCTTGTTGGCTCAACTGGGCACGACGTAAACCCGGATAACGTTCACTTCCGGCTTCTGCCATGGCCTGCAACATGGCTTCAATGCGCGGCACAAAGGCGAGTTGTTGTGGGTTGTGGCCTGGATCAATGGCGATAAATGTTTGACCAATACCCATGGGGCCACCTTGATCATCAACGATTGAGGAGGCTTGATAAGAAAAACTTGGGCCACCCAGACCGCCAGCGAGTATATCTACCATCAGTGCTAGCAGAGCCCCCTTGTCGCCACCAAGCGGCCCCATCTGACCACCATTCACCACGTCCCATGGGTCTGTAGTGGGTTGACCATTGGCATCACGCCCCCAACTTTCCGGTATGGATAGGCCTGCATCGGCACGTTCCTTTACCGCCACATAGGCTACTTGGCTAGTGGCCATGTCAATCACTAAGGGAGCGCTATCTTCACCGCTTGGGCAGGCAAAGGCCAGGGGATTGGTGCCGTGGAATGGCTTGCTGCCGCCGACGGGTGCCATCATGGGGGAGGAATTGGAAAACCCTAGGCAAATCATGCCTGCAGCGGCGGCTTTTTCGACAAACCAGCCCACCACGCCGCCGGAGTTGGAATGGCTCACGGTTAACAAACCAATACCTTGTTGCTTGGTCATGGCTATCCAGTCGTCAAAGGCGGCTAGAAAAGCGGTATGACAAAAACCATTGTTGGCATTGGCGTGTAGGCGCGAACCCGCTGGTTGGCTGATTTGCGGTTGTGCCTCACCATCAATCTTGCGTGCCAATAATTGATCACAGTAGATGCTTAAAAAGCCCAAACCGACAATGCGGATGCCCTCGGCCTCGGCGCTAACCACGGATTCTGTGGCGGCGGCTAGTTGCGCACCGCGAGCCCCACAGGCATAGAGCGCATCGTGAGTGAGTTGTTCGATATCGGCCAAGGTTAGTGTTTCAGTTGCCATGGGTGTTCCTTGTTGGGGCTTTTCTGCCATGGTAAAACACTATGCTGCGCGATGATATGCCTGTTGACGACACGCGTTAGCTGTTACACATCCTTCACCGCCTCCATGGCCACAAAGGTGCTGGTCTGTTGCACATGGGGTAGGGTGGAAATACGCTCGCCCAATACTTCCCTATAGGCCGCCATATTGCGAGTTCGCACTTTCAATAGATAATCAAAATTAGCCGCTGTCATATGGCATTGTTCCACTTCGGGTATATGGCTGATGGCCTCATTGAAGGTGGCCAAGGCTCTACTACTGGTTGAGCTTAAGGTGACCTGTACAAAAGCCACGTGATCCAAGCCTAATTTGGTTTTGTCTACCAGCGCCACAAAACCGGTGATATAGCCTTGATCTTTAAGCTTTTTTAAGCGTATTTGGCAGGGCGTGTTAGATAACCCAACACGCTCAGCAAGGGCGGTGACGGTCAGTCTACCATCTTCCTGAAGGGCTTTGATGATGGCCATATCAAACTTATCTAATTTCGTGTCCATATTTAAAGATCACCAATAATTTGTCATTAAATATATATTACCGCCATTTTATTTAAAATATAAAGGTGATTTTTAATAAATATATCGTAAATGTAGTGAAATTGTCTTTTGTAGGGTCGGTAAAATGGATGCATAACAAAACTTAACCAAACGAGAGTCTATTATGTCAGTTGCTGCCTGTGATCTATCTGTTGATCAACCTTTAGAACGCTTGGCACTGCTTGCCAGTGAAGAACTTACTGAACTACGTGAGCGTATTCAAAATCACTACCTGTGCGATGAAGAACAGCTAATCGGCCAATTGGTGAGTGAACTCAGTCTTGATGTAAGCGAGCGCCAAGGAATTAGTCATTCTGCCGCTGATCTGGTGCGCCAAGTGCGGGCCAATTCAACTGCTACCATGATGGAAAAGTTTTTAGGTGAGTATGGCCTTAGTTCGAAAGAAGGCATTGCCTTGATGTGCATGGCTGAAGCCCTATTGCGGGTGCCGGACAAACACACCATTGATGCGCTTATTGAGGACAAAATCCAATCTGGCGATTGGTCTAGTCATATTGGTCACTCAGATTCCCATTTAATTAATTCGTCTACTTGGGCCTTGTTGATTACTGGTAAGCTGCTAGCGCCGGTGGATTCTGTCAGTGTCGGTTCGACTTTTCGTGGCATGGTGAAAAGATTGGGGGAGCCAGTGGTGCGTACCGCCGTAGCCCAGGCCATGAAAGAACTGGGCGCCCAATTTGTGCTAGGGCGCACTATCAAGGAAGCCTGTAAACGTGGTGAGAAACTGCAGCAACAAGGCTACACCTATTCCTATGATATGTTGGGTGAGGCAGCACGTACGGCAGCAGATGCACAGCGCTATTTTGTTGCTTATAGGGATGCTATAGCAGCCCTAGCTAAAGTGTCCAAGTATGATGATATTCGCACCAATCCTGGCATTTCCATTAAGCTATCGGCGTTGCATCCACGTTATGAGTTTGCGCAGCGTGAACGCTTAATAACTGAACTGGTACCCCAGGTTGTGCAGTTAGCCGAGCAGGCAAAGGCGGCCAATATGGGCTTTAACATTGATGCCGAAGAAGCTGATCGTTTGGACCTGTCCTTGGATGTGATTGCTGCGGTGTTGGCCCATGAAAGTCTGGCTGGCTGGCATGGCTTTGGGGTGGTGGTGCAGGCTTTCGGTAAGCGGGCTGCGGGGGTGTTAGATTGGTTGTATCAGTTAAGTGCTCAGTTAGACCGTCAGATTATGGTGCGCTTGGTGAAAGGGGCCTATTGGGATGCTGAAATTAAGCGAGCTCAAACCCTTGGCTTAGAAGGTTTCCCCGTGTTTACTCGCAAAGCCAATACCGATGTTGCCTACTTGGCCTGCGCAGAAAAACTACTTGCCATGAATGATCGCATCTATGCTCAGTTTGCCACTCATAATGCCCATTCAGTAGCCGCGATTAACTATATGGCTAAGCGTGCTGGTGTAGCTGAAAACTTTGAGTTTCAGCGCTTGCATGGTATGGGTGAATCCCTGCATGAACAGATGATGCAACAGCCAGGCGCCAGGTGCCGCATCTATGCACCAGTAGGCGCCCATGAAGATTTGTTAGCTTATCTGGTGAGGCGCTTATTAGAAAACGGTGCTAATTCTTCCTTTGTACATCAATTGGTAAATCCACAGATTGCCCCTGAAGACATTGCCAAGGATCCTTTGGCGCTGTTAGAGCAGCGCCAGCAACAGCGCTTGGCCTTGGTTAGCGAAGCCATTGTCAAACCTCAGCGCTTGTTTGGCGAGCAACGTGCTAATGCAAAAGGTTGGGATATTACCGATCCTGTCACCCTGTCTGCATTGCAACTAGAGCAGCAAAAATGGCTCAAGCATGCTTGGCTGGCACAACCCATAATAGCTACTAGGGCCGCTTCTGGGGAGGTGCGTGAAGTGGTGAATCCAGCACAGCCAAATGATCAGGTGGGCAAGGTTCTGGATACCAGTGCCGCGCAGCTGCAGATGGCCCTACAAGGGGCTCAGGCAGGTCAGCAGCAATGGCTAGCCATGCCTATGCCCCAACGGCTAGCGGCCTTTGAAAAGTTAGCCTGCTTGTATGAACAACATGCTGTGGAATTGTTTACCTTGTTGGCACGGGAAGCGGGTAAAACCTGGTTGGATGCCGTTGGTGAGCTACGTGAAGCGGTGGATTTTGTGCGTTACTACGCTTTGGATATGGCCAGCCAGCCACAAGCAACAGGCCGCGGCGTGATAACTTGTATTTCGCCGTGGAACTTTCCCCTAGCGATTTTTACTGGGCAAATCAGCGCCGCTTTGGCGGCCGGTAATGCAGTATTGGCCAAACCAGCGCCACAAACCTGCTTGATTGGTTATCGTGCGGTGCAACTAATGCACGAAGCGGGCATTCCCGTAGCGGCCCTACAGTATCTGCCTGGTAATGGTGATGTGGGTGCGGCCTTAACTAGTCATGAGGCGGTACAGGGTGTGTGTTTTACTGGTTCCACACCAACGGCTCAAGTGATTAATCGTAGCATGGCGGATAATTTGCCTACTGACGCCCCCTTAATTGCTGAAACGGGCGGATTAAACGCCATGATCGTGGATTCCACGGCATTGCCTGAACAGGTGGTACGTGATGTTCTAGCCTCAGCCTTTCAAAGCGCGGGCCAACGATGCTCGGCTTTGCGTTTGTTGTATCTGCAAGAGGATGTGGCAGCAAAGATTCTTACCATGTTGTATGGTGCCATGGATGAGCTGCAGTTGGGTAATCCCCATCAGTTGTGGGTCGATGTCGGGCCTGTCATTGATAGGCAGGCACGGGATAAAATCCAGCTGCACATCGACAAGCACGCTGCCCAAGGTAATGTCCTGCATCAGTTAGCCGCCCCAAAGCAGGGTTTGTTTGTAGCGCCCACGGTCATTAAGGTGTCTGGTATCGATGCTTTGGAAGAAGAGATCTTTGGTCCCGTATTACACGTGGCAACCTATGCCGCGCAAGATCAGGCGGCTTTGGTAGAGCGCATTAATGCCAGTGGCTTTGGGTTAACCTTTGGTGTGCATACTCGTGTGGATAGCCGTGTAGAGGCCTTGGCTACTGGTATCAAAGCCGGCAATATCTATGTTAATCGAAATCAAATAGGCGCCGTTGTAGGCAGCCAACCATTCGGTGGCGAAGGGCTGTCAGGTACAGGGCCCAAGGCTGGTGGTCCACAGTATGTGCAACGTTTGCGTAAGCCCCAGCAGGTGATGATGGCAAGCTTGCGCGGTACTCCCTGTCAGCTAGCTGCATTGCAGCAGGCGATAGATGGACTTGTGAACATGGACGCTAGTAGTTGGCAAACCACTAGCCAGCGCACCACCGAGTTAGCGCAAGTGTTTGGTGCAGCCACCGACCAGGTCATTGATCTATGCCGCGACAAGCAGTTATTGCCCGGGCCAACTGGAGAACTCAACCAATTGTCCACCCATGCCCGTGGTTTGGTTATTTGCCTTGGGCCAGGTAGACAGCAGGCTTTGGAACAGGCTCGTTTGGCATTAGCGCAAGGCAATAAGGTGTTAGTGGTGGGTGCTGATATCAGCTTGCCGGAGCACTCTTTGCCCCTAGTGGTAGTGCCAGGTTATGTGCCCGCCGATCTGCTAACCCTATTGCATGGTTTTGATGCCGTAGCCTGTAATGGTGAAGAGCATTATTTGCGCCAGCTGCGCATTGCTTTAGCCAATCGTCAAGGCGCCTTGTTGCCGTTGATTACCGAAACCCAAGATGCCCAACGTTTTACCCATGAGCGTCATCTGTGTATTGATACTACGGCCGCCGGTGGTAATGCTAGCTTAATTGCCGCTGGCGAATAAGCATTGCTTATAGGCAGGCTTAGCAAAATTGTTTGCCGATCTTGTAAGGCAAGTGCTAAGGTGCCGAGCTAATCAGTCAGTTTGGAATTCGCTGTATGCTCGGTCCCTTAGGTATTCATACCCCTATTCGCTTTGATGATTCGTTGCCTGATGGTGTCGATGTGGTGATCATCGGTGCTGGTGTAGTGGGCGTGTTTGCTGGCCTGTATTTAAACCGACTTGGTAAGCGAGTGCTGGTTTGTGAAAAGGGCAGAGTGGCCGCTGAGCAGTCTTCCCGAAATTGGGGATGGATTCGTCAACATGGTCGCGATGAGGCGGAAATTCCAATTACTTCCCATGCCGTGCGTTTGTGGCACCAAGTCAATCAGCAAACGGGCGGAGCTTGTGGTGTAAAAACCACGGGCATTGCCTATTTAGCTGATACCGAAAAGGACATGGAGGGGTTCTTAGCCTGGTTGGACATAGCCAAGACCTATGAATTGGATTCCTATGCCATGAGCCAATCTGCTTTGGCTACTATGTTTGATCAACCTCATGCGGGCAAATGGCTAGGTGGCACCTGTACCCCTTCCGATTGCAAAGGGGAACCATGGCAGGCAGTGCCTGCGGTGGCTGAATTGGCGCATCAAGAAGGTGTGCTAATAAAGGAACATTGTGCGGTCCGCAATCTGCTAACTTCCGCCGGCCGTGTTAGTGGTGTGGTAACAGAATATGGTGAGGTGGCCTGCGAGCAGGTATTGCTGGCAGGCGGTGCCTGGTCAAGTGTGTTTGCGCGCCGTTTGGGTGTAAATCTGCCGCAGTTAACCGTTGAAGCCACCGTGGTGCAAACTCAGCCTTTAGATGTGGGTGTGGCCCATGCCTTTGCCGATAGTGAATTGGCAATGCGTCCGCGTGACGATGGTGGTTATAGCCTGGCCTTAACGGATAGCCATGGCTTCTATCTGGGGCCAGATAGTTTCCGCCATGCTCGTCGTTTTCTGCCCTTGTTGCGTAAAAGTTGGCACGATATTCAATTCAAAGGCCTGTCGCCAACGGGCTATTCCGATAGCTGGGATTTGGCTCGAGACTGGCAAGGGTCTGACAAAACCCCTTTTGAACACATGCGTGTTATGGATCCAGCAGCAGATGGCAAGCGGGTGCAGCGTATACAGCAGCGCTTTGCTCAGCGCTTCCCACAACAGCCTGAAGTGGCAGTGATAAATGCCTGGTCGGGGATGATTGATGCCATGCCTGACGTGGTGCCCGTGGTTGATCAGGTGGATAGCATGCCGGGGTTTTATCTTGCCACGGGCATGAGTGCGCATGGTTTTGGTATCGGCCCTGGCTATGGTCGTATTATGGCACGCATGTTGGCAGAACAGGCACCGGAACATGATTTGCAGCGTTTCCGTTTGCAGCGCTTTACAGATGGTTCTAAGCTGGTCGTAGGCCCCGCCCTTTAGGTTATATAGTATGAGTTTTGTACCTTATTGGCGTCTGCTAAACCAACATCCACGCTTTGTCGGCTTCGGCCTGCTTATCGCCTTTGCCTCCTCCTTTGGGCAAACCTATTTTATTGGTGTTTTTGGCTACGCCATGCAACAGGATTTGGCTATGTCCCATACGCAATGGGGTAGCATCTATATGCTGGGTACCTTAGCCAGTGCCTTTTTACTGCCTATCACCGGTAAATGGATCGATCAACAGCCACTGCCGCGCTATACCCTTGGGGTCATTGTCTTCTTGGTGCTGGCTTGCTGGGCGATTACCCAAATGCAGGTTATCTGGTGGTTGGTGGCCGGCATTTTTATGCTGCGTCAAGCTGGGCAAGGCTTAATGAGTCATGTGGCCTATACGGCCATGGGGCGGTATTTTGATAGTGATCGCGGCAAAGCCACTTCTTTGGTGGCCATGGGATTTGCCACGGGCGAGGCCTTGCTGCCTATGTTAGCCGTGTATGCCATTGCTTTGTGGGGCTGGCGCACAAGCTATCAACTGGTGGCGGTATTCGTGCTCTTGCTGGTGCTGCCGTTAGCCATGTGGCTATTGCGAGGCCATCAGCAGCGTCATGCTGTGTACGAATCAGCGTTACTTGCCAAAGAGCAGGCGGCATTAGCCGGTGACCAGGTTGATAGCAAGGCGGCAGCCATTTCTAGCCGGCGTCGAGATGTACTCAAAGATTATCGATTCTATTTATTAGTGCCAGGTTTAGCAGCGACCTCGGTGGTGAGTACGGCCATGTTCTTCCATCATCTTAATCTGGCTGATGAGAAGGGCTGGTCCCACGCCTTTCTCACTGGTAACTATGTGCTTTATTCTTTGTTTGTGGTGCTCACCGCCATGATTACCGGGCAATTAATTGATCGCTTTAGTGCTCGGCAAATCATGCCTTATACTCTCCTGCCATTGGCATCGGCCCTTAGTTTACTGTTTATGGTGCAAGCCCACTGGGTAGTCTGGCCGTATTTAATCTTGCTGGGTATTGGCTCGGGTTTGGCACAGACTACACAGGCAGCCTTGTGGGCTGAGTGTTATGGAGTTCGTTATTTAGGTGCCATCAAGAGTTTATTTTGGACCCTGGTGGTGTTTGCTTCTGCATTGGGGCCCGTTTGGCTAGGTCGTTTAGTGGACCAGGGTTGGTTGCTGCAAGAGGCAGTAATGACCATGGTGGTGTATTTAATACTGGCCAGTATCTTGTTAGTGATCGGCATAAAAGGGTTTAAGGCGACATAGGCGTAACTATCTATGCCTTGTCGCTGGGCAGTGTTGGTAACACTGGGTATAATTAGCAGCCTTTCCTGCCCTCTACAATGAGGCGCTGATTTATGTTTTGCGGAGTAGCTGCCTCGTGCTATTAATGCTGGATAACTACGATTCCTTTACTTATAACCTGGTGCGCTATTTTCGTGAGCTAGGTGCTGAAGTAGAGGTTTATCGCAATGATGCGCTTAGTCTGCAGGACATTGAGCGCCTAGCGCCTTCGCATCTGGTTGTCTCACCAGGGCCTTGTACCCCCAACGAAGCAGGTATAAGCATTCCAGCGATTGAGTACTTTGCTGGACAGCTACCTATATTAGGGGTGTGTTTAGGCCACCAAAGCATTGGCCAAGTATTTGGTGCTGATGTAGTGCGCGCCAAACAAGTCATGCATGGCAAAACCTCCATGGTGCAACACACTGGCACGGGGGTCTTTAGTGGCCTTGATAATCCCTTGGAAGTAACACGGTATCATTCATTGCTGCTCGATCCTGATAGCATCCCAGAATGTCTGGAAGTAACAGCCTGGAGCTTGGATGACAAGGGCCAAGAAGAGGCCATTATGGGGGTCAAGCACCGCCACTTTGACATTGAGGGCGTGCAGTTCCATCCTGAGTCAGTATTAACTCGCCAAGGGCATGAACTGCTGGCTAATTTTCTCCACCGATAGGCCCTGATTTATGCTACAGTATGGGTTTATTTTGTACTCATCTGCTAGTACGCTGTCGGCTCTCGGTTCGACCCACCTAGTACACTCAGGATCATAATAATGAACATGCAACAGGCCATTGCGGCCGTGACAGAGCGCCGTGACCTTAGTCAGGAAGAAATGCGCTCGGTGATGAATATCATCATGACAGGTGAAGCTACCCAAGCACAGGTAGGGGGCTTTTTAATTGGCTTGCGCATGAAAGGCGAGACCGTGGATGAAATTACCGGTGCCGTCGAAGCCATGCGTGCCTTGGCCACCGGTGTTAAAGCCGTTGGCGAGCACGTCATTGATACATGTGGTACCGGTGGTGATAGTTCCGGTGTGTTTAACGTATCTACGGCCTGCGCTTTTATGGTTGCCGCTGCTGGTGGTCAGGTGGCTAAGCATGGTAATCGTTCTATTTCATCAAAAAGCGGTAGTTCCGACCTGTTGGAAACCGCTGGTTTAAACTTGGCATTAAAGCCAGATCAGGTAGCGCGCTGCATCGATGAAGTTGGTGTTGGTTTTATGTTTGCCCCGGCCCATCATAGTGCTATGAAGCATGCCATTGGTCCACGTCGTGAAATGGCGGTGCGCACTATTTTTAATATTCTGGGCCCCTTGACTAACCCAGCAGGTGCGCCGCATCAGTTGTTGGGTGTATTTAGCCGTGCATGGCAACGTCCCATGGCGGAAGTGTTGCGTCGTTTAGGTAGCAAGCATGTCATGGTGGTGCATTCTGAAGATGGTTTGGATGAAATCTCCATTGCGGCTCCTACTCATGTGGTGGAGCTAAAAGAGGGTGAGATTAGTGAATACTCCATTGCCCCTGCTGACTTTGGCTTGCAACACGATAGTCTGCATGAGTTAGTGGTAGATGGCTCCGAGCAAAGCCTGGCTTTGATTCAGTCAGCCTTTGCTAATCAGGCGGGAGCGCCTCTGGACATGTTGTTGATAAATGCCGGTGCGGCTATTTATGTGGCCGATCTAGCTGATTCAATTGCCGCAGGCATTAGTAAAGCCCGTGAAGTCATTGCTAGCGGTGCAGCCCAAGCTAAAATGGACGCCCTAATGCAGCTAAGCCAGGAAATGAGTGCTTAATGAATACCCCAACCATTTTAAAACGTATTGTCGATCGTAAATACGAAGAAATCGCTGAGCGTCAGGCGCAGACTCCAGTGCCGGTGTTACTCGAACAGATTGTTGCTAACAGCGTTGGTGAATGGGCGCCACGTGGTTTTGCTAAAGCCATGCAAGCAAAACTGGACGCCGGCCAGTCGGCAGTGATTGCCGAGATTAAGAAGGCGTCGCCTTCTAAGGGCGTTATTCGAGAAGATTTTCAGCCAGCGCAGATTGCCAAAAGCTATCAGCAAGGTGGCGCTGCCTGCTTATCTGTGTTGACCGACGCTGACTATTTTCAAGGTAGTGAAGCCTACCTGCGTGAAGCTCGTCAGGCTTGTGATCTACCAGTGATTCGTAAAGATTTTATTGTTGACCCATACCAGGTATATGAAGCCCGCGCTATTGGGGCTGATTGTATTTTGCTGATTGTGGCCTGCTTAGAAGACGAGCAGATGCAGGATTTGGCTGAATTGGCGACTGATTTAGGTATGGATGTATTGGTTGAATCCCATGATGGTGAAGAACTTGAGCGTGCCTTGCAGCTAGAGACACCTTTAATTGGTATTAATAACCGCAATCTACATACCTTTGATCTGACCTTGCAAACCACTTATGATCTACTTGCCAACATGCCGGCGGATCGTATGGTAATTACCGAAAGTGGTATTCACACGCCTGCCGATGTGGCCTCTATGCGCGAACGAGAGGTGAACGCCTTCTTGGTTGGCGAATCCTTTATGCGCGCTGATGAACCAGGTGAAAAACTGGCGGAATTATTTAGCTAACTTTTATGAGGAATGGGTGATGACAAGCATAATTAAATCCACATTGATGATTTGCCTGTTAACGCTGGCCAATTTTGCTTGGGCCGATGCTGATCGACTGTTAGGTACATGGATTACCCCTGAAGACAAGGCGGTGATTGAAATCTATAAGCAAGGTGATGCCTACTTTGGTAAGTTTATTAGCCTTAAAGAGCCGCTCTATCCTGAAGGTCATGAAAGTGGCTTAGCGGGTCAGCCAAAGGTTGATCGTAATAATCCTGATGCGGCTAAGCGCAATGATCCAATCATCGGCATGAATTTACTGCGTGGTTTTTCCTATAAAGGTAAAGATACCTGGCATAAGGGCAAAATCTACGATCCTGAAAATGGCAAAGATTATAAATGCACCATCAAACTGCAAAAAGATGGCACCCTAAAAGTGCGCGGCTTTGTTGGTATTTCATTATTTGGGCGCACACAAATCTGGCGCCCACACAACTAATTAGGAATTTAGGCAATGACAATGACAGCTACAGTTAGCTGGGATGGTGGCGTTAGCTTTAAGGCTGAAGGCGGCACTGGTCACACGGTATTTATGGATGGCCCCGCCGAGAAAGGTGGCCAAGATAAGGGTTCGCGTCCCATGGAGTTATTACTCATGGGCATGGGCGGCTGTACCTCCTTTGACGTCATGAGCATCTTGCACAAATCTCGTCAGGATGTGGTGCATTGTGAAGCGCAAATTAGTGCAGAGCGTGCCGATGCAGTGCCTGCGGTGTTCACTAAAATTCACGTACACTTTGTGGTCTCTGGCCGCAAGTTGAAAGAAAAGGTGGTCGAGCGTGCTGTCCGTCTGTCCGCCGATGAATACTGCTCAGCTTCCATCATGCTGGAAAAAGCTGGTGTGGAAATTAGTCACGATTTCGAAATTGTTGAGGTTGCATAGAACGTGAGTCGTTTTTGGTCTGAACTGGCCCACGGTTTAAAACCCTATGTGCCAGGCGAACAACCCAAGCTTACTAATCTGATAAAGCTCAATACCAACGAGAATCCGTTTCCGCCTTCACCCAAGGCCATAGCAGCTATGCAAGCAGAAACCGGGGACAATCTACGCTTGTATCCGGACCCAAGTTGTTCCTCGTTGCGCCATGCTTTGGCAGACTATAATGGCTTAAGTGTGGATCAGGTGTTTGTTGGTAATGGTTCCGATGAAGTCTTGGCGCATGCTTTTCAGGCCTTGTTAAAGCAGGATAAGCCGCTACTTTTCCCTGATATCACCTACGGTTTTTATCCCGTGTATGGTGATCTATTTGGCATCGATTATCGTGCCGTTCCCTTGAACGAAGAGCTGGCTGTCGATGTTGAAGACTACATGGGCAACAACGGTGGCATTATTATAGCCAATCCTAATGCGCCAACTGGCTTATTACTGAGTCTGGCGGAGATACGCCGACTATTGGTAGGCAACCCAGACCGGGTGGTGGTAATCGACGAGGCCTACATAGATTTTGGCGGTGAATCTGCTGTTGCGCTTATCCAAGAATACGATAATTTATTGGTGGTGCAAACCACCTCTAAGTCCCGATCATTAGCGGGTTTACGTGTCGGCATGGCCTTTGGCCAGTCACATCTGATTGATGGTCTGGAAAGACTGAAAAACAGTTTTAATCCTTACCCTTTAAGTCGTGAAGCCCTTGCAGGGGCAGCCGCTGCGGTGGCTGACGTGGCCTATTTCGACCAGACCCGTCAAGCCATAATTGAACTGCGTGAATGGTTATCGAAGGAACTGGCTGCCTTGGGATTTACCATGACCGATTCAAAGACCAATTTTGTCTTCGTGGAGCATGCTAGCCAATCTGCAGCAGACATAGCCAGCGCCTTGCGTCAACGCGGCATCATCGTCCGCCACCTAACCTCCAGCCCACGCACGCAAAATCGCTTGCGTATCAGCATCGGCACCCAGCAAGAGTGCCAAGCACTAGTGACAGCCCTAAAAGAAGTTTTGTAAACACACCTGGCACTTTGGGGTCAGACCCTAAAGGGTCTGACCCCAAAAAAGGTGGGTTATTCGGCTAGTGGGCGACCGCCGAACATGTGCAGGTGGATGTGAAATACCACCTGGCCACCGCCTTTGTTGACGTTCATCTGTACCCTATAGCCGTCTTCGGCAATGCCAGCTTCTGCTGCAAGCTTGGCAGCCGTTAGCATCATGTGGCCAAGCAGGGCCTGGTCTTCTGGACAGGCATCATTCAGGGTGGCGATGCGCTTCTTGGGAATGATTAGATAGTGCACCGGTGCCTTGGGCGCAATGTCCTTAAAGGCCAGGATGGTCTCGTCTTCGTAGACGATATCAGCAGGGATTTCCCGGGCGATAATCTTATCGAATATGGTTTCTTCACTCATTATGACTGCTCTCGGGAAATGGCACGGTGGCCGATGTCGCGACGACAGTACATGCCGTCCCAGCTAATTTGATCAACTAGTGCGTAGGCTGCTTGCTGAGCTTCGGTGACAGAATTGCCTAAGGCTGTGGCGCAGAGTACACGACCGCCATTGGTGACGACCTGGCCGTCTTTTTCCGCTGTGCCGGCATGGAAGACCTTACTGCCATCTGCCTCAGCGGCAGGCAGGCTAATAGCGTCACCCTTAGGGTAGCTATTAGGGTAACCACCGGCTGCTAGCACCACACCGACGGAAGTGCGGGAATCCCATTCAGCAGTAACCTGGTCTAGTTCTTTGCGTTCTGCAGCTAGACATAGATCAACGATGCTGGATTTTAGGCGTAGCATGATAGGTTGGGTCTCTGGGTCACCAAAACGGCAGTTGAATTCCAACACCTTAGGGGTGCCGTCAGGGGCTACCATGATGCCAGCGTAGAGGAAACCGGTGTAAACATAGCCGTCAGCTTTCATGCCGTCTACGGTTGGGCGGATAACTTCCTTAACGATGCGATCGTGCATGGCAGCGTCTACCACTGGGGCAGGCGAGTAGGCACCCATGCCACCAGTGTTAGGGCCCGTATCGCCTTCATCACGGGCCTTATGGTCTTGGCTCGAAGCCATGGGCAGGATGTTATCGCCATCTACCATTACGATAAAGCTGGCTTCTTCGCCTAACAAAAACTCTTCGATGACCACGCGGCTACCGGCTTCACCAAAGGCATTGCCAGCCAGCATGTCTTCCACAGCCGCAATGGCCTCTGCTTCTGTGTCAGCCAAAATAACACCTTTACCAGCAGCTAGACCATCGGCTTTTACTACAATGGGTGCACCCATTTGCTTAATGTAAGCAACGGCAGGCGGGATTTCGGTGAAGGTCTCGTAGGCCGCCGTGGGAATCTTGTGGTTCTTCAGGAAGTCTTTGGCAAACGCCTTGGAGCCTTCTAGTTGTGCAGCGCCTGCGGTAGGGCCAAAAGCCACCAGACCGGCGGCACGGAATGCATCAACCACACCAGCAACCAATGGCGCTTCCGGACCAACAATGGTCAAGTCAACGCTGTTGTCTTGAGCAAAGGTTAACAGGCCATCGATGTCCAATACGTCAATGGTAATATTCTCAAGCTTTGGTTCTAACGCTGTGCCCGCATTACCTGGGGCTACGAATACGGTTTCAACATCCGCATTTTGCGCCGCCTGCCAGGCCAAAGCATGTTCACGTCCACCGCTACCAATTACTAATACTTTCATATTTACTTTTCCAAAGTGTTTTCTGTGCTGTAGGTCGGCTTTTAACCCGACTAGTCGGGCTAAAGCCCGACCTACAAGGCTTTGTAACGCAGTATCAGCGCTTTGCAGCCAGCCGATTAATGTCTAAAATGGCGCATGCCGGTAAAAATCATGGCTATATTATGCTCATTGGCCGCCGCAATAACCTCATCATCACGCATGGAACCACCTGGCTGGATGATGGCGGTAATGCCTGCCTCCGCGGCCGCGTCAATACCGTCACGGAAGGGGAAGAATGCATCGGAAGCCATGACAGAGCCTGGTACTACTAGGCCTTCGTCTTCGGCCTTGATGCCAGCGATCTTGGCGCTGTATACGCGGCTCATTTGGCCGGCACCCACACCCACCGTCATGCCGTCTTTGCAGTATACGATGGCGTTGGACTTCACGTACTTGGCTACTTTCCAAGCAAATTGTAGGTCGGTCATTTCTGCTTCTGTAGGCATGCGGTCAGAGACAATTTTTAGGTCTGCTTCGGCAATGGCGCCTAGGTCACGATCCTGTACCAGCATACCACCGGTGACGCGCTTATAGTCAAATTCGGCTACCGAGTGCTGCGGTAGGTCACCACATTCAAGTACCCGTACATTTGGCTTACGCTTTAGAGCAGCCTTGGCATTGGCAGATACACTTGGAGCAATGATAACTTCCACAAACTGACGGTCGATAATGCGTTGTGCGGTGCCAGCATCGAGTTCACGGTTAAAGGCAATGATGCCACCGAAGGCTGAGGTTGGGTCGGTCTTGAAGGCCTTTTCGTAAGCTTCGGTGATGTCTTCGGCCACAGCTACACCGCAAGGGTTCGCGTGTTTAACGATAACACAGGCGGGATCTTGGAAAGTTTTCACGCATTCAAGGGCAGCATCTGTATCAGCATAGTTGTTGTAGGACAGTTCTTTACCTTGTAGCTGGCTAGCGGTGGCAATGCTGGCTTCTTTTGGCTCATGCTCGACGTAGAAGGCCGCGCGCTGGTGGGAGTTTTCACCGTAACGCGTGTCCTGTACCTTCTTCAATTGGGTGTTGAAAGTACGTGGGAAAGGCGATTCTGGCGTCATCTGCGCGCCCAGGTAGTTAGCAATGGCGCCATCGTACATGGCCGTGTGCTCAAAGGCTTTGCAGGCTAGGTCGGTACGTGTTGCCTGAGACAGGCCGCCCTTGTCTTGCATTTCAGCAACCACACTGCCGTAGTCGCTAGCGTTTACCACGATGGCAACAGCGGCGTTGTTTTTTGCCGCAGAGCGTACCATGGTAGGGCCACCAATATCGATGTTTTCAATGGCCATAGCCAGGTCACAGTCTGCCCGTTCGATGGTAGCTTGGAATGGGTAGAGGTTAACAACGACCAGATCGATTGGCTTGATACCATGCTCTTCCATTACCGCTTCGTCGGTACCACGACGACCCAAGATACCACCGTGTACTTTTGGGTGCAGGGTCTTTACGCGGCCAGCCATCATTTCTGGGAAACCGGTGTAATCGGAAACTTCAACAGCAGGGATGTTGTTGTCCTGCAGTAGCTTATAGGTGCCGCCGGTAGAAAGAATTTCTACATTAAGCTGGGTCAGTTGTTGAGCAAATTCAACAATGCCGGTCTTGTCGGATACACTGATAAGAGCGCGAGTGATGGGTTGCTGGTCGGGCATGTTAGCGTCCTGTATAGGGAGTTAAGATAATAAAAAGTTAAATGAGGTCGTATTGCTTGAGTTTCTTGCGTAGAGTGCCTCGGTTGAGACCTAGCAAGGTTGCGGCCTTGGACTGATTGTCTTTGGTGTAGGCCATGACGCTGGCAAATAAGGGGGCTTCTACTTCCTGTAGAACTAGGTCATAAAGGTCGGTTACTGCATGGCCATCCAAGTCCTTGAAATAGGTTTGCATGGACTGTTCAACACTTTGCCTTAATGTTGGGGCGGATTGATTATCCTGTGTTTGCTGTTCAATACTCATAGCGGTTGATCTTAGGCCGCGGCACTAGCGTTGTCAGCAGCCAGTAGGTACTGCTGCATGAACGCCAGCTGTTCGCTGGCTGTGGTTAGTTGATTAAATGCTTGGCGCTGCTGTTTGTCCAGCAGGTAGGGGGCGGCATGTTTGCGGGCGATGCGGGGCCCCATGACGTCACCGTATAACTTGTGAATACCCTGCAGGTGTAAACTAATTACTTGCCACCTGGTGTGGCTATCTGGCTGCTTGGGAAGTTCGTTGTGTTGTAGGTAATGATGAATCTGTTGGAAAATCCACGGATTGCCCTGTATGGCTCGCCCAATCATCACGCCATCGGCCTGGGTGTGGTTAAGCACCTGTTTGGCCTGTTGGGCCGTATTAATGTCACCATTGGCAATAATGGGTATAGCCACAGCCTGCTTGATGGCAGCAATGGTGTCGTATTCTACGGGTCCTTTAAAGGCGCAGGCACGGGTGCGGCCGTGTACGGCCAAGGCTTGAATGCCAGCGTCTTCGGCAAGGCGTGCGATGTCGACGCCATTGCGTTGCGAAGGGCTGCTACCGGTTCTAATTTTAAGGGTAACGGGTACCTCAACGGCAGCCACGACCTTAGTTAGTATAGTCTTCACCAACTCAGGCTCTGCCAACAGAGCCGAGCCTGCGGCCTTTTTGCATACTTTTTTTGCTGGACAGCCCATATTGATGTCAATGATATCAGCGCCCAAAGCAACATTGGCTTGCGCGGCAGCGGCCATTTGTTCGGGGTTGTTGCCCGCAATTTGCACGCTCACGGGCGCTAAATCGTCGGCGTGTGGTAGGCGCAGCTGGGATTTGCGGCTGTGCCACAGGTTGGTATCAGAGGTAAGCATTTCGGCAACCGTAAGGCCTGCGCCCATCTGGCGTAGTAGGTTGCGGGTGGGGCGATCTGTCAAGCCAGCCATGGGTGCCACAAACAGGCCATTGGCCAATTGATGGGGGCCAATAGCAAATCCGTGGATGGCATTATGCAAACTCATAAGCGACAGATACAACTGGTTAAAAAGAGCAATTCCCTGAGCTTTTCAAGACCATTGGTCTTCTTGCCACGATCAAAAAGTAAACTTGTTGGCGGCTTTATCAAGGGGGGCTAAGCTAAGGCTGCGCATTATAGCAATTGTACAAATTTTGTTCAATTGATCTGGCTTGCAAAGGGCTATTATTTTGCCCCTAAAATGTGCATATCAAGTATCACTGATTAGCTAAATAGGCGATAAATACCGATGCTTGAGATCAGTAATAGGGCAATACCGAGTACTCGTTTTACCTGCTCTGGTTTGTGGTGTACCAGATAGTCATGGAAGTGCAAGCCTAGAAAGTGCCCCAAGGTGGCTGGCACCATAAAGGCCAGAGCCCATTGCCATTGTAGATCGACGTCAGCCCAAACAAAGGCAGCCATTTTTATGATGACCAGCATAAACCAAACAACAAACAAGGTATCTCGATAGGATTGCGGTGGCACCTGACGAATGGCTGCGGTAACTATTAATGGCGCGCCAACCAGTGAGACGCCGCTAAAATAACCACCCAGCATCAGTAATATGCGATCACCCCAGACAGAGTTACTAGCGATGGATTTTTGTATTACCCATTGGATAGCATAGAAGATAGTGATCACGTAGATGATGAGTATCATCCATTGTGCCGGCAAGCTTAGAAGACCAACCACCCCTGCCAATTTGGGAATAAGCATCCAGCTCATACCGGATTTAACAAACGCCCAGTGCACATTCTTGAGTTTGCGGCCCGATGTTAGGGCAGTAAAAAAGAGCAGTTGAATAGCAATAATGGGTAGAAAAAAAAGCGGTACATCGGCAACTAGTAAAAACAGAGGCATGGACAAGCCAGCACCACCAAAGCCAATGCCAGAACGCACAAAGCCTGACCAAACAAAGATCAGGCTGATAAGTAGGAGTTGTAGTGTGCTAAATTCCATTTAATTAGTGCGTTTTACACCGTCAATGCGAACCCATTCGTCTTTCTGGGTAACGGTATGCATGTCAAACCATGGTGTATAAGCCTCAATAACCGCGTCTGCCTGATGCTGCAAAATGCCGGATAGGGTGATCAAACCATGCAGTTTGGTTAGTTTGGCCAAGCTTGGTGCTAGCTCCATGAGTGGGCCAGCAAGAATATTGGCGAGCATGATGTCCACCTGTTCTGCTGGTGTATCCTCTGGCAGGTAGACGGGAATGCGGCTCGGGTCGATATTATTGCGTAGGGCATTATCCGCCGTGGCGACTAAGGCCTGCTCATCGTTGTCGACCCCCATGACATGCTCAGCCCCTAAGAGTAAGGCCCCCAAGGCTAAGATGCCTGAGCCACAGCCATAATCGATGGCTTGTTTACCTTGCCAGTCTTGCTGGGCAATCCATTGCAGGCACAAGGCCGTGGTAGGGTGGCTACCGGTGCCAAACGCCAGGCCAGGATCAAGCATGAGGTTAGCAGCTTGAGGATCAGGCACGGCTTTCCAGCTTGGGCAAACCCACAAGGTGGGGCCAAATTGGATGGGTTCAAAGCGATCCATCCATTCACGTTCCCAGTCTTTGTCCTCAAGGATTTCTAGCTTGTGTTTGGGAAAAGCTTGATCTGGAAAGTGTGCCTGCCAACCGTTACTTAGGTATTCCACCAGGGCGTCACCATCGGTATCGGCTTCGAACAGCCCCATCACCCGGGTGTCCTGCCAAAGGGGAGTGGTGCCCTTAATTGGTTCAAACACTGGCTGGTCGGCACCATCGAGCATGGTCACAGCACCGGCACCACACAGCAGTAGCATGTCTTCAAGGGTTTCTGTGTGGTCGGGGTCGGTATGTAAAGTGATTTGTACCCAAGGCATGTTAGTTTACCTATATTTTCTAGGCCTACACGATTGTGATTTTATCCTGTGATGGCGTTAAAAACCTGCTCAATCGGTCACTTACTGCGTGTAAGCTCCCTCTTTGCGCGGGATTTTGCCTTGTCACAGAATAAAATCTCTGCTCTCGCATTAGGCAATGTTGACTATGGTGGGCAAATAGAAACGCCGTGCTAAATAACACGGCGTTGATTCAGATGGGGCTAATTTTAATCTATGCCCAGCTTCTTTTCTAGATAGTGGATGTTTACGCCACCTGCGCCAAAGTTGGCATCACGGACAATATCCTTCTGCAGTGGGATGTTGGTTTTGATGCCATCAATGATCATCTCGTCCAAAGCCACTTCCATGCGTTTTAGGGCTTCCTCGCGGGTCGGTGCGTAGGTGATAAGCTTGGCAATCATGGAATCGTAAAATGGCGGAATGGAATAGCCGCTATACAGGTGGGAATCAACGCGCACACCTAAGCCGCCGGGGGCATGGAACTGGTTGATTTTACCTGGGCATGGCAAGAAGCTTACTGGGTCTTCGGCGTTGATGCGGCATTCAAAAGCGTGGCCCTGAATTTTCACATCTTCTTGCTTAATTGACAAAGGCTTGCCGCTGGCAATCAGTAGCTGTTCCTTGATGATGTCAACACCGGTTACCATTTCCGATACAGGGTGTTCCACCTGTACTCGGGTGTTCATCTCGATAAAGAAGAAACGGCCGTCTTCGTACAAGAATTCAAAGGTACCGGCGCCTCGATAGCCAATTTCAATACAGGCATCGGTACAGGCTTTGAGTACTTGAGCGCGGGCATCGGGATCGATGAGTGGCGCTGGGGCTTCTTCCACAACCTTTTGGTGACGACGTTGCATGGAACAGTCACGATCGAACAGGTGGATAGCGTTGCCTTGGCCGTCAGCCAGTACCTGTACTTCCACGTGACGTGGGTTTTCCAGGAACTTCTCCATGTATACGGTATCATCGCCAAAGGCCGCTTTGGATTCGGTTTTGGTAACAAAGATGGAGTTGATAAGGGCCGCTTCGCTGTGTACCACACGCATACCACGACCGCCACCACCGGCGGCGGCTTTAATGATAACCGGATAACCGATTTCTTTGGCAATACGCATGGTGCGCTCGTTGTCGTCATCCAGCGGGCCGTTGGAGCCTGGTACCGTAGGTACGTTGGACTTTTGCATGGCGTCGATGGCGGCTACCTTGTCGCCCATCACGCGGATGGTGTCCGCGGTGGGGCCAATAAAGGTAAAGCCACTTTGTTCTACCATTTCGGCAAAGCCAGCGTTTTCGGCCAAGAAACCATAACCTGGGTGGATGCCGGTTGCATCGGTGACTTCGGCAGCACTGATAATGCGTGGAATATTAAGGTAACTATCGGTGGAGGCATTGGGGCCAATGCACACTGCTTCATCAGCTAGACGCACGTGCATCAGATCTTTATCCACCTTGGAATATACCGCCACGGTTTTGATGCCCAGCTCTTTACAAGCACGCAAAATGCGTAGGGCAATCTCACCACGGTTGGCAATGACTACTTTTTCTAACATATAAGTCTCCAGTAAACCTGTATGGATTAACCGATGGTTACTAGAGGCTGGTCAAATTCAACAGCTTCGCCGTCTTCTACCAAGATTGCAGTGATGGTACCAGCCTTGTCGGCTTCGATCTGGTTCATCATCTTCATGGCTTCAACAATACAAATAACGTCGCCTTCTTTCACAGATTGGCCCACAGTGACAAATGGCGCAGCACCTGGAGAAGGTGCGCCGTAGAAGGTGCCTACCATAGGTGACACAATGGCATGGCCATCAACAGCTGGCGCAGCTGGTGCTGCTGCAGGCGCGGCGGCTGGCGCAGCAGCAACTGGAGCAGGTGCAGCTACGGGCGCTGGTGCTGCTTGAACAACTGGAGCAGCAGCAACGATGGAAGAGGAGCGACTGATACGTACCGATTCTTCACCTTCCTGAATTTCAATTTCATTGATGTCAGATTCTTCTAGCAGTTCAATGAGTTTTTTAACTTTACGAATGTCCATGTTGGTTCTCTTTTACATTAATTGTTAATTGTCTTTTTGGATATGGGCGATAGCCGTCTGCATGGCGTAATGGTAGCCGGCTGGGCCCAGTCCAACGATAACGCCGCTGGCGATATCGCTAAAATAGGAATGATGGCGGAAGGTTTCACGGGCGTGCACATTGCTGATGTGTACTTCCACAAAGGGAATGCTTACCGAGAGCAGGGCATCTCGAATGGCCACGCTGGTGTGAGTGAAGGCCGCTGGGTTGATGACGATGTATTCAACGTCAGCTTCTGGGGCTTGCTGAATGGCTTCGATCAGCACAAATTCAGCGTTGCTTTGCAGACAGGTGACATCAATGCCTACTGCTTCGCCTTGGGCAATACATTGCTGTTCAATGGTTTCTAAAGTCAGATCGCCATAGATGCCCGGCTCGCGCTTGCCCAGCATATTGATGTTGGGTCCGTTTAGCAGCAGTATTTTGGCCATGTGTCGCAGTCCTTCAGCATACTTGCGGTCTAAGTCGACTTTTAAAGCGTAAAGTCGATTTACGGCCAAAAGTCATTCATTTGTTTAGTTTAGCGCAATTAATAGCAAGATGGCAGAAGTTTACCGAAGTTTTTGTATTTTTTTCTAACTCGTGCAATCTTTACATCATTTTTCATTTAATCTCCATGCTTGCGGCTACTGTCTGCCTATGAATTAGGCTAACATGCAAGGATTATGTGATTGATTGGGGTATTTCTGTGCGTCATTACGTTCTTGTAGGCAGTATTTTCTTGTCAGGTTGTGTTGCTATACCGGTGAATGAAGTACCAGAAGAGCAGGTTATTCAGGCGCAGCAATCCGCACAGCTGGATGAAAGTACTGCTAAAGGGGTGGATGATAATGTGGCTGATGAGGTAGTGGCCCCGAGTCAAGTTGAGCCCGTTGAGGTGCAGGAACAAAGCCTGCAAGCGCCTGTGAATGTTGCCCAGCAAGCCACGGCTGAAGTCGACAATCAGTTGCCGCAGGAATCTTCGAAATCCACCCCTGCAGTGGAAATGCAATTGGCGCAAGGATCTTCGACCCCCACGGCTGAAGACAGTCAGGTCGCTCAGGAGGCGGAAGCATCGGCGCCAAAGGTAGCGGCTAGTGTGCCGCCGCAACCGCGCAAGGATATGCAACCAACCAATGCTGTGCAACATTGGTTAGCGCAGGCAGACAAGGCCTTCAAGAAGGACTATTTAACGACACCGGCAAGCAACAATGCCTACGCTTATTACGGCCGAGTATTATTACAGGAGCCGGACAATCGTCAGGCCTTGGCTGGTCTGGAAAAAATCGTTCAGCGTTACCTTAACTTGGCGTTAAGCAGTCAGCGCAAAGGCAAGCAAAAGCAGGCCAAGTTATTCCTGCAACGAGCCAATAAGGTGGTGCCGAGCCACCCAGATATTGGTCTAGTGGAAAAGGAGTTAGTGCGTATTGCGTCCACTAATAGAACCACTAAGTCGAAGGCTAAATCAACGAGCAAATCGGTGCAAAAACGCCAAACTCCCATGAAGTTTGCGGCACTGCAGACGCAAAAGCAGTCGGTTATGGACGCCCCCGAGGGCATGCAGCGTCAACGTATTTTATTGCCACCTTCGGCCTTGCAGATGGAAGCGCCCGCTTTGGCTATCTATCTGCGCCATCTAGCGCGGCAAATCGAACAAGTAGATGGGCGCTTATTTATCATCGCCCCCAAGGACAAACAGGTGCGCTGGGTTTATAGTTTATTAAATGGCACTAATCCAGACTACCGGATACGCGCTAACATGAAACACAAGAAGCCGGCAGCCATTGAGGTGATGTATTCGGGCGAGCAGCCTATACTTGATGTTTTTGAGTAGTAGCCGCATATAGTTAGCAATACACCAAGCCTGTTGCACCGCACTGCACAGGCAAGAAAGGAAATACAATATGAATTGGAAGCAAAGCCTGCAGAACCTAAAAGAAGATTATTATGATGATCGCCATTGGTTGTGGCGCATCATTATGGCTGCCCTGGGGATTTATCTTTTGCTTGCTTTGGTGCTTGGCATTATATGGAACCAGAAACCAGATTTGCCTGCTGCACCAAGCAAAGGTCCTGTGACTGGTGCCGTGACCACCCAAACTCTCATTAATTTAGGTACTAGCCTGTTGGATAAACCGGGCGGCTTTTTAAGTAATGATGTGGGCTTGCCTGGTGTGTGGATGGATAACGTACCTAACTGGGAATATGGTGTGCTTATCCAAATGCGTGATTTGAGTCGTGCTCTGCGCAAAGATTTCAGTCGCTCGCAATCGCAATCTACCGAAGATGCTGATTTGGCCGTGGCTGAGCCGCAATTTAACTTCGATAGCGAAAGCTGGATGCTGCCAGCCAGTGAAAGTGAATACCGTAAGGGCTTAAAAGCTTTGCAGGCGTATCAGCAGAGGCTGCTAGACACCAGCCAACCGAATGCCCAGTTTTATGCCCGTGCTGATAACCTGACCCGGTGGTTGGGTGACGTTGAAACCCGTTTGGGTAGCTTGTCCCAACGCTTGAGCGCCAGTGTTGGGCAGAAGCGGGTAAATACCGATTTGGCCGGCGATAGTGCGGCCACGCAGTCTACGGCAACCAGTAGTGAATTAGAGGTGAAGACGCCGTGGAGTGAGATAGACGATGTGTTCTATGAGGCGCGCGGTGCTAGCTGGGCTTTGATTCAGATACTGCGCGCTGTGGAGGTGGATTTTGCCGCAACCCTAGAGAAGAAAAATGCCACGGTTAGCCTGCGCCAAATTATACGCGAACTAGAAGCTACCCAAGAAACGGTCTGGAGCCCTATTATTATGAATGGCTCAGGTTTTGGTCTGGTGGCTAATCACTCCTTGGTAATGGCATCCTACATATCTCGTGCCAATGCGGCCATCATTGATCTGCGCGAATTATTAATGCAAGGATAAAGTTGCGGTGTGTTTGGGGTCTGACCTCTGGTCTGACCCCGCGCGAAGCGTGATAGATTACTCAAATCAGCCTGCGGCTTGGGGCCAGACCAGAGGTCAGGCCCCAGACATGAATTATTTAGCAGCTTGGTAGGCAGCAGCCGCTTCCACGATCTTGGCGCGGGCAGCGTCGGCACCTTCCCAAGATTCAACCTTAACCCACTTGCCTTTTTCCAGGTTCTTGTAGTTCTCGAAGAACTCTTTGATCTGGTTGCGCAGTAGTTCAGGTACATCGTTGATGTCTTGTACGTCGTTGTAAGCTTGGGTCAGCTTCTCGTGTGGTACCGCCACTAGCTTGGCATCTTCACCGGCTTCGTCGGTCATGTTCAGTACACCAACAGGGCGACAGCGGATAACGCTACCCGGTACCACTGGGTAAGGAGTAATAACCAGTACGTCTAGGG
>JAERSU010000213.1 GCA_016845445.1 Oceanospirillaceae bacterium | reverse complement strand
ATCTGAGCCATGATCAAACTCTTCAGTTTAAAAATGTTTGATTACCGAAGTAATCGAAATTTTTGCTCAAACAATACTGTTGTAAACTTAATTACGTATTTGTGTACATAAATGAATTCACGTGTCGTCTGTTTGATAGTTCCTAACCGAAATTAGGTCTTATTCCCTATCCAACAAACTCCCACACGAATTACTTGATTAAGTTGTTAAAGAACAGAGGTTGCGGCCTTGCCCCTAGGGCGTTGCCTCAACCGAGGACGCGTATTATACAGAACACTGCAATCGCGTCAAGCAAAAAAGAGAAAATATTTGAAACTTTTTTGCTGCTAGGTGAAATCAGTTAATTCCGCCTAACACCTTGATTTAGAAGCGACTATTCACATGGATTCGTCACCCCTCATAAGCAAGGGACGCGCATTATATCTAAGCCGAGATAAAGCGCAATAGGTAATCAGAAATTTATATAAAAAAGTGGCTAATTTTTAAAGTAATCAGAGGCACAAACCTCGCAGGGGTCAGACTTTCACTTCGTTCAAATCAGACCCCGGCCGTGCCAGCGGCAGGCACGAGGGGTAGCACGGGCATAGAACCGTGCCATCTTCCTTACCAACGCAGCAAATGGAACAACTTCTTACCACGCTTGATCACATGGTAACGACCGTGCAAGCCAGTTGCCGGCGACAGTACAGCTTCAACATCAGCTAACTTTTCACCATTAACACTCACGGCATTATTGTTAATAAACTCACGGGCCATCTTGTTGGACTTGGCCAAACCAGTCTTCACTAATGCCTCAACCAGAGTTAATTGATCAGCTTCTGCATCACTGGCGGGCATACCATCTTGATACAACTGACCAAGGTCTGCCTCACTCAATTGCTGCAGGCCCCCGGAGAACAAGGCTTCACTAATACGCAAGGCCGCTTGCAGACCTTCTTCACCATGCACTAGGCGCGTCACTTCACGGGCTAGTATGCCTTGCGCTTCTGGTCGACCCTGGGCCTGCTTATCACGCTCTTCGATAGCTTCCATTTCTGCTTTGCTGAGGAAGGTAAAGTAGCGTAGGAATTTATACACATCAGCATCAGCCGTGTTAATCCAGAACTGATAGAAAGCGTATTGTGAGGTTTTACTGGCATCCAACCAGATGGTGCCAGACTCTGTCTTACCAAACTTGGTACCATCTGCCTTAGTCACCAAAGGCAGGGTCAAACCAAAGGCCTGACCACGATAACGACGACGGGTCAGCTCCGTACCACCAGTGATATTGCCCCACTGATCACTACCACCAATCTGCAAGGTGCAGTCATATTGATGATAGAGTTCCGAAAAGTCATAAGACTGCAAAATCATGTAGGTAAACTCAGTAAAGGAAATACCCTCACCTTCGCGGTCAATACGCTGTTTAACAGATTCTTTTTGAATCATCTGGTTAACCGAGAAGTGCTTGCCAATATCGCGCAAGAACGTCAGCACATCAACATTGTGAGTCCAGTCATAGTTATTCACTACTTCGGCACTGTTAGGCTGATCGTTAAACTCAACAAAAGCGCTTACTTGACGCTTAAGCTTTTCCACCCAGCCATTAATGGTGTCCTCATCATTAAGCTTGCGCTCCTGCGCCTTGAAGGAAGGATCACCAATCATACCCGTCGCGCCACCTACCAAGGCCAAGGGCTTATGCCCGGCTTGCTGGAAACGCTTGAGCACCAATAAAGGCACCAGACTACCAATATGCAGACTATCGGCGGTTGGATCAAAACCACAATACAATGTACGAGACTCTTGCAGGTGTTCAACCAGATCTTCCGGTGACGTCATCTGATTGATCAGGCCGCGCATTTCCAGGTCGGCGAGCAAATTGGTGTCTACAGCACTCATAGGGTCCACTTGTATTGGGTTTAATGTAAAAATTGGGGGCTTATTTTACCCGCTTTACTCGCTGGTTGAAACAGAAATCCAACAGATCTTCACCTTTACAGCCTGTTCATGGCTATTGAGCATGCTACAATAGGGCGCTTTTTTGTCGACCCGTTCACAAGCCATACCATTAGCCAACCATAACCACCGATGCCACTGTGAAGAAATCATTCCCCAAGCTACACATAATCCTGCTCTTAGGCATAGCTATAATCATGCTACTCGTGTGGTTACTAGGTGACTCCGATGAAGCCGCTAATAACACACCAGTTACCATTGAATTAACCCTGGATCTCCAGCAACCAGCGTCGACCAGCAGCAAGCCAAACACAAGCCCAGCAATCACCGTAGAACCAGCCCCAGAGCCCATCATAGAAGAAGACTGGCAGACCGTTACCATCAAATCCGGTGACAACCTGAGCACCCTGTTCCGCAAGGTTGGCTTAACCCCACAGGACGTATACCGCATAAGTAAAGCTACCAAAACAAGCAAAACCTTCAGCAAACTACGCCCAGGTCAGGAACTAGGCTTTATCATTAACCAGGGCACCATTGAAAAGATACGCCACGTTAGAAGCCGCCTTGAGACCGATTTGCTAGTACGCCAAGACGATGGCACCTATAAAGTAGAGCATGTGCTTAGGGAACTAGAAATTAAGCCATCTTTCACCAAGAGCACTATTCAAAATTCTCTCTTTGTCGATGGCCAAAAAGCCGGATTGTCACAGAAAAAACTCATGCAATTAGCCAACATTTTTGGCTGGGACATCGACTTCGCTTTGGATATACGCGCTGGGGACAGTTTTGCTGTACTGTATGAAAAAACCTATCTCGATGACCAGCAGTTTGGTGAAGGCAAAATTCTAGCAGCCCAATTCATAAACCAGGGCCGCATTGTCAACGCCATACTGCATACAGATGGCAACTATTACAATGATAAAGGCTACAGTATGCGCAAGGCGTTCTTACGCAGCCCAGTGGACTTCTTCCGTATTAGTTCCGGCTTCAACCCCAAGCGCCTGCACCCCATCCTTAAAACCGTTCGTCCTCACCGTGGTGTTGACTATGCCGCAGCCACTGGCACACCCATTAAAGCTTCCGGCGACGGCAAGGTCATCTGGCGTGGCACCAAAGGCGGCTACGGCCGCACTGTTATAATTCAACACGCGGGTATCTACACCACCTTGTATGCCCACATGTCCAAATACAACAGTAAAGTTAAAAAGGGCTCACGGGTTAAACAAGGCCAAATCATCGGCTATATCGGCATGTCTGGCACAGCCACAGGACCGCACCTGCACTATGAATTCCGCGTTAACGGTGTACACAAGAACCCCCTCAAGGTGAAGTTCCCTAATGTACAACCACTCAACAAAGAACAATTTGCCAGCTTCAAACCCCATGCTGACAATATGCTAGGGCAAATTGAAGCTTATAAAGCGGGTACGCCGGAGTAACGTTGGGGTCAGACCCCTGTGGCTGCTTGCCAGGCCTTATACAAGGGTTCGGCCACCGCAACATAATCATCTAAGTCATATTGCTTAGCCAGCTTAATTAGCTGGCCATGGCCAATCTTGGCATCATTCAATGCCGCATAGAAGGGATGCTCTGGGGATAGCTGCTGCTGATACAGTTCAGCACAGAGCTCAAGTTTCTTAAACTCCGCTGATTCGCCGCGGGCCTGCACTTCAGCTGCTTTTGCCATAGCTTGCTGCATGGGCGCACTGGCCTCATTGTAGCAACACTTTTTGAATTTCTTACCACTGCCGCAGGGGCAGGGCATATTGCGACCAACAGCCATTAAATAGAGAAACTGGAGCCACAACCACAGGTGGTGGTTGCATTGGGGTTTTGCACAGTAAACTGAGAACCCTGCAGACTCTCTTTATAATCAACGGTGCCACCCATTAGATATTGGATAGACATGGCATCCACCAACATAGACACACCGGCATTATCGATGCGAGTGTCATCCTCGGCCACCTTGTCATCAAAGGTAAAGCCATAAGAGAAGCCAGAACAACCGCCACCTGTGACATATACGCGCAGGCACAGCTGTGGGTTTTCTTCCTCGTCTAACAGTGTTTTTACCTTGGCAGCAGCAGCATCGGTAAAATACATATCTTGCTCTGCAGCTTGTGGATCAAAGCTTTCCATAGTGTTCGAACTACTTATATTCAATAGTGTTAATTATCGCCTTAACCTAGTAATTTAGTCAAGTATTAGGCATGCCACAGCATTATGGCGATAGGGGCATTATGTCTAGACCAGCGGTTTCCTGCAGGCCCAGCATGAGGTTCATATTATGCACCGCTTGACCGGCCGCGCCCTTCACCAAATTATCAATGGCCGAGAGAATCACCAGGGTATTCTCTCCTTGCGGCTGATGCAGTGCCACACGGCAAATATTTGAGCCGCGCACACTCCGCGTTTCCGGATGGCTACCTAAGGGCATAACATCAACAAAAGGCTGATCCGCATAACGTGCTTCGAACGCCGCCTGGGCAGTTTGCAAATCAAAACCTGCATCAACTTGGGCGTAAATAGTGGCGTGAATACCACGAATCATGGGCGTCAAGTGAGGCACAAAGGTCAATCCCACGGTTTCACCAGCGGCAACGCTTAGGCGTTCTTTGATCTCTGGTAAATGCCGGTGTCCTGGCACACCATAGGCTTTAAAACTATCGCCAGCTTCACACAACAGACTACCCACAGCAGCACCGCGACCCGCACCACTGACACCCGATTTGCAATCAGCAATAATATGCTGGGTATCAATCATACCTTTCTCGAGCAAGGGCAACAGGCCGATTTGCACAGCTGTAGGGTAGCAACCAGGATTAGCCACCAAGCGAGCTTCCTGAACAGCGGCCTTGTTCACCTCTGGCAAACCATAGGTCGCTTCTCGCATTAGATCAGCACAAGCATGCTCCATGCCGTACCACTTGGACCATTCATCAACATCATCAAAACGGAAGTCAGCGGCCAAATCGATGACTTTAGCCCCAGCCTCAAGTAGTGCTTGGGCTTGCTTCATGGCTACCCCATTTGGCGTGGCAAAGAACACTAAATCAGCGGCCCCCAAGACATCGTTGGTGGGCTCACTAAAGGCCAGATCAAATTCACCACGTAGGCTAGGATAGATTTCTGATACTTGGCGACCAGCCTCCGAGCGGGAAGTAATGGCACACACTTCCACGTCTGGATGACGCGCTAACAGGCGCAAAAGCTCTACCCCGGTATACCCTGTTCCACCTACGATCGCAATTTTTTTCACGGCCTTCACCTATCTCTATCCTACTGTCACAATGCTTAGCGCCTAAACACTAAATTAAGGGCTAAAATTCAAGGGCTTAATTCTAATGCAGTATTTGTCTGATGCCCAGCAATTCAGGTATTCTAAGACCAATATCTAGCTATATAAGCTATATTCCTAGCAGTAACTGGAGCATGCCATGGCCAAGAAGAATAAAAACACCCTTGCCGAACGACTCTTTTCTCCCAATTACTTCCGTCGCCGACTTGCCTATGGCGATGCCTTACCGCAAATCACCATGCTAGGGTTAATTGCCGGCGTTGCCTCAGCTTTAATTATAATTGGTTTTCGCAGTTTATTTGAAATCCCGCTTGAACACTGGCTACCTGACGGCACCAGCGAAGGTTTTGAAAGCTTACCAGCCATGTGGCACTTTCTTTTACCGGTAATTGGCGGCCTATTAATGGGTGCCTGGCTGCTGATGTTTAAACCTGATGAACGCAAAGCTGGCGTAGCCCATGTCATGGCGCGTATGGTCAATAACAAGGGGCACATGCCGCTAAAAAACACCATCGTGCAGTTCTTTGGTGGCGCCCTAGCCATTGTTACGGGCCAGTCTGCTGGCCGTGAAGGCCCTGCCGTGCACCTAGGTTCTGCCATCAGTGCCCAGCTAGGGCATTTTGTGCATCTACCCGATAACAGCATTCGCCCGATGATTGGCTGCGGTACCGCCGGTGCCATTGCAGCTTCCTTTAATACCCCCATGGCCGGAGTCATCTTCGCCATGGAGGTGGTCATGCTGGAATACACCATCATTGGCTTCACACCGATTATCATTGCCGCTGTCACCGCCACCTTGGTACACAATAGCTTATATGGTGCAGAAATGGCCTTTATGGCACCAGACATTGCCTTTGTCAGTATGGCGGAAATGCCCCTTATCCTAGTTTACGGGGTGGTTTTAGGGGCTATGGCAGCCTTATTTACCAAAACCGTCACCACGGCTTTTCGCTTTGCTGGCAAGCCCGTCATGTTGCGCATGTTGTTTGCCGGTGTATTTACCGGCATCCTAGCCACTCAAGTACCGCAAGTAATGGGCATGGGCACGGATAGCATCCTGGCTGCCATTGAAGGCCAATACGCCATTGGCCTTTTGATTGCCCTAGCTTTTGCCAAACTATTTGCCACCGGAATTAGCGTGGGCCTTGGTATGCCCATCGGTCTCATCGGCCCCACCCTCTTAATGGGAGCCAGTGCTGGCGGCGCTATGGGCATCATCAGTCAAGAGTTGATGACTGGACCTGTTTCAGATCCAGGTTTCTACGCCATGCTCGGCATGGGGGCCATGATGAGCGCTGTATTACAAGCCCCACTAGCCGGTCTAGTGGCTCTCTTGGAACTCACCCACAACCCTGACATTATCTTACCCGGCATGGCCACTGTGGTAATTGCTAATATCACCTGCCGCTACGTATTTAATCAAGACTCAGCTTTCATTGAGGTATTACGTGCTCAAGGTATTATCTTTCGGGCTGATCCTGTGGACTTAGCCCTAGTACACCGCGGCGTCACCAGCCTAATGAATGACAAGGTTTCTCACCATGCCGATGAGGATATTGGCGGGCTGGTTGAGGCCATATCAAGGGGTGAAGAATGGTTCATCATGCACGATGCTGGTGATGTGCACAACGTCTTTCATGTTGATCATATAGTGGCTGACAAGCTACATCACGGCAGTGTTAAACAGGCCGCCATCTGCCATACGGAACATTTCGGTTTTTGCTCGTCACGGGCCACCTTAAAAGAAGCTTGGGACTTATATTGCAAGCGTCAATACGAGTATCTACTAGTAACGGATACCGAAGGCAAGGTCATTGGCGTGTTACCAACCACCGTCATTGATGATTACATGCGCCCAGACTAGAGCGCCCAAGCCAGGCCATAGAAACCTGCCATAGCGGCGCATATGACTGGCCTGCAAGCCATAATGTGTGGATAATAGCGGCAACTTAACTGATTGACGTTAACTGAGGCCCTATGTCCACCCTGACTCCCAACTCCGAACAACTTTTTCATGCCGCCCAAGAACATATTCCCGGTGGCGTAAACTCCCCTGTGCGTGCGTTTAAAGGTGTCGGCGGCACCCCTTTGTTCTTCAAACAAGGCCACGGTGCATGGTTAATCGATGAAGACGACCGTCGCTATGTTGATTACGTCGGCTCTTGGGGGCCCATGATTCTTGGTCATGCCCATCCACGGGTATTGGAAGCCGTACGTAACAGTATTGAAAATGGCCTCGGCTTTGGTGCTCCCACGCAAGTTGAAACCACCATGGCTAACAAGCTTTGCGAGCTACTGCCTGGCATGGATCTAGTGCGCATGGTGAGCTCTGGCACCGAAGCCACCATGAGCGCCATTCGCCTAGCGCGTGGTTTCACCGGCCGTGACAAGATCGTCAAATTCGAAGGCTGCTACCACGGCCACTCTGATTCACTCCTGGTAAAAGCGGGCTCCGGTGCTCTGACCCTTGGTGTGCCCAGTTCACCGGGTGTGCCAGCTAGCCTTGCAGATCACACCCTGACCCTAACCTATAACGATCTGGACAGCGTGAAGGATGCCTTTGCCAAAGTGGGCAGCGAGATCGCCTGCATCATCATCGAGCCAGTGGCTGGCAACATGAACTGCATCCCACCTAAGCCCGGTTTCTTACAAGGCTTACGTGACATTTGTGACGCCCACGGCACCCTCTTAATCATTGACGAAGTGATGACCGGCTTCCGGGTTGGGCCACAATGCGCCCAGGGCTATTATGGCGTCACCCCTGACTTAACCACCCTGGGCAAGGTCATTGGTGGCGGCATGCCTGTGGCAGCGTTTGGTGGCCGCAAGGAAGTCATGCATCACTTAGCACCCCTTGGCCCTGTGTACCAGGCCGGCACCTTATCGGGCAACCCCGTGGCCTTGGCCGCAGGCGTGGTGATGCTAGAAGAAATCAGCCAACCTGGTTTTTATGCAGGTTTAACTGACTATGCCGAACGCCTCACTGCAGGCTTGCGTGAGCGTGCAGCCGCCGCGGGCGTAGCCTTCACCACCCAACAAGTTGGTGCCATGTTTGGCCTGTTCTTTACCGAACAAGAGCAGGTCACTTGTTTCGCCGATGTCATGCAGTGTGATGCAGACAAGTTTGGTCGCTTCTTCCACTTGATGCTGGAACAAGGGGTGTACCTAGCACCCTCAGCGTTTGAGGCAGGTTTTGTGTCCAGCGCCCATGGCGAGGAAGAGCTGGCTAAGACCTTGGCTGCTGCTGAAGTGGCATTTGCGCAACTGTAATACGGCCATCACATGATCCAACTATTATTTGCCTTAGCCTGTGCGTGGCTAGCAAGGGTGTGCTGGCGCAGTGAGTTGCCAGGCGCCAAAACAGCAGCACTGGCGACTGCCCTAATCGCCGTATTTGGTTTCCTGCAAAGCCCCTTGCTAGGCTTGCCAAAGCAGCATACCGGACTCATCATGGCCGACAATGCTGCCCACTTCATTAGCCTCCCCCTGGTTAGTCTTATTGTGTTGCATTATTGCCGGGATTGGCACTGGCAGGCGGCCACCTGGGGGCGCATCTTTCTGGGCTTAGCTGCCATGTTTGAACTAGGCCGACAAATGGGCTTTAACGACCACTACCTGCTTATTCTATGTGGCGCTTGGGTGGCCGCCCTAGTGTCAGCGGCCACCATGTTTGCACCCCGCTGGCAGTCTGGCCAACGGGCTTTGCTTGGGGCTTGCGGCATCTATGTTGGCTGGCTCATGTTTAACCATGGCGCTAGTGATATCCACCTAGTCACGCAAGCCGCCCATGCCACGGCTTTTATTGCCTTGTTTAGCATCTACAAGCCAGCAGCTCAGCAAGCGTAAATACCTAACTATTGAAACTGGCGCGCCTTGCTTAAGGCCGCCGCTTCGCCATCTGTGTCGCCCTGAAAACGGCGACACGCGGCAATCACCCGCCAAAAATAATGGCTGTATGCGGCATTATCAGCAACCAGGGTTAAGCCCTTGCGAGACAACTGCTCTGCCTTTGCCGCCTGCCCATCAGCCAAATACAAGGCCGCCAGTCGGGCATACACTTTAGGCTCCCTGGGGGCAATACGCTGGGCCTGCTGCAGTTTCATTATGGCCACCGCAGTATCCCCTCTTGCTTTGGCCTGGTCAGCCTCATACAGCAAACTTTCTACCACCTGTTGGTGCGCTTCTGGCAGGGGCGCAACGGGCGTAGCAACCGGCGTCTTAGTTTGCACCTGTGGACTGGCCTGTGGCTGCGACAAGGGCTCTGCCAGTGGCTCTTTAATCTTCTCTTTAGGCACCTCTTCAGCACTGCTAGACAGCGGCCCATGCATTTCTGGCTGCACCAAGATAGCACTTGCTTGCGGTTCTGTTTGGACAGCCTTGGCCGCGTCTTCAGAGGTGGTATCTGGGGCCTTACCCAAACTTAAGTCTTGCACCACTGGGCCACCTACTGGACCACTTGCACAGGCACCTAAAAACCCACTTAGGGCACACACAGCGAGCAGTTTTTGCCATGCCAATGGCATCTTCCAACAAAGTGATGACGAGCTAGTTAAAGTTGAGCTTTGCTGCACAAGTGTTCCTTAAATTGTTCCTGAAATTAGCGCCCACAATTGCTCTGTGCCTGGGGCCGTAGTTTAGCAAAAGGCAACACCAAACCATCGCAATGAGCGTCTATTATAAAGCCACTTGCTGGATCGGTGCGGAAGAAGTCTACCTCAGCAGGTTGTTGATCACCATCATCTTCATAGGGCAAATTGGCCATCAATGCTGCCCAGGCCTGTAAGGCGCCACTGGCACCCGTTAATGGTGTTGCAGAGGCATCTTCATTGCCCATCCACACCGTCGCCACATGGCGCCCACTAAAGCCAGCAAACCAACTATCACGCTGGTCATTGGTGGTGCCCGTTTTACCTGCCACCTGCTGACTGGTCGGTAGATATCGATAAGCACTGCGGCCAGTACCCTGACGGCCAACCAAGGCCAATTCGTGCTGCAACAAATAGGTCGCCTGTGGGTCGGCCGCCTGACGCACCTGATAAGGGTAATGACTCAGCAAATTACCTAGGGGGTCGGTAACATCACGAATGACGGTCAATGGATTGTAAAAACCATTACTGGCAATGGTTTGATAAACCTGATTGACGTGCATCGGTGACATTTCCAGGGCCCCCAATAAGCGACTAGGCAAAGCCGTCCAATGTTGCTTGGCCCCCAAATCAGACAACTGCCCCAAAACCTGTTCTACCCCAAGGTTCATTCCCAAACGTACGTTAGCAACATTATAAGACTTCACCAAGGCTTCATACATAGGCACCATGCCATGATGCTGCTTATCATAATTAGCTGGTTGCCAAACGCTGCCATCGGCCTGGGGTAAGGATAATGGACTATCATCAATAGGGCTCAATAGATGATAACGACCACTGGTCAGCGCAGACAGGTGGATCACCGGTTTAATCAACGAGCCAACCTGGCGACTTTCATCCAAGGCCCAGTTGTGACCCGCATAACCACCATTACTATCACCAACCACAGCTAATACTTCACCATTATCTCTTTGCGATACCACCATGGCGGCCTGTAACTTAGCCTGCTTACCATGTCGTACTTGCAACTTTTTCACGGTGGCCACCATGGCTTGATCTGCTTGTTGTTGGGCCCAGGGGTCAATGGTAGTAAAAATACGTAGCCCCTGCTCACTCAAGTCTTTAGCCTTGTAGGCATTTTGTAATTGCTTACGCACCAAATCCATATAAGCCGGATAACGACTGAACTGCGACACTTTACTGAGCCTCAATGGCTTCGCCTGGAAGATGGCCTTTTGTTGCGCGGAAATCAAACCCTGTTCGGCCAACACTGCCAACACCAGATCCCGGCGTTGTTTTGCGCGTTGTGGGAAACGTTTAGGGTTGTAATAGGATGGGCCTTTCACTAAACCAACTAACAAGGCGATCTGGTGCAACTGCAACTCGCCAATGGGCTGACCAAAATAATACCAGCTAGCCAAACCAAAACCATGAATGGCGCGTTTGCCTTGTTGGCCTAAAAACACCTCATTAAGATAAACCTCGAGAATCTCGTCCTTTTCATAATGACTATTGAGCAAAAGTGCCATGGGCGCTTCAAGGGCCTTACGCCATAGGGTCTGGTTCGCATTAAGGTAAAAATTCTTCACTAGCTGCTGCGTTAAGGTGCTACCGCCCTGGACCACCCGACCCGCCTTAATATTGGCAACCATAGCACGGGCAATACCCGTAGGCGACACACCTAGATGCTCGTAATAGGCACGATCTTCAACCGCCAACAGGGTTTCGAGAAAGCCATTAGGCAAATCCGCCAATTGAATTAATTCACGATCTTCATTGTGTGACGGGTAGATACCGCCAATAAGCTGTGGCTCAAGACGCAATAGATGCACGGCCTGGCCCGGTTCTCCGCGTAGGCCAAGCACGCGGTTATTTTTTACTTGCACTTGGCGGCGCACCGCTTGTTCACTGGCATCAACAAAATGGAAACCACGGCTATAGATGTCCAGCTCACCAGCCTGCCAACGATATTGACCCGGCTGACGCACCTGCTGTACCGCACGATAGCCTAGCTGCTGCAACTCAAACTGCAGTTGATCCGCAGCCAGTTGCTTACCTACATAAAGCTCCAAAGGCCGAGCAAACACCTTGGCTGGCAAACTCCAGCGATGACCATCAAAACGTTCCCTAACTTGGGCGTCCAAATACACCAGCAAGGCCAGCCCGCAGACCAGCATTACCGTCATCAGTTGCCAAATAAAGCGCCACGGCAAGCGAAATTTTGCCCCTTTAGTTGCCAATTACTTCTCCATTTTTGCTAAGCTCTGGATCATTCGTGTTACTAACCTTAAAATTTGCCATGTCCACGTCCAAGTATCCAGTTGCTATTATGGCTGCGTCTGCGTTAGACGATGGCCAATGCCAAGAGTTCCACCACCAACAACAATCTGGCTTGTTAATTCGCTATCACGGGCAGGTGCATGCCTACCTGAATCGCTGCCCCCATCAAGCCAAACCCTTAACGGATACCGGCAGTGCATTCACCAGCGATGGCCAACTATTGCAATGCCAGCAACATCAAGCCATTTTCACCCCCCTAAACGGCCACTGCATTACCGGCCCTTGCGTTGGGGAGCAATTAACCAGCATTGCCGTCCTAGAGCAGGATGAGCAGATTTTATTATTGGGTTGGCCGCGTCAATTGTAACGCTAAACTGCGCGTTAGATTGATGCCGGCAGTATTAATCTGCGCGCCATAGGCATACACCTCCACGCCAGCCTCTATGGCTTCAATCAGAGCCTGTGCATAGCGTGGATCTTTATCCCAAGCCGGTCCCACCACATCTATACCCGTATGGGCAGCACAAAACACCAGCACTCCCCGCTTGCCTTCGGCCACCATGGCCGCTAGCTCTCTCAGGTGCTTACGACCACGTTCCGTGACGGCATCAGGAAATTCTCCAGTGCCCACGCCTTGAGCATTATCACCACGCCACCAGGTGACATTCTTTATTTCCACGTAACAATCGGCTAAGCCAGCTTCATGCTGACTTAATAAGATGTCTATACGGCTATTTTCCTGACCGTATTTTACTTCTTGCTGCAAACTTGTATAACCCTGCAGTTCGCCTATCACGCCGGTATTGATCGCTTCTGCTACCAGGGCATTGGCGCGTTGAGTATTAACACAAGCTAGGTACTTGCCAGCGACTTCTACCAATTCCCAAGTGCAGGGGTATTTGCGCTTGGCATTACCCGAATCCCAATACCAAACGCGGCTAGCCGGCTCCGCACAAGCAGCCATAGAACCAGTATTTGGGCAATGCACAGTGATGCTTTGGCCTGCGGTAGTGGTAATGTCAGCTAAAAAACGCTTGTAGCGGCGCTGTAAAATACCTGCTTGCAGCGGCAATGGATAGCGCATTGGCTTAAACCTCAATAAATAGACGCTTGTCATTTTACTCTGTATCGGAGTAATCTAGAATGAAAAGAGACACAAAAAGGCTATTTTAGCCCTTGAAAAAGTAAAACTAATAGCCATTAAAGAACTTTATCCATGCCTAGCCAAAGAATCATAAATCTGGTAGTTTAGGCGCCCTAAAAATTAACGCAAACCGGACAGCGGCACCGCCGAACGCAAACATAAAGCAGCCTCTGACCCCCTAAATAGAAAAACAAGTGAACTAGCTATGGCAGAACACGAATCTCTACTCAAACACTACACCCCTTACGATATTAAGGCTGGTGAAGAGTACATGAACGAAGCTCAGCGCGAGCACTTTAAACACATTCTCGAAGCTTGGAAACAAGACCTGGCTGAAGAAGTAGACCGCACCGTAAATCACCTCAAAGAAGATGGTGCCAACTTTGCCGACCCTAATGATCGCGCCAGCCAAGAAGAAGAATTCTCATTGGAATTGCGAGCCCGTGATCGCGAGCGCAAGCTAACCAAAAAGATCAACGACACCCTAGAGCTACTGGAAAACGACGAATATGGTTTCTGTGACGCCTGTGGTGTTGAAATCGGCATCCGCCGTTTGGAGGCGCGCCCCACAGCCACCCTATGCATCGACTGCAAAACACTGGCAGAAATGAAAGAGAAGCAGCTAGGTAAATAAGGTCCCCGGTGACCAGCCCAACTTGCCTTCAACCCTATATAGGCCGCTTTGCCCCGACGCCTAGTGGCCCACTGCACTTTGGCTCTCTGGTAGCGGCCATTGCTAGCTACCTGGATGCCCACGCCCACGGCGGTCAATGGCTGTTACGTATTGAGGACATCGACCCCCCTCGCTGTCCAGCAGGCGCTAGTGATGACATATTGCGCACCCTCGATCAATTTGGCCTTCACTGGCATGGAGAGGTTATCTACCAAAGCCAACAACAAGAGCACTTCCAACACGCCCTAACCGAGCTGCAACGCCAGCAACGATTGTTCTATTGCACCTGCAGTCGCAGCCAATTAAAAGGCCAGCAAATCTATCCAGGTTACTGCCGTCATCAACACCATCGGCCCACCATACCCCATGCCAGCCGCATTAGAGCGGCGAACCAAATCTTTGCTTTTAAAGACCTTTTCATGCCGGCCTATGCAGAAAACCTAGCGCAGCAGGTGGGCGATTTCATATTACAACGCAAAGATGGGCCCTATGCTTATCAACTCGCCGTGGTGGTAGATGATGCTCTCCAAGGCATCAATCACGTTATTCGCGGGGCTGATTTATATGACCAAACCCCGCGTCAGATATTCTTGCAGCAATGCCTGGGCTATAGCACCCCGACCTATGGCCATATCCCCTTGATCATGAGCCCCCAAGGGCAGAAATTAAGCAAACAGAACCTCGCCAAGGCCATTACTCCTAAGCAGGCTCCAAAGCTAGTGAGCGAGGCTATACAACGCCTCGGCCAAGCCCTCCCACAAGCACTCTACGGTGCCCCCATTAAAGAGCAATTAAATTGGGCCATTAAGCACTGGCAAAGGCAGTCTGTTCCTAACCAGTGTATGGATCCTGTTGCCTTTGTGGATTAACTGTCCTGCGCGTTACTGGCGTGCTAAAATAGCTTCTTTTTGCCCCCTGTATAGACACAGCTAGGACTAAGAGCCGACCAACAATGGGCCTAATAAGCAAACTTATGGATATCGTCCGCGGCGATAACACCCCAATTCGTGAATCCCTTCAACAACAAGAAGCTGGTCCACGCATTATTACCCGCGATCAGCATGGCATTAGCCGTCGCGACATTAGCGACAATGCCCTTAAAGTACTCTATCGCCTAAAAGACGCAGGGTATGATGCCTTTTTGGTGGGCGGTGGCGTACGCGACCTCTTGTTAGGTGGCCAACCAAAAGACTTTGATATTGCCACCGATGCGCATCCAGAACAGGTACACAAGCTGTTCCGTAACTCCATTTTAATTGGCCGTCGATTCCGCCTAGTGCATGTGCGCTTTGGCCGTGAAATCATCGAAGTGGCAACCTTTCGCGCCAGTCATAGCAGCGATAATTCTGACAAGCAGGCACGCCAAGCCGATAACGGCATGCTGACCCGTGATAATGTTTATGGCAGTGTCGATGAAGACGCCCTACGTCGCGACTTCACCATCAACGCCATGTATTACAACATTGACGGTTTTGCCATCCACGATTTTGCCAACGGCGTGCAAGACATCCACCATAAAACCGTGCGCATGATCGGTGACCCACAAGCAAGATACCGCGAAGACCCAGTACGCATGTTGCGGGCTATTCG
>JAERSU010000212.1 GCA_016845445.1 Oceanospirillaceae bacterium | reverse complement strand
CCAGAGATGGATGACTTGCAGCGGCAGTCTGCTATTGGTTAATAGCAGAGAATAGTCAGCCAGGCATACGAGAACGGACTATTCACTGCCTTCCTGTTCGATTACTAAAACCCGAGCTACACCAATAGGGTGTGCAACATGTTCCGTGCCAATCGACGCATAAAAGATGTCACCAGGTGTTAAGGTCTCAGAAAGCTCTTCTGAACCCTGTTTGTAATACATGGTAACCTCACCATCCAAAACAACGAAAACTTCTTCTCCTTCGTTTATGTGCCACTTATAAGGCTTGTCGGTCCAATGAAGGCGAGTAGTGATCCCGTTCATTTTGGCAATGTCGAGGGCATAGCTCCAAACATGAGGCCAAAAGGAATGGCAGCCAATAACAGGGGAGTCGCTCCTGCCATACCAGCTACTATGTTTTTAGAATGTGAATGCATAATTCATCTACAGGAAGTGTTTGTATAAATGAATTATTAATTAGAATTAGCTACTAATTCTTGTATGAAAATGCGCTTTTGAAGCTATTTACATATTGCTTTGGGGTAAGCCCAAAAGCTCGTTTGAAGTGCTGGTGGAAATGACTCTGGTCCACAAATCCACAATCGATGGCTATGTCAGCAATGTTTGCATAGGGCAGAGCTAGTTCCTGTTTAGCGACACGTAAACGGTGTTGTATTTGAAATGCGTGAGGTGGCAAGCCTGTCGCTTTCTTAAACTGTCTTAATAAATATTGGGGGCTTAGATCCACTAGCTGGCTTAGTTCTTCTAACGAAACGTTGTGGGCATAATTCTCTTGTAGGTAGTCCTTTACGGTGGCTATGGCTTTGTGTTCATTGAGAAGAGGTCTAAATTCTAGTTTAGATTTAGCGCATCGTGTAAGGAGCATCGACATAGCAGCTATAAACCATAGCTGCCTCTCCAAGCTATTGGTTGATTTTGATAGAACGCGATACATCCGATTAAGCATATGGGATGTTTGCCTGTCTGATTCAACAGCGTTAGGGAAGTAAGAAGCGCCGTTATTGGGGCCAAGCATTTCATTAGAGATGCGTTCTATCTGCTGTAGTTCAGAGTAAATTGCATTGTAGGACCAACCACCTTCAGTCGCTGTTTCGCCCGTATGGACTTCATCGGAATTGACGATGATGATGTTGTTTTTAGGGGCTGTGTGAATCTCTCCTGAGCGGTAGAAGCGTTGAGCACCCGATTGGATAACACCTATGCAAATACCTTCATGGGTGTGTTTTGAGAATACCTGACTATGGTAGTTTGCTTGGAGCAGAGGCATACCGTCTAGGTCTTGTTGGTTGTGAAAAGAGACTTTATTTTTAGACATAAACAGGTGTAGATGGTGTTTGTAAAAGATTAGTCATTAAAAACTAGCATCATCTATTAATACAAATTTTCTATGATTTCATTCATACGATTGGTGTGTATTCTGGTCTCTGCAAGCAGACTATCCCAATCATCTGGAGGATTTCCAGATCTAAGCATTTTTTCAAATACACGATAGGCATCGGATTTGCTGCCGTATGCACGTTTGTTTTTGTCATTATTTACCCATGCGAATACAATGATTTTTGCACTAGAATCGAACCGGAAAAACAATCGGTATTGTTGAAAGAATTTAGCACGAAACCAGTGCTTACGGTCACTCCCTAGAGTTCCACCTTGGCGGTATTCAGGTTTGGTTGGATCTTTAGGAATGACGTCAAACATTAATTTAGCAATAGCGGCAAGGCGTTTGGTGGCATTTTTGCGAGCGAAATTTTGCGGATCTTTTAGTTTTAAAGATTCAACAGCTGAAATAAGGCTGTGTAGTTCTTCAATGATCAATGGGTGTAGGTATATAGTCCATCCATTGATCACAAGATTCGTTTGATCTACCAAGCTAGTCGTCCTTTTCATCTAATTCAGCATTTAGATCTACTTCAAAATCACCTACTAAATTATGGATATGACTAGCAAGCTCAGGTGTTGCTGCTTGCAGACGTTGAGGATTGTTTTGCATATCATCAGCTAGGAAGGCTAAAAAGCTACCTAGAACAGGATCAGTGGTATTGGTGTCTGCTCGCGACAGCAATACATTTCCGTCAGGTTGAATGGTGTAGCGAATTTTTTCCCGCTTGTTTAGCTGCAGTGCCTTGCGTACAGCATCAGGGACCGTGGTCTGATATCGATCGGTTAGGGTGGATTCTGTGACGAGTAATGCTTTTGCCATGGTGAGCCTCACCTATCATTTAAAGTATGGATATCACTAAGGTAATGCAATTGCATTACCTTGTCAATCTAATAACAATATCGGTGGTTTTATCTAGGGGGCAGCCCCATAGAACTCACTCGGAAAGGCATTGATAACAAGGCACATAGCCCTTGTTGCTAGGTAGTTTCATGCGCTGCTGGTCAACAAAGCTTTGTAGCATGTTATCTAGCTTATCCATCAATTCCGGCTCGGCGTTTAGGCAATAGGGCCCATGTTTTGCTACTTCCTTGATACCAAACTGTTTGACGTTACCGGCGACGATGCCGCTCATGGCTTTGCGTAGGTTGGCGGCCATTTTATCTTTCGCTTGATTGAGATGCAGGGGTAATGCAGCCATGTTGGCGTGGGTGGGTATAAATGGCTGCTGAAAGTCCTTGTCTATGTGTAGTTGCCAATTGAAGTGGTAGGCGTCACCATGGGCAGAACGTTGCTCTGCGACGATTTGGGTGGCTTTGAAGGCATGCTCGGCTACCTTAGCGGCATCATCGATAATGATTTGGTAATAGTCCCTTACTTGTTCGCCTAGGGTAGCAACTAAGAATTCATCAATACGGGCGAAATAATCGGCGCTGGTTGCCGGAGCGGTAAATAACAATGGCATCTGCACGTCAGTGTTTTTAGGGTGCATCATGATGCCGAGTAGATATAGGATCTCTTCAGCTGTGCCCACGCCGCCTGGAAACACAATAAAGGCATGCCCAAGGCGTACAAAGGCTTCTAGGCGCTTTTCGATGTCAGGCATAATAATGAGTTCGTTTACCATAGGGTTAGGCGATTCAGCCGCGATAATACCGGGTTCGCTAATGCCGATGTAACGATAGTCAAAGCAGCGTTGTTTGGCATGGGCAATGTGGGCGCCCTTCATGGGGCCCTTCATGGCACCCGGGCCGCAACCTGTGCAGATATCATGACCCCGTAAGCCCAGCTCATAGCCTACTTGTTTGGTGTAGCGGTATTCTGTACGACTGATGGAGTGGCCTCCCCAGCAAACAGCAATTTGCGGCGTGCGGCGTGGCGCTAAGGCTTGAGCGTGGCGCAGAATCTGAAAAACCAAGTCCGTGGTTTGCTGTGCCGAAAGGGTTTGCTGCTCGGTCTCTTGGTAGAGATGGTTGTGGGTGTAAACAATGTCACGCAATACGGAAAATAAGTTTTCTTTGATGCCGAGAATCATTTCGCCATTGACAAAGGCGCTGGCAGGAGCATTGTAGACTTGTAGCAGGGCGCCGCGCGTTTGCGGTACCACTTCGACATCAAAGGGTTCGTTGCGGGCCAACAGTTCAGCTATGTCGTCTTCGTCGTTGCCACAGTTGAGTACCGCTAGGCAGCACTGGCGAAACAGTTCATAGAGGCCGCTGCTGGTGGATTTTTCTAACAGGGCTACTTCTTCCAAGGTAAGTATGTCTAGGCTACCACGGGGTGAAATAAGGGCATCGATGGTGTTCATGTGTAAGCTCCTGATGACGCTGGATGAATACCAGTATATAGCATTTAATTGACAAAAATGTGACTTAGGGGCTGATAAACTGTACATTCGACCCCATAATTAGGTCATTGATAACTAAGGATTTGATCACCATGAGCGAACAGCAGTGGCAAAATTTAGATGATAAAAAGGCAGTCGACCCAACAGCACAGACACCAACAACTAGTGGTGCGCAGCCGCAAGCACAGGCTGTGGAAGATAGCAAAGAATGGCGGCTTATTAGTACCTTGGTGAAGGACATTCAACAGGAGCAAAAACGCAGTCGGCGTTGGGGTATTTTATTTAAGAGCTTAACCTTTGCCTTCTTGTTCAGCATCATGTTTGGCGCTTGGCAGACGGTGGATGATCAGGCTGTTGGCAGTCAGGCAGAACATGTGGCCATTGTTGAAGTGTTTGGTCCCATTATGAGTGGCGCGCCAGCCAGTAGCAGTGAGCTTTTACCTAGTATTCAGGCAGCCTTTGAGGAAGACCTAGCCAAGGCCATTATTTTGGACGTGGACAGCCCCGGAGGTAGCCCTGTGCACGCAGGTATCGTTTACGATGAAATTGTGCGTTTAAAAGCCCAATACCCCAATAAAAAGGTCTATGCCGTTATCGGTGATGTGGGTGCCTCTGGCGCCTATTATATTGCCGCCGCAGCAGATTATATCTATGCGGATAAAGCCAGTATGGTG
>JAERSU010000211.1 GCA_016845445.1 Oceanospirillaceae bacterium | reverse complement strand
GGGTATAGGTGATGCCTTTCATACCACCCAAAACCGCATAGAAAAACACCACCGCCATGCCGATCATGATGCCCGTATCAATCTCCACCTGCAGGAAGCGAGAAAACACAATGCCAGTACCGCGCATTTGGCCAGAGATGTAGGTAAAGGATATAAACAGTACACAAATCACCGCCACGATACGGGCCACATTGGAATAATAACGATCACCGACAAAGTCCGGCACAGTGAACTTGCCAAATTTACGCAGATAGGGTGCTAACAACAAGGCCAAGAGCACATAGCCGCCGGTCCAGCCCATGATGTAGCCACTAGCATCATTGCCATTTAAAGAAACAATGCCAGCCAAAGAAATAAAGGATGCCGCTGACATCCAGTCCGCCGCCGTGGCCATACCATTGGATAATGGGGTTACCCCGCCACCAGCAACGTAGAAATCACGGGTAGAGGAGGCTCTGCTCCAGATGGCTATCCATACATAGATAGCAAACGAGGCAATTACAAAGAGGTAGGTAAGCTGTTCAAGGCTCATAAATAAATCCCGATGTCGCTAGGAATGGTTGACTATTATTCGTGTACGTCAAATTGATTGTCGAGACGATTCATACGCCAGGCGTAGGCCACTGTGAGCAGACAAAAACACAATACACTGCCCTGGTTGGCAAACCAGTAGCCAAGCTTAAAGCCAAATACTTGAAACTGATTTAAAAAATCAGCGAAGAGGATACCCGCACCAAATGACACGGCACACCAGATGAGCAAATAGAACACGATAATCTGCAAATTGCGGCGCCAATATTGCTGCGCCAAATCTTGCTGTTGCATAGTTAGCCTTTGTTATTATTGTTTATAGAGGAACAATATATCATGATTGAGATTTGGTACAATGACTTAAACACGACACAAGTCATCCTTGTGTGATCCAAGGGCACCCAACACTTACCCTTACAGTGTCACCAAAAAGATTGATTTTAATACAATAATTAGCTTTTCTAAAGCCTATGACCATCAGGTGCAGCATTAACCTGAGAGTGAATTTGGAGCCACCAGCATGTTAGACACCTGGATTATATTTCTCATTTCCGTAGCCTATGTGGGACTCCTGTTTGCCATCGCCTATTATGGCGACAACCAAAGTACGCAAAATAAAAAACGCGTCAGCAAACCCATCATCTATAGCCTCTCCTTAGCGGTGTATTGTACCTCCTGGACTTTTTACGGCTCCGTATCTCGAGCCACCCAAGGCTGGGACTTTCTCTCTATCTACCTAGGCCCCATTCTACTGTTCATCTTAGGCTGGGGTGTGCTCTACAAGATTGTGTTTATTGCCAAGCAAGAAAACATCACCACCATCGCTGACTTTATCGCTTCACGCTATGGTAAGAGCCGCACCTTGGCGGTGTTGATTACCACCATGGCCACCCTGGGCATCTTGCCCTATATCGCCCTACAGCTCAAAGCCGTGGCGCAGAGTTTTAATATCATGGTTGGCGAGGCGCAAATCACCGCCGGGCAAGATGATACCGCCCTTATGGTGGCGGTGTTTATGGCCATCTTTGCCATCCTCTTCGGTACCCGCCACATAGACGCTTCCGAACACCACGAAGGCATGGTGTTGGCCGTTGCCTTTGAATCCCTTATCAAGCTCATCGCCTTTGCTGCCGTTGGCATCTACGTGATGATTTATGTATTTGATGGCTTTAGTGGGCTCACCAACTACATCCACGACAGTGGCATGATCAACAAGCTACAGTCCTTTAACCCCATCAAGGTTAGCTTCTTAACGGAAACCCTTCTAGCACTGCTTGCCATCCTCTGCCTGCCACGTCAGTTCCAGGTAGGGGTGGTGGAAAACACCGACCCACGGGACATCCATACCGCCCGCTGGATGTTTCCTGCTTATTTAATTATTTTCTGCCTCTTCATGCTGCCCATCGCTGCCGCCGGTAACATGATGTTTAGTGGTACCAACATCGCATCTGACACCTTTGTCCTGATGGTGCCCTTGGCAGATGGTGCCACCAGCTTAGCCACCTTGGCCTACATTGGCGGTTTATCTGCTGCCACTGGCATGGTTATCGTGGCAACCATTTCCATCTCTACCATGATTAGTAATGACATCATAATGCCATTGATGTTTAAGCTGTCACCCCTTGATCCTAATCGTGATAAGGACATAGGCCAGCTGTTATTAAAAGTCCGCCGCATTACCATTGTTGGCATTTTGATGGCCGCCTATGTTTACTACACCTTGATTGGCGACAATAACAGCCTGGTATCCCTTGGTCTTATCGCCTTTGTGGCCGTGGCGCAATTTGCCCCTGCCCTTATTGGTGCCGTGTTCTGGCGTCGTGGCAATCGTTATGGCGCCGTGTGGGGGTTATCCATTGGCTTTGCGATCTGGGCTTACACCCTACTGATACCCTCTTTAACCAGTGTCGGTATCGGCATCGAAAACCTGTTAAACCACGGGCCATTTGGCCTCAGCTGGCTACGCCCAACGGCCCTCTTTGGCCTTGAAGGCTTAGACCCCATAAGCCACGCCACCTTGCTATCATTGAGCCTCAACACTCTGGCTTACATCTGGTTCTCGCGTTCCACCGAAGCACGCCTGCAAGACCGCATACAGGCCGACCACTTTGTTGATTTACGCATCAGCGGCTCGGTAGAAGGCACACCCTCGGATTTTGACAATGCTCGTTTTGTCGACCTGCAAACCCTGTGTGAACGCTTCCTCGGCATTAGCCGTACCCGCGACGCCTTCCATAGTTTTGCCCGTAAAACCGGCCAAAACCTACACCCTCAGGCACCCATCAGCCAAGAACTGATTAACTATGCCGAACGCATGTTATCCGGTGTCATTGGTGCCTCTTCTGCCCGTATTATTCTGGCCTCGAGCCTAAAGGGTAAGGAAATGCAGCTGGGTGATGTGGTGTCCATCGTTGATGAAGCCTCGGAAGTGTTTAAGTTCAACCGCTCCATGCTGCAATCCACCATCGAAAACGTCGACCAGGGCATCAGTGTGGTCGATAAGGACATGAAGCTGGTTTGCTGGAACCAACGCTACATTGAAATGTTTGATTTCCCCGATGGCCTTATCAGCCTCGGTCGACCCATCAAAGACGTCATTCGACACAACGCCCTGCAAGGCGATTATGGTGAACAGGGCAGCATTGATGACATGGTCGATCGCCGGCTCAATGTGCTGGAGACCGGTCGCACCCATTCCCATCTGCGTTATCGTGCTGACGGCCGAGTGCTGGAAGTGCGTGGTAATGCCATGCCTGGTGGCGGCTACGTCAACACCTATCTAGATATAACCGAATACAAGCGCACGGAAAAAGCGCTGCAGGAAACCAACGAGACCCTGGAAAGCCGAGTAACTGAACGCACTAAAGAACTGTCGGTAGCCAACCAGCAGCTTACCAGTGCCAAAACCGCGGCCGACCAGGCTAACCAGAGTAAGACGCGATTTTTGGCCGCTGCAAGCCACGATCTATTGCAGCCTTTGAACGCCGCTCGCCTGTTCTCCTCGGCCTTGTCGCAAAAGCATCCGCAAGGCGAACTGGCGGAAACCCTTAGCCATCTGGATGACTCACTAGGTGCCGCCGAAGAACTGATTTCCACCTTGATAGCCATTTCCAAGCTAGATGCCGGTAATCTACAACCGGACATGAGTCACTTTGCCATCGATGATATCTTTCAAAAACTGAGTGCCGAATTAACGGTGATGTGCAAAGAAAAGGGCATCGAATTCCACCATGTTCCCAGCCACCATATTGTCTATAGTGACCAGGCTCACCTACGCCGCATTATCCAAAACTTCCTCACCAATGCGGTGCGTTACACACCCAAGGGCAAGGTACTGCTTGGCTGTCGTAAACGTGGCACCCAGGTGGAAATTCAGGTATGGGACACGGGCGTTGGTATTCCACCACAAAAAATGCACGAAGTGTTTGAGGAATTTAAGCGCCTAGACCATCCGGCCACTAATGAAATCAAAGGCCTAGGCTTGGGTCTGGCCATAGCTGATCGCACGGCACGCATGCTGAAGCACCAGTTGAAGGTGGATTCTAGCCAGGGTGTAGGCAGTGTCTTTAGTATCCTTGTGCCCTTAGGTGACAAGGCGAAAATCAAACAGGCCAAACCAGCATCAGCCAGCCAAGCTGGCAGAGCAAGCACCCCCATGGCTAACCTCAAGGTGGTGTGTATTGATAACGAAGAGCCAATTCTTGCGGGTATGCGTAAACTACTAGAGGGTTGGGGCTGTCAGGTGGTCACCGCCATTGATGTGTCGCAAGCACTAGAAACCATGGCCTCTGAAGACTTTGAACCTGACGTTGCCTTGCTTGATTATCACCTTAATCAGGGAGCCACAGGCATTGAAGCCTTAGCGCGCTTGAGGGAAGTTTACAATCGCCCAATGCCAGCGGCGTGCATTACTGCCGATCGTACGGCAGAGGTGATTGATTGTATTCGTGAGGCGGATGCCCTGCTGTTACACAAGCCGGTGAAACCAGCACCACTGCGCGCCACCCTTGGCCAGCTGCAGAGCAAAGCCAAAGCCTATGCGCTGGAGTAGTTAGCTGTCGACTTCTTGGTCTTGGGGGTGTTCTATCTGCAAACGACTGGCAGCGATCACCGCCTGGGTACGGCTATAAACGCCAAGCTTGCGTAAAATAGCGGTAACGTGCGCCTTTATGGTGGCCTCAGACACCTCCAATTCATAGGCAATTTGCTTATTGAGCAAACCTTCGGTAAGCATAATCAACACCTTAAACTGCTGTGGTGTTAAGGATGCCAACTGCTCGGCAAATTTATTGTCCTCAGCATCGTCTTCGGCCGACATTTCTGGCAAATCAGCGGGCAACCAGACTTCGCCATTGAGCACCTCGCCAATGGCTTGGGCAATGGTTTCCATGGCCGAAGATTTAGGAATAAAACCTGCCGCACCAAACTGCATAGCTCGATGAATGACCACCGGTTGTTCATTACCGGAAACCACCACCACAGGCACCGTGGGGAAATTATTACGCAGGTATATAAGACTGGAGAAGCCACTCGCGCCAGGCATATGCAGATCGAGCAGAACCAAATCAATTTCGCCATGCACATGCT
>JAERSU010000210.1 GCA_016845445.1 Oceanospirillaceae bacterium | reverse complement strand
TGTTCGGTATGTAGGCTTGTACATCCTGTGGCATGGGTTGATCGCTATCGGCTGCTAGGCCACCCTCAACGTATTCCACCTTTAAGGAATCAGGCATGTGTTGCACTACCTTTTCCCATACCGGCCGAAACGCCCAGCACCAACTGCACATGGGATCATGAAAATAGTAAAGCGTGGCAATCTTCTTGCTCAAAGGAACCTCGTCATACAAAACATTGCTGGCTATTAGCATACAGCAACCGTGTGACACTAAAAAGTCATGTCGATTGTTTAGGGCTGTTAACGTTTACGGGCATGAATAGCGATGCCAGTTTTGGGGTTGCCAGCTAAACCAGCAAACACACTCTGATGGGTGTATACGATGTCAAAGCCGCGCTCGGTAAGCCAGTCTCTAAGCTGTTGTTCTGAGTAGTAGGCATAGAAACGGCCTAGGTTATCACGCTCTGTGCCTTCACCTAGCTTCATGCCTAAGCATAGCCATCCGTTGGGCCGTAGGGCTTGGCTAATGGTGCTGAGGTAAGCTGGAAGTTCTGTTGGTTGGGCATGCAACAGACTGTAATTGGCGCAGATGGCATCATACCGACTGGTGCATTGCAAATCATCAAAGGTCTTCAGCTCTACATGGATATTGTATAGCTGTTTGGCTAGCTGTTGCATGGATTCACAGGCATCCCAAGCTTCAACCTGCAACTCTAGGGCAGTTAGGTCGCGGAAATAGGCACTGAGTTCTCCATGGCCGCAGCCAAGATCTAGTAGCTTGCTGCCCTTGCTTAGCCGTTCGGCAAAAGATTTGATAGTGTGATGCACACCCGCGTCGGCATGTTTGGCATATTCATCGGCACGGGTATTGTAAACATCAATAGTTTGCTGATCGGTCATAAGCGCTCATAGAAGCCCAATCAGAACTTAGTTTGCTAACTTGTCCAAGGCTTCGCGTAATTTGTCTTCTTCCTCAGCATGCATGGTAATGCTTTGTTCTGCGTATGGGAACTGTTTAGCTGTGGTGGCTGCATGGAAAGCCTGTAGTGCGGCAACGCGTTGCTTGTACATTTCTTCATGTAATGGTGCCAGGTTGCCAAAAGCATGGGCATGGCGTGGCGCATTTTCGCTTTCGCCGCAGATGTCTGACATAAACAGGAATACCACGTCCCCTGCGTTGCCCGCACCTATACCTATGTTTACGATACTGGTGCGGTGATTTAGCAGGTTAAGGGCTGCTTCTGCTACACACTCAATTTCCACGGCAACACAGCCAACGTCTTCTAGACGTTTGTAGGTGCGGTGTAATTCCATGGCTTCATCAGCGGTGCGGCCGTATGCCCTTAGGCCACCACCCCAGGTACTAAAGGTAGGTACCAGACCAATATGAGTTTGCACGGGGATCATTTCTTTGGCTAGCATTTCAATCACTTCGTAACTACGGTTAGTGAAATACATGTCGGCGCCGGCTTCCATGGTGCTGATGGCGTGGCGCAGAATATCATCCTTGCTATGGTGATCACTCCAGTTCATTCCGGCTACGGTGAAATGGTTTGGGGCGATTTCACGGCTCAGCGTTAGATCACGATCCCACACCGTGAGCAGGTCAATGCCGGCATCGACGCAGGCTTGCATTTCCGTGGCGTTGGCGGGGTTGACCATGGTTAAGCGCTGACCGCTTTGTTTCAACTGCAGTAAATCATGTACGGTAAAGTTACGTTGGGCTGCTTGGCGGTTAAAGCCGTAAATTTGTCTCATGGGTGTTGCTCTCTATTTATATTATTTTTTCAATTGTGGATTGTTCATCATACGGCGGCGCTCATTGATGAGTTTGTTGCCTTCTGGGGTGCCGTCGTGAAAGCTATGAAACCACTTGTCCCATGGGGCACCGGTAATGCCATAATTGCAGTCAAAAAAGCGATGGTGCAACTGATGGAAGAAATCACCCACCTGAATCTTTACTGGACCCACCTTGAGCTTGTCATAACCCGTGTGGGAGATTGGCCCATTCATGGTATGCAGCATTAGGTTGAACAGCAGATGAATTGGGTGGCTAGCCACCAATAAGAAGATCAGTACATCAGAATACAGACCAAAGTGCTCGACGGGGTGCATGGCATGGCCAGACCAGGGGCCGACATTGGTATTGCGGTGATGCCAACTGTGTACCCACTTATACAAGAATGGGTAATGTAGAGCGCGGTGTAAAAAGTAAAAATGGGTGCCGGACCAAAGAGGGATCAAGGCCATAATAATAATAAAGTAAATGGGCGACTCGCTAAAACTCACAAGCTCCGCATAGCCATTAGCGTAACACCACAGCATAAAGGCTTCCCACAGGGTGCCAATGGGCACCCCGACAAAGGTCCACAGCATGTTGTCCTTGGTTTGGTGGCGAAAATCAAAGCGTATGGAATCCGTGGCCAGAGGGCGGGTGTCGTAATGCTCTTCTTCACCCTGGCCTTTAAAGGTAAAGAGCCACAGGTGCAGGCCACCTGCAACGAGGATAATGAGCAGGTAGTTGCGCAGTAAAATCTCGGCAAACCAGTCCCAACCCCAGTTTTCCATGCGCTCCATGGAAGGCAAAAACCAGGTGTAGATGGCCAAGGTAACCAGCAGGGCATAGAAGCGCACATTGGTGGGCATCCAGGCTAATAATTCGCCTTTAATAATGGCGCTCAAGTTGCTTGGGGTATCAACGTAGGCAGCGTGTTTGATGGGCAATTCGGGCGTATAAGCCCACATGGGGCGCTTGGCTCTCTTTTCATTTGCGGACATTAGAGGCGTCTCAAGGGCTATTTCTTGTAGGGCGAAATTGTGCCTTTGGGCTCTAGGTTAGTCGAATGAAAAGAATAGGGCCTGAGGTATAAGTAAAATAAGGTTAGGTATAAGTGGGACCTAGTGTTAATTAATGTTATATTATAACATATTACTTAATGTATTCACTGAGGGACCTCCATGAAACCAATGATTGCCCTAGCAGTACTGCTAACTGCTGTCCCAGCAATGGCACAGAACTACACGCAACATGATGCCCATGAACATGGTGTAGGTGCACTGAATATAGCCATGTCTGGTGACCAATTGGCCATGGAATTGACAGCCTCAGGTGCAGACATCATCGGTTTTGAGTACCCGGCTAGCAGTGCCGAGGAAAAGCATGCTATTGAAGAAGCTATTGCTCAGCTAAGCATGCCGCTGGAACTAATTCGCCTGCCATCAGCGGCACAGTGCAACCTAGTGTCTGCCGAAGCCCATTTGGCCGGTGAAGAGCATGACGACCATGCAGAAGAGCATCACGATAACGACGCAGAACAGCACACCGAGTTCCACGCAGAATACTTGTTTGAATGTGCTGATATAGGTGCTCTACAAAACTTTGCTTTCCCATATTTCCACATCTTCCCCAAAGCCCTTGAACTTGCAGTGCAAATTGTGAATGATAGTGGTGCCCTTGCGTTTGCAGTAGAGCGCGCCGAACCGCAATTGGAACTCTGAGAAAATTTTGAATCCCGCAGCCACGACTTCTCTTACTCTTAATAAAGTAAGCTTTACCTGGCCTGGCAGTAGGCAATTTGCCTTACAGATTGACGCCTTTCATATGCAGGCTGGTGAGAAGGTGTTGTTGTTAGGCCAAAGTGGCTCAGGTAAATCAACCCTGTTGTCCTTGTTCGCGGGCATTATTAGCCCGCAAGCAGGTTCAATACAGGTGGCAGGAGAAAACCTAGTAGATCTCACCAGTAGTAAGCGCGACCGTTTTCGTGCCGAACACATAGGTGTGATCTTCCAGCAGTTTAACCTACTGCCCTATGGCTCCGTCGCCGACAATATTCTCTTGCCCCTTAGCTTTGCTGCTCAGCGCCGTAAGCGCGTAATTACTAATGGTAGCCTTGAGTCTGAAGCCCTGCGTCTATGTAAAGCATTGCAGTTGCCTGAGAAGATATTAAAGGCCCACGTTGGTGAGCTTAGTGTTGGCCAACAGCAAAGGGTAGCCGTGGCCCGTGCGTTAATAGGCCAGCCGGATATCATTCTGGCCGATGAACCTACCTCTGCCTTGGATAGCAACAGCCAACAGGCATTTATGGACCTGCTGATGGCACAGGTAACTGCGGCCAATTCTAGCCTGCTTATGGTGAGTCATGATCCTAGCTTAGCTAACTATTTTGATCGAGTGATACAGCTAGAAGACCTATGCAAGGGGGGGGTATGCTAGTTCGCCTTGCTTATCGCTCCCTGCTGGCCCGCAAACTCACCGTACTACTAACGGTACTAGCCATTGCTATGTCCGTGGCCTTGTTTTTGGGAGTAGAGAAAGTCCGTAACGGCACCAAAGCCAGCTTTATGGACACCATTTCTGGCACTGACCTGATAGTGGGTGCTCGCACAGGTTCTGTACAGTTGCTTTTGTATTCTGTGTTCCATATGGGCAATGCCAGTAACAATATCGGCTGGCACAGTCTAGAAGAAATAGCCTCCCTTAAGGGCGTTGATTGGCTTGTGCCTTTATCACTGGGTGATAGCCATCGCCAGTTCCGCGTTATGGGTACAACAGCAGAGTTTTTTCAACGCTACCAGTTTCGCCGTGGACAACAGCTTAGCTTTACTAAAGGCCAGCCTTTTGGTGATTTGTTTGATACGGTGATTGGTGCCGATGTGGCCAAGGCTTTAGGTTACCAACTAGGTGACCCTATTGTTATATCTCATGGGCTGGTGTCATTTAGCAAGCACGATGAACACCCGTTTCGTGTATCTGGTATTTTAGAAAAAACGGGTACTCCTGTGGACCGTTCCGTATTGGTGTCACTTGAAGGTATTGAAGCCCTTCATGTGGATTGGCGACAGGGGCGCAAGATATCCGGTCAGACCACCCAGGCCGATGTGCTACGGCAGATGGATTTGCAGCCAAATTCTGTTACCGCCGCCCTTGTAGGCACCACTAGCCCTATGCGTATCTTTAGTCTCCAGCGGGCGATCAACAACTACCCCCAAGAACCGCTACAAGCGGTGATGCCTGGTGTGGCTCTGCAGGAGTTATGGCAGCTAGTTGGTGTGGCAGAAACAGCCTTGTTAGTGATTTCAGCTATGGTTATTATCACCGCCCTACTAGGCATGATGGCCAATGTGTTTGCTAGCCTGAATGAGCGCCGCCGTGAAATGGCTATATTGCGCGCCATGGGAGCAGGTCCAGCTACCATCTTCTTGCTACTGATGGTCGAAACCCTATTGGTAGTGGCTACGGGCTGTCTGCTGGGCGTGTTGCTGGTTTATCTGTTACTGGGCTTAGGCCAAGGTTATATCGACCAGCAATTTGGTATCTGGCTACAGCTGCAAATGCTTACGCCAAGGGAACTAATGACCTTGGCTGCTATCCTATTAGCAGGTGCCTGTGCCAGCATATTGCCAGCCTGGCGGGCATATCGACTTTCCTTAGCCGACGGAATGATGGTGAAATCATAATGCGCTTATTGTCATTGGCCACTGCATTGCTGATTAGCCTGCTAAGTGTTGCAGTGTTAGCCGAGCCCAAAATACTGGAATGGGACGACCTCATACCAGCCGGTATACCTTATAGTGAAATCATCGGTGAAGGTGAAGTAGACGAAGCCAATGATCGCTGGAAACCAGAATATGACCCCAATGGCTACCTGCTGAATCAAGACCTGGATGGAAAGCAGGTGAAAGTACCTGGCTTTGTCGTGCCCTTAGAAGTAGACAGCAAGGGTATTCATAGTTTTCTGCTGGTGCCCTATGCCGGTGCCTGTATACATACGCCACCGCCACCGCCTAATCAACTCATACTGGTGCACACCCCAGCACCCTGGGGTGACCATGAGTTCTACCAACCCATCTGGGTAACGGGAGAAATTCGCACCCAAATACACAATAGTGATATAGCCGAATCCGGCTATGTCATGGGTGCCGATGCCATTGAACTGTATGAGTGGCAATAGACAATCAGTCATGGACATAGATTAATGACCAAGCGACCAATGCTAGACAGCCAAAATATTCACCCCGTTATCCGCGACTCAGTAGAGCATTACCATGCTGACATCATTGCCCAAGTGACAGACGCTATTAGCAACAACAAGGCGGTGGTGATAGGCATGACTGTGAATCCATCTGTTAAAAAAGCGTGCAAGCTGTTAGCAAGCCAAGGCCTAGCTGTGAAATACCTAGAATATGGCGGTTACACCAGCATGTGGCGTCAGCGTTTGGCCATCAAGATGTGGAGCGGCTGGCCAACTTTTCCGCAGGTATTCATTAACGGTACCTTGGTGGGTGGGGCCAGCGATCTGCAAAAATTGATTAACACTGGACAACTCAATGAGCTGCTATAGCAGCTCATCCTTCAACTTATAATACATCATCGCCAAGGCAAAGCTCGGTGTGCGCAGTAGCTTACCGCCTGGGAATGGCCAGTGGGGAATCTTGGCAAAGACATCAAAACGTTCGGCTTGTCCAGCAATCATCTCAGCGGTTATGCGCCCCATGATGTGGGTAGGAGCCACGCCATGGCCGGCGTAGGCTTGCATGTAGTAGACGTTGCCATCTAGTCGGCCTAGCTGCGGCATACGGTTGATACCAATGCCCATTTGGCCGCTCCAACCGTATTCCAGTTGCGTGTCTTGCAGTTGGGGGAATACTTTAAGTATCTTTTCTTTCATTACCTCGTTGAGGTTGCTCGGTTCGCGGCCCGTGTAGTTGGACAGACCACCGAACAGTAAGCGGCCATCGGCGGTCAGGCGGTAGTAATCTAACGCTGTGCGTGGGTCACAAATGGCCAAGTTGTTAGGGATGAGGTCGTTAAGCTGCTCGGTTGTTAGTTTTTCCGTGGTAACGACGGAGCTGTTGGCCGGCAGGATGCGGCTGTGTATTTTGGGCGCGATACCAGCGAGATAAGCGTTGCCACAGAGCACAATGTGCTGGGCCTGTATTTGTCCGTAGGCTGTATAGGCCGTTGGGTTGTTGCCTTGCTGTAGCTTGGTAACAGGGCTTTGCTCGAAGATCTGTACACCTAAGTTAGCGGCAGCTTGAGCTTCGCCTAAACACAGGTTTAATACATGGCAATGGCCATGGCCTGTGGGATGTAGTAGGCCGCCAATGTACAAATCAGAGCCCACCTGGTCACGCACCTGCTGCTGGTCTAGCAGATGCATTTTATGGGTGTAGCCAAGGCTCTCCAGTTCTTGTTTTTCTTCGATGAAGCCTTCCATATGACTGGGCTTGAGGGCTACATCCATGTAACCCATGGTGAGGTCACAATTGATGTTGTATTTTGCGACTCGTTCTTTAACGATATCCACGCATTCGTTGCCCATATCGTAGAGGGCTTTGATGCCGGCTGCGCCTATGTGTTTTTTGAAGCGGCTATGGCCGTGGCCGATGCCGCCAATGACCTGACCGCCGTTGCGGCCTGTGGCACCCCAGCCAATGCGATTGGCTTCTAAGAGGGTGACCTGGTAGCCTCGCTCGGCTAATTCTAGAGCGGTGTTAACGCCGCTGAAGCCGCCGCCGATGACCAGCACGTCGGTTTTGTGGCTGCCTTCTAAGGGAGGGTAACGGGTGTTGATGTTTGCTGTTGCAGCATAGTAGGAGTCTGTGTGCTCACTGGTTTCAAGGGGTTTTTTTAGGCCTAACATATGTGTCCTTTATTGTCGGGCTGAAGCCCGACCTACAGAGTTTTTAGGAGATTGCCGCGCTTTGCTCGCCATGACGTAATGGGTGCGTATTGACGAGAACAAGGGGCAATGAGTTTTTTTAAGCGCGCAGAGGACTAAGGTGAGGGTCGGCGTCCTCACCTTGAAAGATGTCCTGCCAGGCGGCAGGGGTGGAGGCAAAGTGTGCCCAGAGAATAAGGTGTTGCATAATGCTAATCTAACACATATATATTGCAATGGAACTAAAGAAAGTGCTGCGTTTATGACATCCAATGATATGATTTTTACCGGGGTTGAGCAGGTGGTTGCACAACCATTAGTGTTTAAACACAAGTTGGCTATTGGTGATGAAGCCTTTGCCAGCATGCGCTTAAAAAAGCACCTAGGCCAGATGTGGGATGTGCTAGGTGCAGCAGGTACGGCTGGGGCCGCAGCCAAGTCTTCGGTGGTGGCCAACGCCCTATTTGCCAAAGGGGGCATTGCCGCCCTAGTGGGCGGAGCGACCACTCCCTTGGGTTGGGTGATTGCTGCCAGCGTGGTGGGTGGTGGTGCATGGTTTGCCCTAACCAAGGTGTTTCGGGCGGAAACCGACAAGCGGGTTGAGGTGATTCCAAAGTTTATTAATACTCCTTTGGATATCTTGGCCATTCGTTTGTTCGAATTGATGGTGCCCATGGCTTTGAAAATGGCCGCAGCCGGTGGTGAGGTGAGTGATAATCAGCGTTATCTAATCAGCCAGCATTTACAGCAACAATGGGGTTATGATCAGGCCTTTGTTGAGCATGCTGCCAGCGTATTGGAAGAGGCTCTGGATAACTTGGATGTGGCTCAGTTGGCACAACAGTTAGCCTTTTATCAGAAACAGAACCCCGATTGTAATGACCGTGCCATGCGTGATGAGCTGTTCGCCTTTTTACGTCAGGTAGGTGCTCGTGATCAGGCTTTGAATGCCGCCCAAGAATCACTGTTAATCGAAATTGAAACCATCTTTGCCGAGGTGGAAGGTGATACCCTGCTAAACAAAGGGTTAGAGTCACTGAAGCAGGCAGCGCAAAGTGTCGGTGGCACGGCAGGGCAGACGGCCAGTGAAGTGACTAGCCAAGTAACGCGGGTAGCGGAGCAGGCAGCAGGCAATGCAGCCGAACTTGGTGCCGATATTGGTAAACGGGTATTAAGTCTACTAAATAAGGGCAAACCCTTCTAAACAGATCTACATTTTCGCTATAGCTAGAGGCAAACTAGTATTGCCTTTCTCAATGTTAAATCCCTAAAAATCAAATTGATCTTCATGCCTGCTCTGCTCTAGTCTGTTGCCAATAACAACAAGAAGCGGAGTAGATGATGGCTGACAATCAGTATCAAAAGCCTGTACGCTGGGCAGATCCTAAAAATACCCTATTTCCTTACCAGGTTGGTTTTACTTCACCGCCCCATGATTTTGATGGGGCACCATCTGATTTTATACGCATTAGTGCCGACAATGTCGGTGCCCATGGCCGCATGTTGCATGTGCCTCAATATGCCCATCAACTAGGTCAACGGGAAAAGAACTTTCATCTGCTAGAAGAATTTGTTGAGTGCATGGCCAACAACGGTGCCCACGTGTGTGGTCAGGTTGGTAGCAATTGGGTTCACGCCGGTGGCAAAACGCCTAAACAGATCAAAGCATTCCTCGATCGTGTCGCTGACACCTACGAAACACCTCTGCACATGGCGGGCTACTGTCTAGTTGAAGCCCTGCGAGACATTGGTGCCGAAACCATTGCCCTAAATTCCGTGTATTACTGGCCAGATTGGCGTGATGGTATTTCCCGTTTCTTACGCGATGCTGGGTTCAATTTGGTGTATGCCGGCAACTTTGTTGATCTGGGCATGTATGACACCCAAGAAGAGGTGAATGAGCAAACCTGGATCTTCCCCGGTGACATGATCAATCGTTCCATGCAACGCCTGGCTGAGTTAGCTCCCAATGTGGATGCCTATGTGGTCAATGGTATGCCTAACTTCCGTCGTGCTGATGGTGTGCCTCAGCGTATGGTGTCACGGGAAGTCGAATTGGAAGCCTTAGTGGGCAAGCCAATTATTTCTTCAGATAGTGCCCTTTACTGGCGCATATTTAAAACCCTGGGTACCGCACCGATTACCAAACAAGGTTATCTGTTGTCCCAATTACAAAAATAAACATCTAATAGAGAGATATGCAAATGCACAAGATTTTAGCCTTGTGGGCTGTCCCACGCTCAACTTCTACTGCTTTTGAATGGATGATGCGCCAGCGCGGCGACATGGAATGTTATCACGAACCTTATGGTGAGCCTTGGTATCAGGGTGAAGAACCTCTGTGGCCACGCTATAAAGAGGGCGAGGTGCGTACCCCGGGCCTAACCATGGATAGTGTGCATCAAATGCTTAAGGCGCAAACCCAAAAGGGCCCAGCCTTTAGTAAAGACTTCCCTATGTACATTGATCACATGTGGAATGATGAGCTGTTTGATATGTTTAATCACTCCTTTCTGATTCGTGATCCAGCTAAAACCATCACCTCCATGTATGCCAAATGGCCAGATTTCCATGAGAAGGAAGTGGGCTATGTAGAACTAAAGCAGCTGTTTGATATTGTCGCTGATCGCAACGGCGCACCACCAGCGCTGATTGATAGTGACGATATGTTAGAAGATCCTCATGGTGTGATAGAAAAGTGGGCCAATGCCGTGGGTATTCCCCATATGCCTGAATCCCTAAGTTGGGAACCCGGTGCTCGTGATGAGGTGAGCTGGTGGGATGGCGGTTCTTTCCATGCCAATTTGCGTAATTCCGATGGCTTAAAGCCGCAGGTGCGCAAGTACGTCGATATTGATGATGCCCCTGATCGGGTAAAAGAAATCTATGAAAAGGTGATGCCGTTGTACGAATACCTGTACCAGTATCGCTTGTAGGAGGCCCCATGACCCTAACCCCCAAACAACGTGTAGAACGCATCGTCGAGCACGCCATGTGCATCGGCTGTGGCCTGTGTCAGGCCGTTGCAGGCACAGATAAGCTGCAAGTCGTCAAAGGCGAGACGGGTTATCTTGTGCCTATTGCCAGTGATGATATTGACGCCAAAACCGTGGACATCATTGAAGATGTTTGTCCTGGTATCCATGTTGCTGGTTTGCCTAGCAATCTAATTGCCACGGATAGTCAGCATGACAATGTTTGGGGACCTTGGACACGCATGGTGCGTGCCTGGGCTGGGGATGAACAACAGCGTCACATTGGCGCCACTGGCGGGGTACTAACGGCTCTGGCGAGTTTTTTATTGACCAGCAAGCAGGTCAATTTTGTCTTGCATGTTAAACCTCACGAAACAGAACCAAGTTTTGGTCAGATGCATATCAGTCGCACCCCAGAAGAGGTGTTGCAGGGTGCCGGCTCCCGTTATGGGCCAACGGCACCACTGATTGCTATCGACCAGGTACTGGATCTTGGTGAACCCTTTGCTTTCATAGGCAAACCCTGCGATATCGCTGGCCTGCGCAATTATGCCGAGCAGGATGCCAGAGTGAACGAGCTGGTGAAATTTACCCTAGCTCCTGTGTGTGGCGGCTGGGGTCCACCGGCAACTACACGCAATTTTTACCAGCGTATGGGGGTTGATCCTGAGGCGGTGACGGGCCTGCGTTATCGCGGCCATGGTTGTCCAGGGCCAACTCGTATCACCACTAAAGAGCGCGTAGTTGATGCCCACTATCTGGATTTTTGGGGCGATGATGAGAGCATGTGGGATATGCCATTTCGCTGCAAAATTTGCCCCGATGGCATTGGTGAGGCTGCGGATATTGCCGCCGCCGATTCCTGGGTATTGGGTTCGCCAAATCGGCTAGATAGCGAAACAGATCCGGGTACTAACTCAGTGGTGGCGCGCACTAGTGCTGGCGCCTACCTGCTAGCAGAAGCCGATATGGCTGGTGCCCTGGTGATTGAGCACGATATCATGCCTGATCACATGAGCATCTATCAGACTCATCAGATGCACAAGAAATATGCCGTAGGGCCTCGCTATCAGGGGTTGCAAGACGCAGGGCAGTTGCATGTGCGTACCGAACGTTTGCGTGTTGCAGAACTGGCTTCAGAGGTACCCCGTCACGAATATGAACGTCAACGACTAGGTACCATGGAGCGGGTGAAAGTAGGCAAGGCCACCCAGCCGAAACCCAAAGCTGCAAGCTAAAATTAAATGATAGTCTGTCCCATTGGGGTCAGACCCCAATGGGACAGACTATAGTGCTATCGAAAAATTGCATGTGACCTAATGGTAATTTGATTTGAACCAATTTTGCATAAAGATTACCTTTGCTTCCCTCGATGAAAGTCAGCGCAAGTGGCTCGTATAAACACTAGGCGAACATAAGCAAAGCAAAAAACCTCGCCCATTAACTGTGAGATTGATCATGACTGAAGTAACTCAATCTTTGGAAGCCCGTTACTACACGGATCCAGCAATTTTCGAAAATGAAAAGCAAGGTTTATTTAAAAAGACCTGGCAGTTTGTGGTACACGCAAGCGAAATTGCCAACGTGGGTGATTATTTTGCTTTTGAACTAGCCGGTGAGAGCCTGTTTTGTGTACGCGACAAAGCGGGTAATGTGCGTACCTACTACAATGTATGCCAACACCGAGCCCATGAAATGGTGCAGGGTACCGGCAATACCCATGTGCTAGTCTGTCCGTATCACGCATGGACCTATGATTGGGATGGCCAAATGACCAGTGGCCCAGCCACCAAACGTGTGGAAGGTTTTGACCAAAAAAAGGTCTGTCTGACTAGTGTGCGCACGGAAAATTTCAATGGTTTTATTTTTGTTAACCTAGACAAGAATGCTGCCTCTATGGATGAGTGGTATCCCGGTGTACGTGAAGAGCTTGCAGCTTGGGTACCGCAGATCGCCAGCTTGCAACCACAGGAATACGTCGCTGTGCCAGAAAAGTGCAACTGGAAGGTGTCCGTGGAAAACTACTCTGAGTGTTACCACTGTCCCTCCAATCACCCGACTTTTATTGAAGGCGTGGTGAACCCAGCCACCTATGATATTCAACCAGACCCTGATGGCGCGAAGATTCTGCGGCACAAGACTCAATGTCAGAGCCTAGAAAAGATGACCTATGACATTGATCTAGAAAGCAATGAATATGCTGGTCGATATCAGTCCTGGTTCTTGTGGCCAATGTTCTCCTTCCAGTGTTATCCGGGTAACGTCCTGAATACCTATCACTGGCTTGCTGATGACGTGGATAATTGTACGGCTGTGCGTGGCTGGTACACCGTTGATGGCGAAGAGAGTCAGGTGATTCGAGAGCTGGCCGTGCAGGATCGTGAAACCACCGTGGAAGAAGATGTTGTACTGGTTGAAAGTGTACAGCGTGGGCTTAAGTCCAGCGGTTACGTGCCAGGTCCATTAGTGCTGGACCCCCGTGGTCACGGCGTCATGTCTGAGCACTCCATTGCTGCCCTGCAGAGTTGGATGCGCGAAGCGGTAGAGTAATATTTCGATGGGGTCTGACCTATGGTCTGACCCCACAATACTCCCGTATTTTCTCCCTTCTTCCCCCTGATTAGGTTAGTATAGTCCTATGAAATTAGGACGCTTTAATACTCACTTATGACCGACGCTGCAAACTGGCCAAAAGGATTTATGGTGGTGCAGGGAAACCGCATGGAAGACCTGTGCGATACCTATGTGCAGTGGCTTAAGCGTTACCCCCTTGGCCCCCTCGAAACCGACCTGATACTGGCGCAAAGTAACGGTATCGCTCAGTGGCTAAAACAAACTCTGGCTGTTGATGAAGCGGAAGGCGGCCTAGGCATCGCTGCTGGTATTGATACCATGTTGCCGGCGCAGTTTGTTTGGCAATCTTATTGTTCTGTATTGCCGGGCTTGTCCAAGCAGTCGGTATATAACAAGCAAGCCCTAACTTGGCGTATTTATCGTTTGCTTGGCGAGTGGCAACTTGAGCAGCTAGCGCCCATGCTTAGGGCCTATGTGAAGCCCGATTCAGCCC
>JAERSU010000209.1 GCA_016845445.1 Oceanospirillaceae bacterium | reverse complement strand
ATGGAAGCCTTCGCTTTGTTTGCTAATGCCCAGGCAACAGGCAAGCAGGCAGCCTGTGTGATTACTGTGTCAGATTCTCTGGTGACTCACGAGGTCACAACCTCGACAGAGCGAGAGAAAGCCTTTACCAACATGATGCAGATTGCCCTGCAGATGGCGGAATAACACACTATGAGCTTAACATTTATCTTGCGCTTAAATGCCATTGTTTGCGCAGTGTTTGGTTGGATGCTGGCCGTCTTTACCGTGGATGCTAATCAACTGCTCGGCAACCAATATCCAGCTATCTTGGCACCAGTAGGCATAGCTCTAATCATCTACGCCTATTGGCTTTGGCATGCTTCTAAACGCGATACGCCTAACTTGACCGAGCTAAAGATTTTTATTGCTGGTGATTACGCTTGGAGTGCACTGATGCTGGTTTTGATTAGCACTGGCCTTGTTATTGTTGAGTCAATGGGTATTCGTATTGCCATGGTTACGGCGCTTTTTACCGCAGCTATGGGAGCCCTGCAGTTCCGTCACTTCAAGCAGCTCATGAATAAGTTTTAGGCCTAATGCCGTGGAATTACTGGCTTTAAAAACATTCAAAGCAGTGGTTGATGCAGGTGGCATCAAGCCTGCTGCGCAACAACTGCATACGGTACAGTCCAATGTCACCAACCGTGTGCAGAATCTGGAACAAGAGCTTGATAGCAAGCTGTTTCAGTTAGTTGGGCGTAAACTAGAGCTAACTCCGCAAGGGCATAAACTGTATGATTATGCGGCCGAGTTACTGCAGCTCGAACAGAAGGCAGTACGCGCAGTAGCGAGACAAAAGGAAGACTATTTTCTGCGTATAGGCATGCCAGAAACCTTTGAAGCCGTGCATTTTCCCTTAGCATTGAAGAGCCTGAAACAAAAGCACTCCGAAATCCATCCACGCATTTACACTGAAACCAGTGAGCGTTTGTTAGCTGATTTACTACTCAATAAATTAGATTGTGCCCTCATGGGAAATGCGCCTGAGCGGCAAGATTTAACAGTATTGCCGGTGGTACGTGAAGATTTAGTCATGGTCATGCCAAAGGATGAGCAGCATGATGATCTGCTACTGGTGCGCGAAGAAGGCTGCGGCTACCGCAAACACGCCTTAATTTGGCAACAACGCCACAAGAGTAAAGAAGACAACATGGTGATCAGCAGTTCTGAGGGTTTGTTAGGCTGTATCGCTGCCGGCCTAGGTTATACCATCATCGGCAAAGATATGGTCATAGGTAGCCGCTACCAGCAGAGTTTGCAGTTTCAGCCTGTGGATAGCGGTCAGCGCTACGTACAAATATCCATGGTGTACCGATCTGATCACCCTTTGCGCGAGGGCATAGAGAGCCTTGGGCAACTATTTGTAAGTCAATAGCAATCTCCAAGCGGCTCATGCCTGTGTTGGCCCCTTTAATGGTCAGCCAAGCATGTTGGCCTTTAAGGCGTATGCGAACAGCGGTTTTGTCAGCGGTGGGTATATAGCCCTGGACGATATGTTGCCCACTGGGCAAAGTGGGTAGTCGAGACACATCGACCAGGAATTTACGTTCTATTTCGGTGGCCATCGTTGGATCGCAGTGGTGTGTTAAAGGGACATTTTATCCTAGTGCCACGCTAATTGCGTTAGAATAGCCATGTTACTTGTTTATTTGGTGTTTGCCATGTCTACTGCTTCTGCAAAACAACGCTTTTCAAGCCTATCACTAGACCCTGCCGTGCTGGCGAACCTTGATCAACTGGGTTATCAATACATGACCCCCATTCAAGAGCAGGCCTTACCATCGGTATTACAGGGTAGTGATGTCATTGGTAAAGCCCGTACGGGTTCGGGCAAGACCGCTACCTTTGGTTTGGGTATTGTGCATCACCTGCAGGTAGAGCGGTATCGCGTGCAGAGCTTGGTATTGTGTCCAACCCGAGAACTGGCCGACCAGGTAGCCGGCGAAATTCGTCGTTTGGCCCGTAGCATTCACAACATCAAAGTGCTGACCCTATGTGGTGGTATGCCCTTTGGACCACAAGTGGGTTCCCTAGAACATGGTGCGCATATTGTGGTGGGTACGCCAGGCCGCATAGAAGAGCATGTACGCAAGGGTAACCTGCAACTGGATCAAGTGCAGATGTTGGTATTGGATGAGGCCGATCGGATGCTGGATATGGGGTTTAAGGAATCCTTGGATGCCATCATTGCCGACATTCCTAGCCAGCGTCAGACCCTGTTGTTTAGTGCTACCTTTCCAGCGGCGATTGCCAACATGGCAGGCAATATGATGCGCAAGCCGGTCACCATTGAGGTGGCAGAAAACCACAGCAAACAGACCATTGATCAAACCCTGTACAAGCTGGATGATGAATTGAGTCGCGTGGATGGGGTGCAGTTGTTGTTGCAGGAATATGAACCAGAAAGTTGTGTGGTGTTCTGTAACACCAAACGTGAAACCCAATTGGTGGCCGATGAGTTACATGCCGCTGGCTTCGTCGCCTTGGCCCTGCATGGCGATTTAGAACAAAAGCAACGCAGCCAAACCCTGGTGCAGTTTGCTAATAAGAGTGCCACGGTATTGGTGGCTACCGATGTGGCTGCCCGTGGGTTAGATATCGACAATGTGGATTTGGTGATTAACTATCAGATTGCCAGAGAACTCGAGGTGCATGTGCATCGCATTGGTCGAACTGGGAGAGCAGGTGCAACAGGCAAGGCTTGCACCCTGTTCAATGATAAAGAGAGTTACAAGGTAGAACTTCTGGAAAGCTACCTAGAGCAAAGTTTGCCCAGTAAGCCGTTACCAGCCAAACATCTGCTGCGTCGAGCTGCCTACTTGCCTGCCATGGCAACCATTCAGATCGGTGGTGGCAAGAAGCAAAAGGTACGCCCAGGTGACATTGTCGGTGCCTTAACCGGCGAACAGGGCATCAAGGGTGATCAGATCGGCAAGATTCAGGTAGGTGAGCAGTGGGCCTATGTGGCAGTGGAAGCTGATGTATTGCGGACGGCCTTAAATAAGCTTGGCAATGGCAAAATTAAAGGTCGAAACTTTAAAGTGCGTAAATTACACTAACCACAGCCTAGATTAATTCTTTTTCATGCCAAATGGTGCACTACCATCACCCCAAACACTGGCTGCCTTGGCTTTGGCTTGAGCCTGTTCTTTAGGACTCTTGGTTTTATTGATCTTATTTGGCTTTTTGCTGGTCTTGGCTTTGCCTTTGCTTAGTGGCTTTTTCTTGCTTTGCGGGGCTTTGGCTTGGTCGCCGTCTTTGTGTACTTTGGCGGCTAGGCCTTTTATCTGCAGGCGTGGCAGCTTATCGCCTTGCGCTTCTTCTACACTGTTAAGCAAGCGTCGTTCACTAATGTTAACTAGATTAATCGCCGAGCCTTGTTTACCCGCGCGACCCGTACGGCCCGTACGGTGTAGGTAATCATCAAGATTGCGAGCCATGTCGAAATTGATCACCTGATCAATGCCATCAATGTCCAAACCGCGTGCCGCTACTTCTGTGGCCACCAGGATATTAAACCGGTGCTGACGATAATCACGGGTAATTTCATTGCGTTCCTCTTGTGGTAGTTCACCGTGTAGGGCAATAACCTGATGACTATGGGACTGTAAAAACTGCGCTAACTCTTCACTTAACTTGCGGGAGTTTACAAAAATCAGGCATTTGCTGGCGGGCTGATTGGCTAAAAGCCACACAAGGGCACGCTTTTTGTGTTCAATATCGTCGCAGATTACTACCTGTTGCTGGATGTTCTTCTGTACCTTAGTAGCATCGTTAAGCGTCACTTCCTCTGGATTGGAAAGCAGGCTCTTAGCCATGCTAAACACCTTGTCATTGCGTAAGGTGGCAGAATAGAACAGGGTTTGACGCTGAGGATTGCAGGCCGCTGCTATGCTTTCTACATCTTCGCAGAAGCCCAATTCCAACATACGGTCAGCTTCGTCGACAATGAGCATTTCCAGGTTTTCAGAATCCGTATGTCCCTTGCGCTGATGCTCCATAAAGCGGCCAGGGGTAGCGATAATAATGTCCGGGGTTTTGCGCAGTAAGGCTGCCTGAAACTTGTAATCTTCGCCCCCTAGAATAAGGGCGACCTGTAAGCGTGTACCCTTAATAAGTTTGTTGGTTAAGGTAAGTACCTGATGGGCCAGTTCTCGGGTAGGCGCTAAAACGAGA
>JAERSU010000208.1 GCA_016845445.1 Oceanospirillaceae bacterium | reverse complement strand
CCAATATCGAGAATAATGCGGTCACTTGGTAGCATGGTTTTGGTACGCAAAACACGGTATGCTTAGCCTGTTTGTGGAAGCCACTAGTTTGTTATTTGCCATAATATGCGTCTTACCAGTCGACCTACATTAGCCTTCTTTGCGGCATGCATTGCCGTTGCCCCTTTGCTAGCCCTAGCCTTGGCTGACATTAGTTTGCCGCTACCCTGGTATGCGGCTGCGGGTTTGTTTGGTTTTTGTCTTGGCTGGTTGGCTGGTGATGGTAGCAATGCTAGTGTGGAAAACCTAGCCGACGCCCTGGAAGATCTGGTTGACACGGGTGATTTTTCTAAACGCCTGCCTAACGTTGATGGGGATGCCCCAGACCAACGCGCTAGCCGCGCCTTTAATCGTGTGCAAAGTCGCATGGAAAAGGGTATCCAAGAGGTCAATCGGGTTATGGGAGCGGTGGCTGAAGGTGACTTTAGTCAACGTATTGATATGCCCATGATCGGTCATTTTGATGCTTTAAAGAAGGCGACTAATCAGTCTGTGGCCGGTGTTGCACAAACCATGCAGTGTCTTTCCGAATTGATGGCAAAATTGGCCGAAGGGGACTTTACTGCTCGCTTAGACGCACGGGTAACTGGTGAGGTTAAGCTGCAGGTAGATGATGCCATGGCGACCATGGAACAGGCCTTTAAAGACATGGGGCGAGTCATGCAAGCCATGGCCGAAGGTGATTTTGATGCCCGTGTAGAAAGCCGGCTACATGGTGATCTGCAGGTGTTACAGCAGCATATAAATGATTCCATGGCGTCCTTGTCATCCGCTGTGGCTGAGGTAACCCGTGTGACGGGGGCCATGAGCGATGCGGATTTAGGCGAAAGCATAAGTGCTGGATATCAGGGCCAACTAGGTCTCATTGCCAGCTCTCTAAACGATACCAATGGTAATTTGTCGGCCATGGTGCGCGATGTACTGACCATGGCCAGCGGCGTCAAGGGTGCCGCTGAAGCTATCAACCGCAGTGGTCAAGAATTGACCGCCCGCTCTAACGATCAGGCGGCTTCTTTGGAACAGACTGCTGCCAGTATGGAGCAGATGGCCGGCACGGTAAAACTTAATTCTGATAATGCCCAGCAGGCTGATGAGATGATGCAGCGTGCTCGCCAGGATACCCAAGCTAGTACCGCCATTGTGACCCAGGCCATGGACTCCATGCATGGGGTTACTCAGGCTAGTGAAAAGATCGCTGAGATTATTACCATCATCGATGGCATTGCCTTCCAAACCAATTTGTTGGCCCTCAATGCCTCCGTTGAGGCTGCTCGCGCCGGCGAACAGGGGCGTGGTTTTGCGGTTGTCGCAGGCGAGGTACGTACCTTGGCGCAACGTTCAGCCGATGCCGCCAAGGATATTGGTGAACTGATTACTGATACCACTCAACGGGTAACTAACAGTAATGCGCTGGTGCAAAAAACCGGTGAGTCCCTCAAGGCCATTAATCATGATATTGAACAGGTAGCCACCTCCGTGGCAGCCATTGCCGATGCCAGTATGGAGCAAGCTCAAGGCATCCAGCAGGTGAATGATGCAGTGAATCAGTTGGAGAGTATTAATCAACAGAATACTGCTCTGGTAGAGCGTTCTGCCGCTTCTGCAGCTAGTCTTATGCAGCAGGCAGCCGAGCTCAATGAAACCATGGCTAGCTTTAACGTCACAGCCAAGCAGCCATCAGTTTCCGCGTCGCGGGCTATGCCTGAGCACAAAGATATCAAGACCCTGGTGGAAGATCTAAGTTAATTGGTTTATATAAGGCGATTAAGGTTTAAGTTGGGACAGTTTTCGCTACGCTTGGGGTCAGACCTGAGGTCTGACCCCGAAGGACGTGAAATAAAAAGCCGGCAATAAGCCGGCTTTTTTGTTGCTAAAACAGGCTAGCGGATGATGACTTCTGGACCCATAAAGTAGGTGGGCAAGAAGGTGGATAGGGCTGGGATGTAGGTCACCATAATCAGGAACACGAAGAGGATGGCCAACCAAGGCAGGGCGGCTTTTACCACGCGCATCATTGGCATGCCGACGACACCTGAGGTGACAAACAGGTTGAGTCCAACCGGTGGCGTGATCATGCCGATTTCCATGTTCACTACCATGATGATGCCTAGATGGATCGGATCGATGCCCAGTTCGATGGCGATGGGGAATACCAGCGGTGCAACAATTACGATCAAACCAGATGGCTCCATGAACTGGCCACCAATGAGCAAGATGACGTTGACGATTACCAGGAACATCACGGGGCCTAAGCCTGCCGCTAGCATGGCGTTGGCGATGCTCTGTGGAATCTGTTCATCGGTCAATACATGCTTTAGAATCAAGGCGTTAGCGATGATAAATAACAAGGTGATGGATAAACGACCGGCGTCAAACAAGGTTTCCCGGGTGTCTTTGTGGAACCAAGCGGTAAGCAGGGAAGAAGGCTGTTGCCAAACAGTTAAGTTGCGTTGCCCATCAACGGTTTTCAGGGGCCCCATATCACGGTAGATGAACATGGATACCAAGAAGGCGTAGACAGAAGCAACGGCGGCAGCTTCCGTAGGGGTGAAGTAACCCCCATAGATACCACCAAGAATAATGATAATTAGGAACAGGCCCCAGCTAGCAGCCTTGGCAGAAGCAAGAATTTCGCCCCAACCAGCCCATTCGCCTTTGGGCATGTTTTTGTAACGGGCATAGACATAGATGCCGAGCATCAACATGGAACCGGCTAACAAACCAGGGATCACCCCAGCTAGGAACATACGACCAACGGATACGTCCGTGGCGGCAGCATACACCACCATGACAATGGATGGGGGAATGAGGATGCCTAGGGTACCAGCGTTACAGATAACGCCCGCAGCAAAGTCCTTGGTATAACCCATTTTGGTCATGCCGGCGATAACAATGGAGCCGATGGCCACCACGGTGGCTGGTGACGAACCAGACAGGGCGGCGAACATCATACAAGCAAATACACCAGCTATGGCCAAACCGCCATGCAGGTGGCCAACACAGGCAATGGAGAAGCGAATAATGCGCTTAGCCACACCACCCGTGGACATAAAGCTCGAGGCCAAAATAAAGAAGGGGATGGCCAACAGGGTATAGTGGCCTTCAAAGGCCGAAAATAGGGTTTGAGCAATGGATGCCAAAGAGCTGTCAGAATAGACTAACAGGAACAAAATGGAGCTTAAGCCCAAGGAAATGGCAATAGGCACACCCACTAACAAAAGGGTGATGACCAAGATAAATAGTATTAGCGCTTCCACGATTAGTTTTCCTTCTCAGCTTTGGCGGCGGCTTCTTCCACCATGTCTTCGGCTTCATGGCTGGCGATAATCATGTCAGCCTTGTTTTGCACCACGTCTTTGGCCACACGCACATAGCGCCAGACCAGCATGACCATGCCTAAAGGCAGGGCAAAATAAGGAATAAAGCGTGGGATTTTTTCGTATTCTTCACCGTAATTAAACCAGTCAGCTAGGAATTGCCCCCAGGCGGGCATTACGATGTCGTTCACTTCATAGAAGCCCTGTTCCAGGAAGCGGCCTTTAAAGCCTTCAGGGAACCAGCGGCCTTCTGTGGGTGGCAGGTTGGCGAAGGGAGCCCAGTAGTCGTAGCTGCCTTTTAACAATAGCAGGGCATAGGCTAGGCAGGCGCTGACCGCAATCAAGGTGCTGACCTTACGTATGCTTGGCGACATATAATGCAAGGCCACATCCACACCCAATTGGGCTTTGATCTTTACCGTGTAAGGGGTGCCTACAATGACTAACCAGCCAAATAGAAAGACAGTGATCTCAAGGGATTGCAGGCCAAATTCGGATAGGGGTTCGGCAATTGGGGCAAACCATTCAGCGCGCCAAAAGTCCATTTCCTGGAGTTTACGGATCACCACGTTGATAAAGGTCACCATGGTCATCAGGCCTAACATGAGGGCGATAAAGTTCCGCTCCCAGTGGTCAGTACGTGAGAGATGTTTAGGTTCTTGCATAATAAATCCCTAGGGTTGTGCCTTTGCTTTAATACTGGCATAGACAAACCAAAAGAGTAAATGGCCCCGCCTACGCAGAAACAGACGCGACCATGGGGATTGAGTTATCCCTGCTCAGTGGAGCAGGGATAATCGTTAACGCTTAGTGCTTGGCGTTGATAGCCTGGGCAGCGTCGATGTTGTCTTGACCTACGTCCTTCTTGAACTGGTCCCATACGGGCAGCATAGCAGATTTCCATGCCGCGCGCTGAGCGTCGGTCAACTGGTGCACCGTCTTGCCAGCCGCAATGATGGCCTGCTTGTTCTCTTCGTTTACACCGAAGGCCTTGGCGTTACGGGAAACGGTTACTTCACGCAGGATGGTTTCCAGCTGGTTACGCTCTGCCGCTGGCAGGCCTTCCCAGAATTCGGCAGAGGTAACTACTAGATAGTCGATGATACCGTGGTTAGATTCGGTGACAGAATCCTGTACTTCGAAGAATTTCTTACCATAGATGTTGGAGTAGGTGTTTTCCTGACCCTGGATAGTGCCGGATTGTAGGCCCTGGTAAACTTCCGAGAAGGCCATCTTCTGTGGTACCGCACCGACTGCTTTGAACTGCGCCACTAGTACATCAGAAGCCTGCACACGGAACTTCAATCCTTCAGCATCGGCAGGTTCTAGCAACGGCTTGGTAGCAGACAGCTGCTTCAGGCCATTGTGCCAGAATTCCAGACCTAGCAGACCACGACGAACCATGGATTCCTTCATAGCTTGACCTGTTGCGGAAGATTGGAACTCATCTACTGCATCCATGTTCTTAAACATAAATGGCAGGTCAAACAAACGGAATTGCTTGGTGTACTTTTCAAACTTGGATAGCGACGGGGCGGCCATCTGTACGTCGCCCATCAACATGGCTTCTAGTACCTTGCCGTCACCGTAAAGGGTGGAGTTAGGATACACTTCCAAACAAACCTTGCCGTCCATTTCGGAGTTGACGCGCTTAGCAAACTCGGTAGCAGCGATACCCTTAGGGTGCTTGTCAGTGTTGGTTACGTGGGAGAATTTAATAACGATCTCACCATCCTGACAAACGTCGCTTGCCATTGCTGGTGTGGCGGTCATGCCCAGTGCCATGGCCGCAGCCAGAGTAGTTTTCATTAAAGTTTTCATTGTTCAACCTCAAGTTGTGATTGTTGTTGGTTTGATAAATAGTTGATGTGCAACTGAATATCATTAGAGCAAAGCCTGTGCCAACTTTGTAACATATTGAAAACAAACAATAAAATTATTTTGTGGTAGGGAAAGTGTGCGGATGTCCACACGCTTTTTCAGCAGCAGTGTGTGGGAATCCGCACACGTTAAATAGCACTTCATGATACTTAGTCTACACTAATTGGCAGGCAAAAGGATTTGTTAAATATACGCCACTGGCGTATTATTAATAAGGGAGAGTGTCATGTTATTCGTAGAAACTCCAGTGTTTACAAAACTGGTTACTAGCATGATGGATGACGAGCATTATAAGGCTTTACAAGAGGCACTAATTTATCGGCCAGCAATGGGTGCTGTCATACCAGGTACCCGTGGACTACGCAAAGTACGTTGGCGGCTTGGTGGCCAAGGTAAGCGTTCAGGTGTGCGTATAATTTATTATTGGCTTGCTCAAGATGAGCAAATTTATATGCTTTATATTTATACAAAGCGAAACCAAGAAGATCTAACAAAAGAACAATTGAATGTCTTAGCAAAGTTAGTGGAAAAGTGGTGAATATGCAAAATGCGATGTTTGATGAGCTTGTTGAAAGTATAGAGCAAGCCAAGGAAATCATGGCTGGGCAAGCTGAGCCTAGTCGAATGCTTAGTTTTCCTGAGCCTGAGGTTAAGGCTATCCGAGCAAAAACGGGTTTAAGTCAGAACCGTTTTGCCAATGTCATGGGCGTTAGCAAGCGCACCCTAGAGAATTGGGAGCAAGGTCGCCGTCACCCAACAGGCCCAGCAAAGGCGTTGTTAAAGATATTGGATACTGATCCAGAATTTGCCATTAAAGCACTACATAGCTAGTCTATTATTCTGTAAAACGCTGGCGATCGATGCCGTACTTGGCTAGCTTGTCATACAGGGTTTTACGGGGGATGCCCAGGGCTTCATAGGTCTGTTTGATGGAGCCTTGAGCTTGGGATAAGGCTTGCTCGATCAAACGTTGCTCATATTGCTCTACCATCAGGGGCAGGGTTAATACAACATCAGTATCTTGCCAGGATTCCAGGGTTTGTTGATCCAAGAGCATGTCGGTGAGTACAAAGCGTTCGGCCACATTAATCAGTTCACGCACATTGCCCGGCCAGCTATGTTGCATAATGGTATCCATGGCATCCATAGATAGGGCTGGCACTGGCAAGCTAAAGCGTTCTGCAGCTTTGGCCATAAAGTAACGGAATAGCTGTAGGATGTCTTCACCGCGTTGACGTAGTGGTGGCAAGAAGAGTTCTACGACATTTAGGCGGTAATACAGGTCTTCTCGAAACTCGCCTCGCTCTGCCATGGCCTTGAGGTCAGTTTTAGTGGCGGCAATGATACGCACATCAATATTAATGGACTGGTTGGCGCCTAGACGCTCTACCTTGCGCTCTTGCAGTACACGCAAGATCTTGACTGCCAAACTTAAAGGAATACTCTCGATTTCGTCGAGGAAGATGGTGCCTGTGTGGGCAAATTCAAACTTGCCCACGCGGGCTTTTTTAGCATCGGTAAAGGCCCCAGCTTCATGGCCAAATAGCTCTGCTTCCATCATGCTGTCGGGTAGGGCGGCACAGTTGATGGCCACAAATGGACCGTCTCGGCGTTGACTTTGTTCATGTAAATTGCGCGCAATCAGTTCTTTGCCGGTACCTGTCTCGCCGTGTATTAGGGTGCTCACATCGGCGTTGGCCAACTTGGTTACCTTGGCTTTGAGGGCTTGCATGGGTGCCGATTGTCCAACGATAGCGTGGGCGCTGTCGCGTTGCAAAGAGTCCTTTAACTCGCGATTCTCCATTACCAGGCGGCGCATATCCATGGCTCGATTAATGACCTCTAACAGGTGTTCCCGTTGGAAAGGTTTGGCGATAAAGTCATAGGCACCATGTTGCATGGCTTCCACGGCAGTTTGGATATCTCCATGGCCAGTAATCATTATCACTGGTAGTTCTTGATCGATGTTTTGCATGGACTGTAACAGCCCCATGCCATCCATACCGGGCATGCGCAGATCGCTCACAACCACACCCGGGAAGTCGCCATCAAGCGCTCTGACAGCAGCGTCAGCCGTAGAAAAGGTGCTGACTTTATAGTCTGCCAGTTCTAACAGCTCGGCGAGTGATGCACGGATCTCAGCATTGTCATCAATAATGGCGACGTGTTTGTTGGCGGTGGGATTAAGCTCCACTGTCAGGCTCCTCAAAGGTCAGGCGGAGGCAGAATTCAGCGCCTCCTTGGGGGCGGTTATGGGCACTAAGGCTGCCACCCATGGCATCAATTATACTGTAAGAAATAGACAGGCCAAGGCCTAATCCGGCGCCCGTTGACTTGGTGGTAAAGAAGGGGTCAAACAGCTGCTCTAGGTGTTGGGTGTCGATGCCGGTACCCGAATCGGCCACTTTAACACACACCTGTTTGGTCATTTGCACACAGCTTAGTTTGAGTTGTTTAATGGTGCTTTCCTGCATGGCATCGAGGGCGTTGGTGAGCAGATTGATTAGCACCTGCTCCAAGCGCACTAGATCGGCCTTTACCAGCAACCCCCCGCTGTCTTCCACCTGCAGTTCTACCTGCTCTTGCTTGCAGCGCAGAGTAATCAGCTCAATGGCGTTGTTAATGGCCTCGTCAAGTTTGACCCAGCTAGTGGTGTTGTCAGTTTTGCGGCCAAAGGTTTTTAAGTGAGAGGTAATGGCAGCCATCTTGTGGGCAAGTTTTTTAATGTTACCAAGATTTTCCTCAACCCGTTGGTAGTTATCTCGCTGCAGCCATTGCTCAGCATTTTCGGCTGTGGTCTGGATAGCGGTCAGCGGTTGGTTTATTTCGTGGGTGACACTGGTGGCCATCTGCCCTAAGGTGGCAAGCTTGGCGGCGTGGATCAGCTCTGTTTGTGTGCGCTTTAGCTCATCGTGGCTATCTTGTAGTTCTTTGGTGCGTTCCGTTACGCGTACTTCCAACATATCTTTGGCCTGTTGCAAACGTTGCTGGTTGATTTCTCTGCGCACCAGGGTTTCTTGAAATTGCAGGCGACGTTGAATGATCACATAGGCAAGGGAGAGGGTAAGGATAAACAACAATACCGCAATGGCCGTATTACGTTGTATGGCGTGGTTTAATTGTTGCAGGTCAGCGTGGCCATAGAGCTGCCAGCCTACCTGAGGCAGAGGTAGGTTGACTTCCATCACCTCGGCAAAGCCCGATTTGGGTAGGCTCACTAAACGGGCTCCTTCAATGTCAGCGATCAGTTTGGTTTGTAAGGCTGGAAAAGACGTGGTGGGGTATTTACTGGTTGCTTTAATGGCTTCCTTGGCCTGTTGATTTAATCGGCTTCTGGTAGTGAATAACCAACTGGGCACGCTGGCGGCAATCACCACACCATACTCGTCGGTGATCATCATGGGTGTGCCGCGATTAAGCCAGCCGCGTTCCAGGCGTGACATATTCACCTTCACCACCACCACCCCAATGACATCATCGGTATTGGTATCAAATAGCGGTTCACTAAAATAGTAGCCGCGGATGCCGGCATTCACACCAAGGGTAAAAAAGCCACCTGAGGTACCGTTTTTGGCCGCCCTAAAATAGGGTGTATGAGCATAATTGAGCCCTTGGTTATCCGTTGCAGTAGATGCCAAAGTAGTGCCGCTGGTGTCGAGCAAAAACACCTCGTCAGCGGCGGTCACCGTGCGAATGTGCTGCAGGTGATCGTAGATATTACGGAACTGACGCATGTTTGGATTCATGATAGCGTTGGCTAAGGTGGAATCCATGATGAGCATCTTGGGCACGAAGCGGTACTTTTCTAATTCGCTGTCGAGGCTGTCAGCAAATAAGATCAAATCATTCTCTATCTGTTGACGCAGGCCCTGTTGTGCTTGATTGGTGAAGATATACCAGCTCACCAACAGCCATATTGGTATAAGCAGCAACATAGCAACCAGATACAGAGGCTTTAGATTGGTCTGTAACCAGGTGCGAGGTGGGTAAGGTATGTCGATTTCCGGGCTCATGGGCGCCAGTATACGGCAAAAACAAAAAAAGGGTCAGATGCAAATCATCTGACCCTTTTTTAGGACTATGCTGTAGGTCGGGCTTTAGCCCGACATGCATTAACCCAGTAGGTGAGCGATAGCGTCGCGCTCTTCTTCCAGTTCTTGCTGAGTAGTGTCCATACGTGCTTGAGAAGCAGCGTCGATTTCCAGGCCTTGAACGATGCTGTAGTCGCCGTTTTCGCAGGTCACTGGGAAGGAGTACATCAGACCTTCAGGAATACCGTAGGAGCCGTCGGATGGGATACCCATGGATGTCCACTCGCCGTTAGTACCAGCAGCCCATAGACGCATATGGTCGATGGCTGCGTTAGCAGCAGAAGCAGCAGAAGATGCACCGCGAGCCTTGATGATGGCGGCACCACGCTGAGCGATGGTGGGGATAAAGTCGTTGTCGATCCACGCTTGGTCAACCTGGTCAGTAGCAGCAGTGCCGTTAACAGTGGCCTTGGTAATGTCAGCGTACATGGTTGCGGAGTGGTTGCCCCATACGCACATGTTGCTGATGTCGCTTACCGTAGCGCCAGTCTTGTTGGCTAGCTGAGTCAGAGCACGGTTGTGGTCAAGACGAGTCATGGCAGTAAACTGACGTGGATTGATGTTTGGAGCGCTCTTCATGGCGATGTAAGCGTTGGTGTTGGCTGGGTTGCCGACTACCAAGATTTTCACGTCCTTATTAGCGTTGTCGTTGATAGCCTTACCTTGAGCGGTAAAGATGTTGGCGTTGGCTTCTAGCAGGTCCTTACGTTCCATGCCTGGGCCACGTGGACGGGCGCCAACCAATAGGCCGTAGTGAGCATCGTCAAAAGCAACGTTGGCATCGTCTGTAGCAGTGATGGAAGCTACCAGAGGGAAAGCACAGTCTTCAATTTCCATTACTACGCCGTTCAGGGCTTCCAAAGCTGGGGTGATTTCCAACAGCTTTAGGTTTACAGGCTGGTCAGCACCTAGCATTTCGCCTTGCGCGATACGGAAAATCAAAGAGTAAGAAATCTGGCCGGCGGCACCGGTGATAACAACGTTAACTGGGCTCTTCATAGTGACACTCCTAATAGTGTTAGAGAGTTGTGGGTAGTATATATGCAGCCAGAGTTTGTGCTGGTGGCACACCATGGCCTAAAAAAGAGGCGCTATTATAACTAAACTTGGCGCTTTTCGATATGCGACTTATGACTTTCGAATATCAATGGTTGAAATAATCCTTCTAAAAGCTATGCTGTAGGTCAATATTAACCCTCATTGCAAAGCGCGCAGCGGTGCGGCAGTCTCGCTTTTAGCACAGTGCTAGGCTGCTGCAGATTGCTACACGGCGTTGGCAATGACGTATTGATGATCAAAAGGATGCACGATGCATTACGGCAAATTAAAGAATGGCCATTTGGCCGCTGTCATTGATGACAAAATCGTCGGTTTGGTGGAGGCCGCTTCTCGTCTTGGTATTCCCCTTCCGGCTACAGATTTGTATGCGCTTATCGAGGCAGGGGGGTCGGCACAGCAGGCCACTGAGGCCTTAGCACGAGAAGCGGTAGGCCAAAATGTTGCATGTCAGCCCTACGCCGATGAGGCTTTGCAGACACCATTTGGCAAGGCCCGTCGTAATGTCTTTTGTATTGGTAAGAATTACGCTGACCATGCCGCAGAAATTGCCAGAAAGCTAGATGCTGAATCGGATCTGCCCAAGCACCCTATTGTGTTTACCAAGGCCACCAATACGCTCATTGGCCCACAGGATGACATTCCTCTGCATACTGGTGTCACTGAGAAAATTGATTATGAAGGTGAATTGGCCATTGTTATTGGCAAGCGTTGTACCAATGTGAGTGCTGCTGATGCGTGGCGGTATGTGTTTGGTTATAGCTGCTACAACGATGTCTCTGCCCGCGATCTACAGCGCCGCCATACCCAGTGGCACATTGGTAAAAGCCTAGATGGCTTTGGCCCCATGGGACCGGTGGTGACACCTACCCATGGTAAGGCTCTGGATGGCAAGGTGCGTTTAACCTGTGCCGTCAATGACGAGGTGCGTCAGGATGCCACCCTAGAGCTAATGATATTTGATGTGCCGTCCATTATTGAGACCCTGTCTCGCGGTATTACCCTTGAGCCAGGTGACGTGATTGCCACAGGTACGCCGGCTGGTGTGGGTATGGGCTTTAGCCCGTCAAAGTTCTTACAGCCAGGTGATAAGGTGGAAGTGGCCATTGATGGCACCCTGCCGTTAGTAAACTATTTAGCCAAGGAATAACTTATGTGGCAGAGGTTTAGTGCTCTAGCGTTGCTGTCTTTACTGCTCTCGGCCTGTGCTTCGTTGGATGACTTTCAACAGATGGATACCCAGACTAGAACGGAGTATGTCTGTGAGCGGGACCGTTTGGTGAGTCATCAGCGTGATAAACTGGCCGAGGTAAAAAACACGATTGCTGAAATAGAGCAGGCCTTACTAAATGGTTATCGGCTGGTGGAAGCGTGTACTGAAACCATTGTTGAGAGTAGTGAAACCGTATGTGTTTCAAGCCAGGTTAATGGTCAATTGGTGACGACCTGCACAGCAACGGAAGAACCGACACTAGAAAAAATCTGCACTGACACACCTGTGGCCATCGATGGTGAACTAGAAAAGGAGAAGCTGGTCGAGTGGCAAAAAGAACAATTATACGCCGAACGACGAGTCAATGACGCCTATATGGCTTGCTTTAATGAGGTAGGCAGCATGACGGCCGAGCAGGCTTATGACTACTATTTAGGCAATTAGCTGCTAGACTGAAAGTTACCTATCTCATCGTAGAGGCAAGGATGCCATGGCGATCAAACACTGGCCTAGTAGCGAACGACCTAGAGAGCGTTTGTTATCGGTAGGGCCACAATCTTTATCTGATGCTGAATTATTAGCCATCTTTTTGCGTACCGGCGTTGCCGGTGCTAGTGCCGTTGACCTTGCCCGTCAACTATTGCAGGAATTTGGTAGCTTGCATGACCTGTTGCAGGCTCCTGTGCAGTCTGTGTGTGCCGTGCCAGGCCTTGGGCCCAGTAAATATGCCCAGTTACAGGCGGTAAAAGAACTCGGCTTGCGGCTTGCTAAAGAGCAACTGCAAGAGCCATTAAATATGGCTTCCAGTCGTCAAGTCGGCGAATACCTGTGCCAGCATCTAGGTCACCAGCAGCGTGAAGTGTTTGCACTATTGTTGCTGGATAGTCAGCACCGAATTATTCATTTAGAAGAACTCTTTCAAGGCACCATAGACAGCGCCTCGGTGCATCCCCGAGAAGTGGTAAAAAGTGCCCTAAAGCACAATGCTGCTGCCGTAATTCTATCCCATAATCACCCATCTGGCGTGGCTGAACCCAGTCACAGTGACCGCTTAATAACCGATAGCTTGGTGCAGGCTTTGGACCTGGTGGGAGTACGGGTGCTAGATCATATTGTGGTTGGTTTAAGGCAGTGGGTGTCTTTTGCTGATCGAGGATGGTTGTGATGGTGCGGTTTGCTGCGTGTAACCTGATGGGTTACACTTGTGATTAAGTCATTCAAGCACAAGGGGCTAGAAAAGTTCTATCGTACTGGCAGTGTGGCCGGCATTCAGGCTAAACATGCTCATCGATTGGGGCAGATATTGGGGCGCTTAGAAGTGTCTTGGCAGGCCAGTGATATGAATTTACCAGGTTTGTATCTGCATCCTTTGATTGGTGTGCGGCAAGGATATTGGTCTGTCAGGGTGAGTGGCAATTGGCGAGTTACATTCCGCTTTAAAGACGGTTATGAGGAAGTCATTAATTATGAAGATTACCATTGAGTCAAAAAATGAAAATGTATAATCCACCCCACCCCGGTGAAGGCTTAAAAGAGCTTTGTTTGGATCCCCTTGGATTGACGATAACCGAAGCGGCGAAAGCTTTAGGCGTTAGCAGAAAGACTTTATCAAGCATTGTTAATTGTCGCGCACCTATTACTCCCGAAATGGCGGTGAGGTTGTCCATCGCCTTCAATACATCGGCGGAAAGCTGGCTGGGACAACAATCTAGTTACGACCTATGGCAAGCCGAGTTAGGCCGTAGCCAGTTGCATGTCACACCGCTTATACCAGCAACAAAAGTGGCCGTATAATTAGGTTTTCATCTGACAATTACTCTGCTATACTTCGCGTCCCTTATTTTGCCGCCAGTTACAAGGCGTTATAAGGCTGGTACGGATATTGGCCCACTGGAGGGCTGCTCCGCCTGAGAATCCGGCATGGGGCCTGATTCAAGACACCAAATTGAGGTATTAAAATGTCCAGAGTATGTATGGTTACCGGTAAGCGCCCTGTCGCTGGTAACAATGTGTCTCACGCACACAACAAAACTCGTCGTCGCTTCTTGCCAAACCTGCATTGGCACCGTTTCTGGGTTGAAAGCGAAAACAAATTCGTTCGTCTACGCGTTACTTCTAAAGGTATGCGTATTATCGACAAAAAAGGTATTGATGCTGTATTGGCCGAAATTCGTGCCAACGGCGTTAAGGTATAAGGAGCTGACTCATGCGCGATAAGATTAAGCTGGTTTCCAGCGCCGGTACTGGTCACTTCTACACCACCACCAAGAACAAGCGTAACATGCCTGACAAGATGGAGATCAAAAAGTACGATCCTAAAGTCCGCAAGCACGTTATGTACAAGGAAGCCAAGATCAAGTAATTGATCTTGCTTTAAAGAAAAACCGGCTATCTAGCCGGTTTTTTTATTTACAAGGATGTAATGTATACCGCGAGAGGGCAGGAAGCCCGTAGCGGCGGTGCTTAAATTTATCACTGAGGCTACAGCAAGGAGTGCCTACCTGCTCCTAGCAGGTCTCTGAGGCAGGGATGCCTCAGCGAAGCCTACATGGATGTATTCACGGCGTCCTGCTAGGAGCAGGTAGGTTCTCCTTGCCTTGCGGCAGTGCTAGTTACAACCGTTGTGCATGCGCCACATGTCTGGGTCATGGCCTTCTGGTACAAAGTCACATAGATCTGGCTTGTCATAGCCGCGCAATTGGTTGTAGTGGTTGATCTGTTCAGCCGATAAGATGTCTGGCGTTTGTAGATGGGTGGCCAGATGGGTATAGCGTAGCTCATAGCGGGTATCGGCTATCTGCCTTAATAAAGACTTTAATAGTTCGTCGTTAATGGAGCGCGCCTGAAAGTGCACTTCCAGTTGCGTTTCCAGAGCGATTAACTGCAAGCCCAGCTGTTTGGCTTGGGCATTCATGTCGGCAAAGATGCCTTTGATCTGTTGGCGTTGATCACTGCTTAGGTGAATCTCGTTGGCTAGCTCTAGCAGATGTGCAGGGCCCGGCACACCATTAAGCTCAGCTGCCTTGGCCAAACCCCAGCCACCACCGCGTTCTAGTTCTTCAATGTCCGCTGCGGAGAGACTTTTGATGGCACGGGATTCTTGGCCAGCGTATTTGGACACCCCTTGAGCGTGATTTCCGGCGGCTAAGGTGGTGGTGCTTAGGCATAGGCCTAAAACTAACGGCATAATAACTTTCATAAGATAAACCCTGTTAAGACTAATCGACAAGCCTCATAGCTTGCCAGTAGACCCATGGGTTGCATATGATAGTGATCATATGAGTGATTTTATCGAACAATTATTGGCTTTGCCCGGCTACCAGCAAGAGTTAGCTGCCAACAGCACCTTGTTTCAGCAAGCTGACAAGGTGGAAAATCTGTATCTAGTGATCAGTGGTGAGGTAGAACTAGTGCGCCATCTGGCTGATGGGCAAGCCATGGTGCTGCAACGAGCACGAGCTGGCGCGGTGGTGGCAGAGGCTTCTGTCTATTCCGATCAGTACCACTGCCGTGCTGACTGTGTGGAACCCGCATGTCTGTATCAGGTTGGCCTTGAAAGCCTGCATCAGCTACTAGCCACGGATACTGATTTTGCCATGGCATGGGGGCGATACCTGGCGCAAAGTGTGCAAAAAGCCCGCTTGCGTAGTGAGATGCTGAGCCGCAAAACTGTCGCCCAACGATTAGATTGCTGGCTAGCAGAGTATGGCGAACTACCTGCCAAAGGCCATTGGCAGGGCTTGGCCAAGGAGCTGGCCGTTACCCATGAAGCCCTTTATCGTGAACTAGCTAAACGTCGTTAATGGTGTGTCTTTATTGTGCACTGTTTTTATATAGTGCCGTCTTTTAGGGCGCTCTAGTGGTGCATGAATACCTTTTCTTGCGCTTGCTTTCTGTCTAACTCTTTGATTTAAATAAAATATTCGTTTTGGCATAGGTCTTGCTTTTCATTTGCAATAGAAGCGCACTATGGATAGTTTGCCATGCCCCCTTGTTTACAAATCCAACTAGGATCCTCGTCCCTGCAAAATGCCATGGAGAAGATGGCACCGAGATTAGATTATCGATTGAATTATGTTGCAGGCTTCTACCCTAAGCGCGACACCTTTGCTTACTTGTATTATAACAAGGGTATGGATGCCATACAGGCTCAACAGTTAATTGTGCAACTTGAGCCGCTACAGGCTCCTTGTCTGGTGTTTCTAACTAGTGCAAGTGATGCTGTGGTTGAACTGTTGGTTGAAGCTAACGTGTCCTTGGTGCATGTGGGTCCATGGCCGAATGAGCGTTTTAGCCAATTAATGCAAGTGGCTCAGGCACGCTATAAAGCCATAGCTAAGCAACAAAGTCAGCTAAAGTCACAGCAGCAAAAGCTAGCTGATGTACAGATTATTAATCAGGCCAAGGGTAAGTTAATGCAGCAACAAAACGTCAGCGAAGCCCGTGCTCATGCTGCTATGCAGCGTTTGGCAATGAGTCGCGGGGTGTCCATGGCGGATATAGCTCGGCAAGTGTTACATAGTTAATTTTTTCTATTAAACCAGTTTCCAATTAGCAAAGGCGCTTACCATTCTTACGAATGGGGCGCCTTTTTTTATTTTTTAAGAGGCATATTATGCAAGAAGCTCCACTTAATCTTCGCTCCTTTACGGGCAAGATGAAAATACTCCACCTCAGTTGGATGGCGTTCTTTCTGACCTTTGTAGTGTGGTTCAACCATGCACCACTATTAGGCTCCATTAGCGCAACCCTTGGTTTAACCAAAGCTCAAATTAGCACATTGCTGGTGCTAAACGTGGCTCTGGCTATTCCAGCTCGAATCATTATCGGTATGCTCACGGATCGTTTTGGCCCACGTTTAATATATACATTAATTCTTGCCGCGGTGAGTATTCCATGCTGGGTGTTTGCCTTCGCTGATGATTTTGAAACCCTTGCCTTCTCTCGTCTGGCACTCGGTTTTGTTGGTGCCGGTTTTGTAGTGGGCATTCGCATGGTGAGTGAATGGTTCCCAGCTAATGAACTAGGCACCGCTGAAGGTATTTATGGTGGCTGGGGCAACTTTGGTTCTGCCGCCGCGGCCATGAGCTTGCCGGTTGTTGCCCTATGGTTTGGCGGTGATGAAGGTTGGCGCTGGGCCGTGGCTTCCACGGGCCTACTAAGTCTTATTTTTGCCTGGATCTGGTGGCACAATGTCACCGATACACCTAAGGGTGGCACCTACTTTAAGGCGCGCCATATGGGTGGCTTAGAAGTGACCAGTCGCGGTGACTTTGCCCTACTGTTGGTGATGAAGATCCCGTTTTACCTTGCTTTGGCTGTGCTAGCGTGGAAACTGTCTCCAGCCGGTGTGGCGCTGATAAGTGAGTCTACCTATAGCATTGTTTTGGCTAGTTTGGCCGCTGTGCTTGTGTATGATGTTTGGTCTGCTTATCGTGTGAATCGCCCGGTATTTAATGATGAAATTGAAGAACATGATCGTTATGACTTTAAGCAGGTCGCCGTATTGAACGTTATGTACTTTGCTACCTTTGGTTCTGAGTTGGCCGTGGTTTCCATGTTGCCACTGTTCTTTGCCCAGGTGTTTGAGCTGGACATGGTAGTGGCAGGTCTATTAGCTTCTGCCTATGCTTTTATGAACCTCATGTCGCGCCCAGGCGGTGGCTGGTTGAGCGATCGCTTTGGTCGTAAGCTAACGCTGTTAATTTTGACTATGGGTCTGGTTGCAGGCTACGGTGCTATGGCCTTGATTGATGCTAGCTGGCCAATAGCCTTGGCAGTGCTGGCTGCCATGGCTTGTTCCTTCTTTGTGCAGGCTGGTGAAGGCGCCGTCTTCTCTGTGGTGCCCTTGATCAAACGTCGTTTGACTGGCCAGATTGCCGGTATGACCGGTGCCTATGGTAATGTTGGTGCGGTGTTCTATTTAACCATGCTAACTACGTTAACTTACCATGAGTTTTTCATGTTGATGAGTTTTACCGCATTGCTAGGCTTAGGCGCTTTGACCTTATTGCGTGAGCCAAAAGGCCATGTGCACGAAGTGGCCGAGGATGGCAGCGTTGTAATGATCAAAGTAGGTTAGGCATGACTAGGCAATTGCAGGTCACCGCCGGCGCTTTCAGTCAGGCGGGTAAGTCCGGTCATAATCAAGATGCCTTGGCTATTCGTGGTGATAATCTGGCATCAATTGGCCACAAGGGCATGGTGGCGGTGGTGGCTGATGGCGTTAGCCATTGTCAGGATGGGCAGCTTGCTGCCCAAACGGCGGTTACCGGGTTTATTCAGGATTACTTTAATACGCCGAAAACCTGGCGTGTGGAACAGTCTGCGAGCCAGGTGCTAACTAGCTTGAATCGTTGGCTGTACCGACATAATCAATCAGATCAACGTATTGGCCAGCAACGCTTAACTACCTTCACAGTGGCCATTGTCCGCGAACGTCAATTGCATATCTTTCATATTGGCGATAGCCGGGCCTATTTGATCCGTGATGGTGAGCTACAGCAACTCACTAAGGATCATAACTATTGGGCTGGCAATCAGTATGTGCTGTCCCGTGTGTTAGGCGCAGAAATGCAGGTGAAGATCGATTATTACGTGCATGAACTACAGCTCAAGGACATGGTACTACTGGCTAGTGATGGTGTGCATCAGCGTATTCATGATCTTATGATGATGGAGCGTTTAGTGGCCAGTAGTGGTGCCTTAGCCGAGTCAGATTTGGATGCTCAGTGTCAGCAGCTAGTGACCTGGGCCGCTGCTGCAGAAGTGCAGGATGATCTTACCGCTGTGCTGTTGCGTATCGACCAATTGCCGGCTGAAAAAGCCCCCCATGCTAAGGGTATGGGTAAATCTTTAATGCCCATACCACCCGCTTTGCAGGTTGGCCAAAAACTGGATGGCTTTGAGGTGCTAGAGTGCCTTGCGGCGACGAGCCGAAGCCACCTATATCGAGTGAAAGATAGCACTGGCAAGGTATGTGTTTTAAAAGCCCCGAGTGAAAATCTGCAAGATGATAGTCAGGCCCTAAGCGCCTTTGCGCAAGAGGAATGGTTGTCCCGTAGTTTACAGCACGAGTCCTTGTTAACGGGCATTGAGCGTCCAGCTAATGCCAGTGCTAACTATTTATTGATGCCTATGGTGGAAGGTATTCATTTGCGTCAATGGCGCCTAGATCAAGGTGTTTTAAGCCTGCCCCAAGTACGCAATATAGTGAAGCAAATGATTGCCGCCATACGTTATTTACAACGCCAAGGGGTACAGCATCGTGATTTGCGCCCAGAGAATATTCTTGTTGATGCAGAAGGTAAGTTAACCATTATTGACTATGGCAGTGCCTCCGTGGCCGGTTTAGGCAAGGCCACGGAACAACGAGTAGGCGCCTTGGAATACAGTGCTCCTGAATTGGTGTTGGGACAGGCCTGTCAGCGAGCGGATGCCTTTGCTATCGCTTGCATCACCTATGAGCTATTGACCGGGCATCTACCCTATGGCGACAAGCCTGCACACTGGCAGTCTTATTCACGCTTATCGCAATTCCGTTATCAGTCTATGTTGGCTTGGCGAACTGACCTGCCCATTTGGCTAGATGCCGCCTTACGCAAGGCGCTAAATCCCGAGCCGCGCCAAAGGTACGCTGCCTTGTCGGAGTTTTGGCGTGACTTAAATGAACCCAATGAAGAACTGCAAGATCCTAGCTGGGTGCCTTTGATGGAGCGTAATCCATTGCGCTTTTGGCAGGGGACCAGCTTGATGTTGTTGTGTTTATTGTTAGTGCAGACCTGGCTGTATTGGTGGTAAGTGCACAAATAGGGTGCACTAATTGAAACTTGATTTAGCTCAATAAACCCCTTAAATCTTTGTTATTTAAGGGGTTTTGTTTTTTGGCATGATTGCTGCAAATATAAGAGCAGTTTGGTTAGTAAAGCTCAGGTGCCAAAATTGTGCGGGGCTTAAATACCAATTCATAAAGGAGCAAAGGGGCTGCTCACTTTTCAAGCCCTAATCATTATATAGAAGACAAAGACGTCTGCCGCTTATGGCGCTGCTATCAACTGATGGCAGGATGTTTTGTGCTCACGCGGCAGGTCTGGGAGTAGAGTAATGTCTGTAACGCGTTTGGCCGTTGTTGGTAACGGTATGGTCGGTCACCACTTATTACAGCAGTTGGCTGATCAGGGTGTAATGGAGCAATTTGCCATTACCGTGTTCAGTGAAGAAAAACTGTTGGCCTATGACCGTGTGCAACTGACTAAATACATGGAAGGCGCCAGTATTGATGAATTAAGCCTAGGCAGCTTAGCGCAGTATCAAACTTGGGGTATTGAGGTGAAAGCCGGGATTAGCATCGAGACCTTAGATACCGATGCACAAATAATCACTGCCAGCGATGGCACGCAACATGAATATGATCAATTGGTACTGGCTACCGGGTCATACCCTTTTGTTCCGCCGGTGCCTGGCCACGATGGCGAAGCCTGCCATGTGTATCGCACTATACCTGATTTAGATGGGATTAAAGCGGCTGCCCATAATGCTCGTTCGGGTGTGGTGATTGGTGGGGGGCTGTTAGGTCTGGAAGCAGCCAAAGCCTTGGTGGATTTGGGTTTGGATACCCACGTGGTGGAGTTTGCCCCGCGCCTAATGGTGCAGCAACTGGATACCGAAGGTGGTGAGCTGCTAGGTAAAAAAATCACTGATCTAGGCGTAAAGGTCCATACGCAAAAGAATACTCAAGCTATCGTGCCCTTAGAGGGTGGCGGTGCGCAACTGCAATTTGCCGACGGTGAGCTGCTAGAAACAGATCTGGTGGTATTCTCTGCCGGTATTCGTCCACGTGATCAACTGGCTCGTCAAGCAGGTCTGGAAGTGGGCGAACGTGGCGGTATTGTCATTAATGATCAGTGCCAAACATCCGTAGACAATGTTTACGCCATTGGTGAATGTGCCCTATGGCAGCAACGTATTTTTGGCTTGGTGGCCCCTGGTTATCAAATGGCCAGAGCCGTAGCTGCTCAGTTGCAAGCTCAGGAAGGTGATTTTATCGGTGCCGACATGAGCACTAAATTGAAATTGTTAGGTGTCGACGTCGCTAGTATAGGCGATGCTCAAGGCAGCACCGAAGGTGCAAAAACTTACCGTTTGTATGACGAATACCATGGTCACTATCACAAGCTTGTGGTGGATGAACAGGGTGAGTACCTGTTAGGTGCAATTTTGGTGGGCGATGCTAGCCGTTATGGTGACTTGCTGCAAATTTACCTAAACCGCATGCGCCTACCTGAGCATCCTGAGATGTTGTTGCTCAATGTGGATGACGAGAGTGCTGACATGGCCATGGAGTTGCCAGCAAGTGCCAGTATTTGTTCTTGCCACAATGTTACCAAGGGGGATGTGGTTGACGCCGTACAAGGTGGTTGTTGTAGTGTTGCCGACGTAAAAGATGCCACCAAAGCGGCAACAGGCTGTGGTGGTTGTGTACAGGCTCTCACCAAGGTGGTGCAAGATAGTCTGACGGATTTAGGCGTAGAGGTGAGTTACGACCTGTGCGATCACTTTGCTTTTACCCGTCAGGAGCTTTATGTCCTAGTGCGTGTAGAAGGGTTAAAGAGTTATGACGAAGTGCTAGCCAAGCATGGTAAGGGCCATGGTTGTGAGATTTGCAAACCGGCCTTGGCTTCCATTTTAGCATCCTGTTGGAA